>NZ_JBFBAE010000043.1:0-68062 GCF_040689465.1 Amycolatopsis sp. NPDC051373 | reverse complement strand
GATTGAGCGGTGCGATCGGCCGCCAGGCCGATCCGACCGCTCAATCCACAAGCCGGCTCAAAGGCGATCTCGCACGCCCCGGCGGAGCCGGGGCCAAAGACACAGCGATCTCGCACGCCCCGCCGGAGGCGGGGCCCATTACACAGCGCCCGCGATCTTGGGCACGACCTCCTTCAGCCCGTACGGCACCGACAGCGCCGAAGGGAACGCCAGCGCGATCGCCGTGGTCAGGTCGAGTGCGACGTACGAGCCGCGGCGCACGGCGGGGAGCTGCTGGAACAGCGGAAGCGCCTCGGTCTGTGCGCGGCTGCCCGGCGTGGTGTAGGTGAGCACGAGGACGTCGGCATCGATGAGGTCCAGGCGTTCCGGGCTGATCTGCGAGCGGCCCGGGATCGAGGTCTGGGGAAGCGACGTCACCTTCGGCGAGAGCACCAGGCCCAGCTGCGCGAAGAACAGGGCGGACGCGTCCTGGGCGCTGGTGATCGTGGTGATCGTGCCGTCGCCGGTGACCGGGCCGATGGTGAACGTGCGGCCGGCGAAGCTCGGGTTGGCGTCCTTCGCTGCCTTGATCTGGGCTTCGACGTCGGTCACGAGCTTCTCGGCCGCGTCAGCCCGGCCCAGCGTGGTGGCGACGCGGCGTGTGGTGACCTGCCAGGTGTCCTTGTTGTACCCGGAGGCGGACGACAGCGTCGGAGCGATCGCGCTGAGCGTCTTGTAGTCCTGGGCCAGCGTGGACCGGTCGGTGCCGAGGATCAGGTCGGGCTTGAGCGCGGCGATGCGCTCGAAGGGCAGCTGCGTGTCGGCGAACAGCTCAGGCGGGTGGGCGCCCGCCTTCGCCTTGAGCCACGGCGACATCCCGCCCGGCAGGAACTTGCCCAGGTCAGGGGTGATGAGCGGCACGGCGCCGAGCGCGACGGCCGCGTCGGAGTCGCGGTACTGGCCCACCGACACCACGCGTTGCGGCGGCCGGGGGATCGTCGTGGTGCCTTCGACGCCCTGCACGTCGACCGGGAAGCCCGGCGCGGCCGGACCGCCCGCGGCCGGGGTCTCCTCGGCGCTCGAACAGGCCGCCAGAGCCAGCCCCGCGGACACCCCCACCGCGGCTTCGAGCACACCACGCCGCCCCACCAGGCCAGAAGTCATGGCCGGGATATTAGGTATGCATTGCCTACTCTGGCAATGTGTCAGCGGCGCTTCACCGCGAATCCCGATGCGAGCCCCGTTATGGTCAGCAGCACGCCCACTCCGAGCAGTAGCCACGCGCCGAGCGCCGGCCGGATTTCGGCGGTGGGGAACACGTCGGCCGCCGCCGGCAGCGTCCGCACGAGGTACCGCACGGCGATGCCGCACAGGATGAGCCCCGGCAGCGTCGCGAACGCCAGCGGCTCGTCGCTGTGTCGCCGCAGCGAGACCCACGCCAGCGTGAACGCCGCGGCCAATGCCACCGCGCACACGAGGCGCAGCGCCACGCCGAGCTCCGGACCGGGAGCGGCGTCGGTCAGCCGGTCGGACAGGGCGTGGGCCGTCGGCAGCACGAGGGCCACCCCGCCCGCCACCGCCGCGGCGGCCACGACGACCGCGCGCGTGCTGCGCAGCGACCCACCGCTCACGACACCTCCACCAGGCCCGGGGGACCCGAGTGTACGGGCGTCGTGACCGGTTCCACTGCCTCCGGACGGGCGCTTGTGGACGGTGCCCGCTCACCGGAAACCCGGCTCGCGTGGCGATCTCCGCCGCGTTGCTGATCCGGCCAAAAGCAGGCCGACCCCCACGCGGCACGTAACCGTTGCCACGAAGCCATTCGGCCGTGACTGTGGTCGGGTTGGTAACGATCGGTCAGTAGGCGCGGTCCTGCTTGATGAGGTCCGCGCATTTCTCGCCGATGGCCATCGTCGTGATGCACGGGTTCACGGTCACCAGGAACGGCATCACCGACGCGTCCGCTACGCGCAACCCGTCGACGCCACGCACGCGCAGGCGGGCGTCGAGCACCGCCTCCGGGTCGCCGTCGGGGCCCATCCGGGCGGTGCACGCGGGGTGGTAGACGGTGTTGTGGGTCTTGCGCAGGTAGTCGGCGATCTCGTCGTCGCTCACGCAGTCGCGGCCCGGTGAGAGCTCGGTACCGGCCCACTCGTCCAGGGCCGGCTGCGCGGCGATCTCACGGGCCAGCTTCACGCCGTGGGTCATCACGCGCAGGTCGTGCTCGTCGGTGAAGTAGCGCGGGTCCACGCGGGGCTTGTCACGAAAGTCGCGCGTGCGCAGGCGGACGGTGCCGCGCGAACGGCTGCGTGTGACGTTCGGCGTGAGGCAGAAGCCGTTCTCCGTGGTCGGGTAGCCGTGGCGGAGAGTGTTCATGTCGAAGGGCACCGAGCCGTAGTGGAACATCAGGTCGGGCCGGTCCAGACCTTCCTCGGTGCACGTGAAGATGCCGATCTCCCACCACTGCGTGGACTCGGTGACCATCGGCTGCAGCGCGTCCCACTGGACCAGGCCCTCGGGGTGGTCCTCCAGGTTCGAGCCGACGCCGGGGGAGTCCACCAGCACGTCCACGCCCACCTCGCGCAGGTGCCCGGCGGGTCCGATGCCCGAGAGCATCAGCAGCTTCGGCGTGTCGATCGCGCCGGAGCTCACGATCACCTCGCGCCGCGCCGTCACGGTCGTGTGGTGTATCAGGTCGGGGTGCTGCAGCTCGACGCCGGTGCAGCGGCGGCCGTCGAACAGCAGCCGCTTGGCCCGCGCGCCGGTGCGCACCTCGAGGTTCTCGCGGGTGTCCAGGATCGGGTGCAGGTACGACACCGAAGCCGAAGACCGCACGCCGTCTTCGCGCGCGTTGATCTGGAACCAGTTCGCGCCGTGGGTCACCGTCTTGCCGGAGTTGAACTCCGTGGTCGGGATGCCCGCCTGCGCGCACGCGGCGAGCATCGCGACACCCGCCGGGTCGCGCGGCGGCACGGACCGGATCGTGACGGGTCCGGAGCGGCCGTGGTGCTCGCCGGGACCGTCGTTGGTCTCGAGTCGTTGGTACAGCGGGAAAATGTCCGCCGCCGACCAGCCCGGGAGGCCGAGCGACGCCCACTCGTCGAGGTCTTCGGCCGGCGCCCAGAACGCGATGCACGAGTTGTGCGAAGAGCACCCGCCGAGCACCCGGGCGCGGGCCTGGCGGAGGTAGGAGTTGCCGGCTTCCTGCGGCTCCACCGGGTAGTCCCAGTCGTAGCCGGATTCCAGCAGTGCCATCCAGTTCGTGAGTTCGAGCACGGCGGCGTCGTCCACATCGGACGGTCCGGCTTCCAGCAGGCAGAGGGTGACGCCCGGGTCCTCCGAAAGTCTCGCCGCCACCACCGAACCGGCCGTGCCGCCGCCGACCACCACGTAGTCGAACTCGTTCACCTGGACTCCTCCTTTGCGGACGGCTCCGACGACGGCACCGAGGCGTGGCCGGCCAGAACCCCGATGCGGTGGCGCTGCACGAACCAGTAGTAGGCGAACCCGCCGGCCGCGAACACGCCGACGAAGAGCACCGAGCTCCAGCGCAGGTACCAGTGGAACGGCGGGGACGCGTTGTAGATCTCCGTGCGCGGCCAGGCGAGGTTCACGGTCATCCCGATGCCCCACAGCACCGCGAGCACGTTCACCGGCAGGCCCCAGCGCCCGAGCGAGAAGCGCCCGGGCGGGCAGTCCTTGCGCGGCCAGCCGCCGCGCAGGCGTTTGATCAGCATCGGGACCGTCACCAGCAGGTAGGCCAGGTAGATCAGGATGATCGCGAGGCTCGTGACCGCTGAGAAGATCTGTGACGAGTTGATGTTCACCAGCAGCAGCGCGATCGCGATCACGCCGATCACGATCGCGGGCAGCACCGGCGTGCCGGTCTTCTTGCTCACGCGCGCGAGCCGCGAGCCGCCCGGCAGCGCGTTGTCGCGTGCCATCGCGAACGCGATGCGGATCGCCGCCGTGTGCACGGCCAGCACGCACACGGTGATCGCGATGAACACCACGAACAGGAAGATCCGCCCGATCGCAGGCCCGAGCGCGTCGGTGAGCACGAACTGCAGGCCGACCGTGCCGAGCTCCGGCGCGTGGATGTTGCCGACGGCCATGAGCGCGAACAGGATGATCAGCCCGCCGAGCAGGAACGACGCCACGAGCGCCCGCATGATCGCCTTCGGCGCGTTGCGGTGCGGGTCCACCGACTCCTCGCCGAGCGAGGCAGCCGTGTCGAACCCGTACATCACGTAGGACGACGCGATGGCCGCGATGAGGAACGCGCCGAGGTAGCCGCCCGCGTGCCCGGTGCCGGTGCCGTTCGTCTCCGTGACCACGCCGGGGCCGCGCACGAAGTGGAACGCCAGGAACACGACCAGCAGCACCGCGAACAGCAGTTCGATGAACACGCCCGCGCTGTTGATCCGCGCCATCAGCTTCACGCCGAACGCGTTGACCAGCGTGGTGAACACGATCAGGACGGTGGCCAGCAGCACGCCGTTGGCCGCGTCGCTGGAGCCCGACCCGTCGCCGATGAACTGGAAGAACGAGGTGATCTGCGGCAGCGTGCGCTGGTAGGCCAGCGCCGTGGCGGAGATGGACACGATCGAGGCCAGCAGCATCATCCAGCCCGCCAGCCACGCCACGTGCCCGTTGCCGAGCTTCTTCGCCCAGTTGTAGACCGATCCGGCCACCGGGTACTGCGCGGCCAGCTCCGCGAAGCTCAGCGCCACCATGAGCTGGCCGGCGAACACCATCGGCCACGACCACCAGTACGCGGGGCCGCCTTGCGAGATCCCCAGGTAGGAGAGCTGGAAGACACCCGTGAGCACCGAGATGTAGCTGATGCCCGCGGCGAAGGTGTGGAAGCTGCCCAGCGTTCTCTTGAGCTGGTTGGTGTAGCCGAACTCGCCGAGTTCCTGATCGCTGGTGTCCGCGTTGCCACGGCCGCCGGTGTCGGTGCTCACGGGCACTGGTCCTTTCGGTGGTTCTCGATCGGACTAGGGCTTGACGGCGCTTCTTCAGCGCGCGGGTGTCAGCCGGCGAACCACTTCTGCGGACCGGGACGCAGGTTCTGATAGATGTGCTTGGCCTCCGTGTACTCGGCCAGGCCCGTCGGGCCCAGCTCGCGGCCGAAGCCGGACTGCTTGTACCCGCCCCACTCCGCCTGCGGCAGGTACGGGTGATAGTCGTTGATCCAGACCGTGCCGTGGCGCAAGCGGTTGGCCACGCGCTGTGCTTTCGCGGCGTCGTTGGTGAACACGCCGCCGGCCAGCCCGTAGTGGGTGTCGTTGGCGATGCGCACGGCGTCGTCCTCGTCGGTGAAGGTCTCGACCGTGAGCACCGGTCCGAACGACTCCTCGACCACGGCGTGGCTGCCCTGTGCGACGTTGTCGAGGATCGTCGGCAGGTAGTAGAAACCGTTCCGCAGCTCGGGGTCGTCGGGCCGCTTGCCGCCGGTCCGCAGCACCGCGCCCTCTGCCAGGGCCGTGGCGACGTAGCGCTCGACCTTTTCACGGTGGGCGGCCGAGATCAGCGGTCCGGTCTCGGCGTGTTCGTCGAACGGCCCGCCGAGGCGGATCCGCTCGGCGCGGCGCACCAACTCGTCGACGAACTCGTCGTGCCACTCGCGCTGCACGATCAGGCGCGCGCCCGCGGAGCAGACCTGGCCGGAGTGCAGGAACACGGCGGTGAGGGCGTAGTCCACAGCGGTCTCGAAGTCGGCGTCGGCGAACACCACGTTGGGGTTCTTGCCGCCGAGCTCCAGGGCCACCTTTTTCACCGTCGCGGCGGCGTTGGCGGCGATCACACGGCCGGTGGCCAGGCCACCGGTGAACGAGACCAGGTCCACGTCCGGGTGCTCCGAAAGCGGCGCGCCGGCTTCCGGGCCCGCGCCGAGCACCAGGTTGGCGACGCCGCCGGGCAGGCCGGCCTCGGTGAGCAGCTTCATGAGCAGGATCGACGTGTGCGGCGTCAGCTCGCTGGGCTTGAGCACGAACGTGTTGCCCGCGGCCAGCGCGGGCGCGACCTTCCAGATGGTCTGGAGCAGCGGGTAGTTCCACGGCGTGATGAGCCCGCACACACCCACCGGTTCGTGCACGATCCGGCTGAACGCCTCAGCGCTGCCGGTGTCGACCACGCGGCCCGCGTCGTTGGCCGCGAGCTTGCCGAAATACCGCAGGCAGGCGGCGATGTCGGCCATGTCGTAGCGGCTCTCCACCAGGCGTTTGCCGGTGTCTAGCGATTCGGCGCGGGCGAAGGTCTCGGCGTCGCGGTCGAGCAGGTCGGCCGTGCGCAGCAGCAGGTCACCGCGCTGCGCGGCGGGCGTCGAGGGCCACGGGCCGGTGTCGAACGCGCGCCGGGCGGCGGCGATCGCGGCCTCGGTGTCCTCGCGCGTGGCCTCGGCCACCTCGGCGACCGGCGACCCGTTGGCCGGGCACCGGATTTCGCGCCGGCCGCCCGCCTTCGCGTCCACCCATTCGCCGCCGATGTAGAAGTCCGCCATGAGGCCCTCTCGATCTTGGTCCGGTTCGGATTATCGGGGCCACTCGCGGTAGTCGCGACTTGGCCGAAGACTCCATGTTCACACCCGACCGTGGAGTTGCGCGGGGCCTCGGCGTGTGATCCGGAACGCGGGCGGCGCGGCGGTGGTGGCGCGGATCCGTAGACTGGCCCGAACTGGCGGGAGCGAAGGGAACCAGGCGAGGTGGAGCTGTGACGATGCTGGACTCCGTGCACGGACCGGCGGACCTGAAGCGCATGAGCGTCGAGGACCTCGACGAGCTGGCCGCCGAGATCAGGGATTTCCTCGTCGAGAAGGTGCGGCGGTCCGGGGGGCACCTGGGCCCGAACCTGGGTGTCGTGGAGCTCACGCTCGCGCTGCACCGCGTGTTCGACTCGCCACGCGACGCGATCGTGTGGGACGTCGGTCACCAGGCGTACGTGCACAAGATCGTGACGGGCCGGCACACCGAGTTCGACAAGCTGCGCCAGCTCGGCGGCCCGACCGGGTACCCGTCGCGCGCCGAGAGCGAGCACGACCTGGTGGAGAACAGCCACGCGTCCACCGCGCTGTCCTATGTGGACGGCCTGGCGAAGGCGTTCGAGCTGTCCGGCGGTGCCCCGCGCCACGCCGTGGCGGTCGTCGGCGATGGTGCGCTGACCGGCGGCATGTGCTGGGAGGCGCTCAACAACATCGCCGCGAACCGGGACCGCCCGGTCGTGATCGTGATCAACGACAACGGCCGGTCCTACTCGCCGACCATCGGCGGGCTCGCCGACCACCTCGCGGCGCTGCGGCTGCAGCCCGGTTACGAGCGCCTGCTCGACGGCGGGCGCGAAATCCTGCGCAATACCCCCGTGGTGGGCAAGCCGATCTACGCCGCGCTGCACGCCGCGAAGGCCGGCATAAAGGACGCGCTGAGCCCGCAGGTGATGTTCTCCGACCTGGGCCTGAAGTACCTCGGCCCGGTCGACGGCCACGACCTGGTGGCGCTGGAGAAGGCGTTGCAGAGCGCCCGCGCGTTCGGCGGCGCCGTGATCGTGCACGTGGTCACCGAGAAGGGCCACGGCTACGCGCCCGCGGTGAACCACCAGGCCGACCAGATGCACCAGACCGACCCGATCGACCCCGAGACCGGCCTGCCGCCGGTGAAGGGCCCCAGCTGGACCGGCGTGTTCGGCGACGAGCTGGCGAAGATCGGCGCCGAGCGTGAGGACGTGGTGGCGATCACCGCCGCGATGCTGCGCTCCACCGGCCTGGAGAAGTTCTCCGAGAAGTTCCCGGACCGCTGGTTCGACGTCGGCATCGCCGAGCAGCACGCCGTGACGTCGGCGGCGGGCCTCGCGATGGGTGGCTACCACCCGGTGGTGGCGGTCTACTCCACGTTCCTCAACCGCGCGTTCGACCAGGTCCTGATGGACGTGGCGCTGCACCGCCAGCCGGTGACGTTCGTGCTCGACCGCGCCGGCATCACCGGCCCCGACGGCCCCAGCCACCACGGCATGTGGGACCTGTCTCTGCTCGGCATGGTGCCCGGCATGCGCGTGGCCGCGCCGCGCGACCCGGGCACGCTGCGCGAGGAGCTGCGCGAGGCCGTGGCCGTACAGGACGGCCCGACCGCGCTGCGCTTCTCGAAGGGCACCGTCGGCGCCGACCTGCCCGCCGTGGAACGCCTCGGCACGGTCGACGTGCTGCGCCGCCCGCGCGAGTCCTGCACCCCGGATGTGCTGCTCGTCGCCGTCGGCTCGTTCGGCAAGCTGGGCCTCGCGGCCGCCGACCGCCTCGCCGACCAGGGCATCGGCGTCACGGTGGTCGACCCGCGCTGGGTCGTCCCGGTGCCGGCCGAACTGGTCGCCCTCGCGGAACAGCACAAGCTCGTGGTGACGGTCGAGGACAGCGGCCGCCACGGCGGCTTCGGCTCCGCCCTGGCCGCCGTCCTCCGCGACGCCGACTGCGACGTCCCGCTGCGAGACCTGGCCGTGCCGCAGGGCTTCCACGAGCACGGCTCGCGCGATGAGGTGCTGGACCGCGTGGGGTTGACCGCTCAGGACGTGGCGCGTCGGATCACGGAGTGGGCGTCGGGTCGGTTGGGTGTGGTGCAGGATGTACCGGCGGAGAATCCGCGGGGCTGAGTTTTCGCTCGTGAAAACGGCGGGTCCCTTCGTGAAGGGGCTCGCCGTTTTGTTCGGTCAGGAAATCAGTAGCCTTGAACGCGGGTATGCACGTGGTGTCCTGACGTCTACCGGTAAGGACGTGACGTCGAATTCGTCGTGGACGTCCGCGTGCTCCAGCGCTTGTCGACGTCGGACTGTCCGGAGTGGACGCTCGCGCTGACCACCTCCCCAGCGGATGGGTCGGTGCGGGCGCTGACCACCTCCCCAGCGGATGGGTCGGTGCGGGCGCCGTCGACGAAGTTCAGGACCTGGGTCACCGCTTCTCCAGATGGGTCGGAGCGAACATCTTCAGCACGGCGGGCAGCACGACCACCGACGGTCCCGGCGTGCGCAGAGCCGTCGCCACGTCCGCGCCCACCGCGTCGAGCGTGGACAGCACAGCCGGAACCCCGAACGACTTCGCCAGCGCCACGAAGTCGGGCCGCGCCAGCTCGGTCGCGGTCGTCTCGCCGAACGCGCCGGTGAGGTACTCGCGCAGGATGCCGTAGCCGCCGTCGTCGATCACGAGCCAGGTGACGTCGAGGCCATGTTGCTTGGCGGTGGCCAGCTCGGCCAGGCCGTACATCGCTCCGCCGTCGCCGGAGACGGCCAGTGTGCGGATGCCGGTGGCGGCGGCGCCGAGCGCGCCGGGAAGGCCGTAGCCGAGGCCGCCCGCCCCCTGCGCGGTGTGGATCGGCGCGCCGTCCGGCTGCCACGCCGACCACGCCCAGTAGGCGGCGATCGTCATGTCCCAGAACGTCTGCGTGCCCTCCGGCAGAGCTGCCCGCAAGTCGTCGACGAGCTTGCGTTCCGCCGCCAGGTCTTGACCGTCCAATCGCGACTCGACGCGAGCCAGCAGATCCGCGACGGCGGTCTCGGCTCGCCCGTCCGCAGCCCTCGCGGGAACTTTCAAAGCCTCCAGGAACAGCCGCACGTCGGCGTGGATGCCCAGCGCGGGGTAGTTCGACTCCAGCTTCCCGAGGTCGGCCTCCACCTGGATCAGCCGCCCGCGCGGCGCGAACTCGCGGTAGTTGCTCGACAGCTCGCCGAGCCCGGACCCGAGCACCAGCAACAGGTCCGCGTCGGCCAGGAATTCCGTGGTGTGCCAGTCCTCCAGCCACGAGCGCGCCGACAGCTCGTGGTCCCACGGGAACACGCCCTTGCCGCCGAACGTCGACACCACAGGCGCCCGCAGCGCCTGAGCCAAGCCGAGCAATTCCGCATGCGCACCGGACCGCAGGGCGCCACCGCCAGCGAGAATCACCGGCTTCTCGGCCGCGGCCAGCAGCCGCCCCGCCTCGTTCACCAGCTCCGGCAACGGTTCCAGCGGCACTGGCGTCGCGGCCACCTCGTGCAGGGGCGGCAAAGCAGCCGGCGCCAGCAGCACGTCCTGCGGGATCTCCACCCACACCGGCCCGTACGGCGCGGTTGCCGCCGCCGTCCACGCTTCGCGCAGCGCCGTCGGGATCTGGCTGGCCGTCCGGACCACGTGCACCGACTTCACGACGTCGCGAAAGCTCGCCTGCTGGTCGGGCAGCTCGTGCAGGTACCCGTGCCGCCCGCCGCCGAGCCCGGCGACGGGGATCTGGCTGGAGATCCCGAGCACGGGCACGGACGCGGCCCGCGACTCCTGCAGGGAAGCCAACGTCAGCAAGGCACCCGGGCCTGTCGACACGATCATCGGCGTGACCGGCACCGGACCGCCCGCAGAAGCCGCCAGCCGTGCGCGGGCGAACCCGTCGGCGGCGAACGCGAGGTTGTTCTCGACCCGCGAGCTCACCACGCGCACGCCGTCCGCGCGCCGCAGCGCCTCGAACAGCCCCAGCGCGTGCTGGCCCGGCAGCCCGAACACCGTGTCCGCGCCGAGCGCCCGCAGCGTCTCGACGACGAGGTCGCCCCCAATGCGCGTCATTTGCTCTTCCCCAGCGCCAGCAGGCTCACGAGGTCGTAGGCCACGTGCGAGGCCGCGATGGCAGTGATCTCGGCGTGGTCGTAGGCCGGGGCCAGCTCGACGACGTCGGCGCCCACCAGGCGCAGGTCGCGCAGCCCGCGCAGGATCTCCAGCAGTTCGCGGCTCGTCATCCCGCCCGCCTCGGGCGTGCCGGTACCGGGGGCGTGCGCGGGGTCGAGCACGTCGATGTCCACCGAGACGTACAGAGGCCGGTCGCCGATCCGCTGCCGCAGCGCGTCGACCGTCTCGTCGATGCCGCGGCGCAGCACGTCGCCGGAGGTGACGATGCCGAAGCCGAGCCGGCGGTCCTCCTCGAGGTCGCGCTTGCCGTACAGCGGGCCACGCGTGCCGACGTGCGAAAGCGCTGCCGTGTCGAGGATTCCTTCCTCGACGGCGCGGCGGAACGGCGTGCCGTGCGTGTAGGGCTCGCCGAAGTAGGTGTCCCACGTGTCGAGGTGCGCGTCGAAGTGCAGCAGCGCCACGGGACCGTGCTTCTTCGCCGTCGCCCGCAGCAGCGGCAACGCGATGGTGTGGTCGCCGCCGACCGTCACGAGCCGCGTGCCGCCGGCCATCAGCGCCTCGGCGTCCTGCTGCACCTTCTCGATCGCTTCGCCGATGTGGAACGGGTTCGCCGCGATGTCACCGGCGTCCACGACCTGCCGTTCGGCGAACGGCGACACGTCCAGCGCCGGGTGGTACGGCCGCAGCAGCCGGCTCGCCTCGCGCACGGCGGCGGGACCGAAGCGCGCGCCCGGCCGGTAGGACACGCCGGAGTCGAACGGGACGCCGACCACGGCGACGTCGGCGCGCTCCACCTCGTCGATCCGCGGCAGCCGCGCGAAGGTCGCGAAGCCGGCGAAGCGCGGGACGCGCGACGAGTCGAGCGGGCCGATCGGGGGCAGGTCACTCACTGCGGTGTGCTCCTCGTGGGTGGGGTGTTCAGGCCTTCGCGGCGGCGGGGGTTTCCTGCGCCGCTTTCTCTTCATCTGCCGCGGAACCGTTCAGGCGCCGCGTCCAGACCGACAGGATGCTTTCGGGGGTGCGCGGCGTCGCGAGGCTCACCGCGACGTACACGATCAGGCTCGCGCTGAGGCCCCAGTAGATCGGGCTGTTGGCCTCGACCCCGTCGATGATCATGAACGCGACCACGAACCCGGTGCCGGCCACCATCGACGCGTACGCGCCCTGCCGCGTGCCGCGCTTCCAGAACAACGCGCCGAGGATCGTGACCAGCAGGCCGCCGACGAGGATGTCGTAGGCGATGGTCAGCGCGTTGACGACGTCGTCCACGACCATCGCGATGCCGATGGCGACGATGCCCAGGACCAGCGTGGTGACGCGGTTGCGCAGCACCTCGCCGCCCTTGAGGCCGATCTTGCGCAGCAGGTCCGACGTCGTCGTGGTGGCGCACGCGATCAGCGCGCCGCTGGAGGTCGACATGAGCGCCGACAGCGCGGCGGCCAGCACCAGCCCGCGCACGCCGGTGGGCAGCAGGCGCTCGGCGATGGTGGCGAACGCGTCCTGCGCGCTGCCGAGGTCGGGGTAGAGCACCTTCGCGGCGGTGCCGATGAGCGCGCCGGCCACGCCGTAGACGAGGCAGTAGACGCCGGAGATGATGCCGCCGCCGGTCGCGATGCGCGGGGTGCGGGCGGTGAACACCCGCTGCCAGATGTCCTGCCCGATGAGCAGGCCGAAGGTGTAGATCAGGAAGTACGTGAGGATGGTTTCGCCGCCGATCGAGGTGAACTCGAAGTAGGTGGCGTCGAGCTTCTCGGCCATCCCGCCGAAGCCGCCGGCGGAGACGAGGGCGATCGGCAGCAGCACGAACAGGATGCCGATCGTCTTGATCACGAACTGCGCGATGTCGGTGAGCGTGATCGACCACATGCCGCCCAGCACCGAGTAGAGCACCACGATCGAGCCGCCGATCGCGATGCCGGCCCAGTTCGGGATGGAGAACAGGACCTTGAAGATCGACGCGAACGCCAGCGTCGAGGTCACGGTCAGCATGAGCGTGTAGCCCCACATGACGACCCCGGACACGGCGCTGGTGCGGCCGCCGTAGCGCAGGTCGAGCATCTCGCCGACGGTGTACACGCGCAGCTTCACCAACCGCCGCGCGAACACCGCGTGGAGCACGAGGATGCCGACGCCGATGGTGACCACGAGCCACGCGCCGGAGACGCCGTAGGTGTAACCGAGCTTCACGCCGCCGACCGTGGACGCGCCGCCGAGCACGACGGCCGACATCGTGCCGGAGTACATGAACCAGCCCAGCCGCCGGCCCGCCACGAGGTAGTCGGACTTCGTCTTCGCCAGGCGCAGGCCGATCCAGCCCACTCCGATCATGCCCGCGATGTACAGCGCGATCACCGCGTAGTCGCCGCCCACGGGGTCCTCCTCGGTTCTCTGCGGGGTTGTTCGGGCCACCGTAGGTTCGTGCGCCACCGCTCCGGCATGGGACGATCCGTCCAGGAACCGTCGAAAGCCGGGATGAAATGGCCCAGAACCTCGAGCACGAGTCCGCGGAAGTGAATGTTCCGTTACGGACGGTTGTCGGCAACCCGGAGCTCGCGCTCGACGTCGTGCGGGAGACGCTGCGGCCGGGTGCGCTCGACGCGCCCGTGCGCTGGGCCCACGTGAGCGAGCTCGACGATCCCGCGCCCTACCTGCTCGGCGCCGAGCTGGTGCTCACCGCCGGGGTGAACCTGCCGCGCGAGCCCGGGCACTACGTCCGCCGCCTGCGCAACGCCGGCGTGACCGCGCTGGGTTTCGGCCTCACGCCGACCGTGTCGGAGACCCTGCCGGAGCCGCTGCGCGACGCGTGCGTGCGCCACGGCCTGCCGCTGGTCGTCGTGCCGCCGCGCACGCCATTCCTCGCGATCAGCCGGGCCGTGGCCGTCGCGCTCGCCGAGGCGGGGGAACGCGAACAGCGCCGGACGGCCGTCGCGCGCGAGGCACTCACGCGCGCCGCGGGCGACGGCATGGGGGCGCTCGTGACGGCGCTGGCCGAGCGGCTGCGGGGCTGGGTGGCGCTCGTCGGGCCCGCGGACGCGCTCGTGGCGGGGCACGACGCGCCGCAGCCGTTGCCGCGCGAAGTCGCGGACCTGCTCACGACGTTGCGCGCGGGCACCGGCATCCGCAGCGCGACCACCGAGCTGCCCGACAGCACGTATGTGGTGGCGCAGCCGGTGTACTCGCAGGCGACGGCGGCGCACCTGCTCGTGCTCGGGCGGCGCCGCCGGTTCGACGGTGGTGACCGCGCGATCCTCGCCGTCGGCGCGGCTTTGCTCGGGCTCGTCGGCCGCGGCGGGTCCGACACCGCGCAACTCGGCGCGGCGGCCACCGGGTTGTTGCTGGGGCAGGGCGGCGCGGACGTGCTGACGACGCTGCTGGGCACGGGGGAGTGCCGGCTCGTGGCCGGGATCGCGCACCGCCGGGGCCCCGACGAGGTCGCCGTGCGCCACGACTGGCTGCGCGCGCGGCTCGACACCCCGCTCGTGCGGGTGCTGCCGGGGCCGCGGTTCCTGGCGGTGGTGGGTGAGACGCCGGAGCTCGACGGCTTGCGCGAGCACGGCTGGCTCGCCGTGGCAGGCTCGCCTGTGACCGCGGACGGGCTGCCGGGCGCGCTCGCGGAGGCGGAGCTGCTCCTGGCCCGGGCGCAGGCGCTCGGGCGCCCGGTGGTGGCCGCGGATCCGCTGGGTTTCGACGCGCTCGTCGCGCCCGGTGCTGCGGCGGGGTTCGCCGAGCGGGTGCTCGCGCCGTTGCGGGAGCTGGACCGCGCGCACGACCGGGAGCTGGTGCCGACGCTGCGCACCTGGCTCGCACACCACGGCGGCTGGGACCGCACGGCCGCCGAGCTCGGGGTGCACCGCAACAGCGTCCGGCATCGGATCGGGCAGGCCGAACGGGCGCTCGGCGTGGACCTCTCGGACCCGGAGACGAGGATGCGGCTGTGGTTCGCGTTGCGCTGGTCGTGACGCCGGCTCGAGGTTCGCCGTGAGCTGCGCGTGAGGTGGCCCGGAGTGTCCATTCAGGTCTCTCAGGTGCTCTCAGGAAACTGTGGGATTGTGGTCTGGTGCGTGTTCTGGTAGTCGAAGACGAAGAGCCCTTGGCCGACGCGATCGCCCGCGGCCTGCGCCGTGAGGGCATGGCGGTGGACATCGCGTTGACCGGTGACGACGGGCATGAGAAGTCGTCCGTCACCCGGTACGACGTGGTGCTGCTCGACCGCGACCTGCCCGGGATGTCGGGCGACGAGCTGTGCCGTGAGATCGTCGCGTCGGGCGAGCTCACGCGGGTGCTCATGCTCACCGCGAGCAGTTCCGTCTCCGACCGGGTCGACGGGCTGTCCCTCGGTGCGGACGACTACCTCGCCAAGCCCTTCGCGTTCCCCGAGCTGGTCGCCCGCGTGCGCGCGCTCGGGCGCCGCGCGACGCCAGCCGCGCCACCGCTGCTCACGGCGGGCGACGTGGAGCTGGACCCGGCGAAGCGCATCGTGCGCCGCGCGAGCGGGCTGATCGACCTGACGCGCAAGGAGTTCGGCGTGCTCGAGGTCCTGCTGTCGGCCTCGGGTTCGGTGGTCAGCAGCGAGGAGCTGCTGGAGCGGGTGTGGGACGAGAACGCCGACCCGTTCACCACGACGGTGCGGGTGACGGTGATGACCTTGCGCAAGAAGCTGGGTGAGCCGGGGATCATCGAGACCGTGGTGGGCTCGGGCTACCGCGTGCCGGTCGCGGAGGCCGGCGCGTAGTGAACCTGCCCGGCACACGCAGCCTGCGGGCCCGGGTCACGATCCTCGCGACCGTGCTGGTGGCCGCGGCCGGGCTGCTCCTGCTGTGGCTGGCGTGGTCGCTCGTGGGCGACGCGGTGGACGCCGTGCCGCACATGCCGCCCGGCACGATCGTGCGCGTGGACGGGGTCGACGTCGACGCGTCCACGCTCGCGCAGCACCTGCGTACGCACGCCGTGAACCGGGTGCTGATCTTCGGCTCGCTGGCGTTCTGCTTCGTCGTGGCCGCGGCGGCGATCCTCGCGTGGACGTTCACCTCGCGCGTGCTGCTGCCGCTGCGCGAGATCACCGGCACCGCGCGGCGGCTGTCGGTGGAGTCGATGGGCGAGCGTATCGGCGAGATCCGGTCGCGCGACGAGCTGGCGGAGCTGGCCCAGACCTTCGACGACATGCTCGACCGCCTGCAGGCCGCGTTCGACGCGCAGCGCCACTTCGTCGCCAACGCGAGCCACGAGCTGCGCACGCCGCTTTCGGTCATCCGCACCGAGCTCGACGTCACGCTGTCGGACGAGGAAGCCGACGAGGCAGAACTCCGTCGGATGGGCGGCGTGGTCCGCGATGCCACGGAACGCGCGGGCCAGCTCGTGAACTCCCTGTTGCTCCTGGCCCGCACCGACGGCGCCGGCCTGGTTCTGCGGGAGCCGGTGGACTTGGCGGTGCTCGTCGGGCGCGCGTGGGCAGCCGTGCGCGCGGAAGCTTCGGCGCGTGGCCTGCGGGCCGAGTTCGCCACCGTCGCCGCGCCCGCGTTCGGCGACCCCGCGCTGCTCGAACGCATCGCCGGCAACCTCGTCGAGAACGCCGTGCGCCACAACGTCGACAACGGCTGGCTCGAGGTCACCACAACACCGGGCCCCCAGTGGTCCACGCTGCGCGTGCGCTCGTCGGGCGGCCTGCTGGACCCTGCGGCCGTGCCGGAGCTGTTCGAACCCTTCCGCCGCGCCGGCGTCGCCCGCACCGCCCGCTCCGGCGCGGGCCTGGGCCTCTCGATCGTCCGCGCCGCCGTCCAGGCCCACGGCGGCGCGATCTCCGCGGAACCCGTGGTGGGCGGCGGGTTGACGGTGACGGTGCACCTGCCGGCGGGTCCGCAAGGGGTCCCCGCCCGGTAACGTTCCCGCGCTCCTCGCTGATGATCGTGCGTGGGGATTCGCTCGTGGCGCTGGTTGGCGCCTGTTCTCGTGGTCGCGCTCGGCGCTGGTGTCGGCTTGGCCTTCGTGACCGGGGCATGGCTCCGGCCGCCTCCGCTGCCCGTCGACCGCACCCCGGTGCCCCTGGCCGGCCACCAGCCGTGCCGCGACGCCGACGTGTACTTCCGCACCGACGAGCAGATGCGCCACGCCGCCGCCGCACTCCACGACGACCCCGACGCGCGGCTGGTGTTCGTCGAGACCAAGCACGAGTCCTTCCTGTCCCTGCGCGATGGCTTCAAGGACCACCCGGAGATGCTGAAGGGCTTGGGCGGTGAGGAGTCCTCGCCCGCGGTGGTCACCGTCGTGGCGATGCCCACCACCGACCTCGTCGCCTACGTGGCCAGTCTCAAGACCCGCTTCCCCGAGGCGCAGGACGTCTACTCCATCGACGTCAACGCCTACAACGACAAGTTCGGCAAACCCCGCGACGCCCCGACGTGCCCGCGTGCGGGGGAGTACTGAGGACGTGATGGGAATCCGTGTGTGGCGCTGGTTGGCGCCTGTTCTCGTGGTCGCGCTAGGCGTGGGGGCCGGGGCCGCCTTCCTGGTCGCCGGGTCGGTGCGGGCCGTGGCGGTGCCGGTGGCTCGGACACCGGCGCCGGCAACCCGATACCAGCCGTGCATGTCCGTGCAGGTCTTCTTCCGCGACGACGATGCGATGCGGCGCGCTGCCGCCGTGCTCGAGAACGACCCGAAAGCCCGCCGGGTCGACCTCGACCCCCAGGCCGTGACCTGGATGGAGTTCAAGAAGATCTACAAGCAGGACCCGGCGAAAATCGCCGCGACGAGTGAGAGTGCGATGCCCGCGACGGTGGGCGTCCTTCCGGTTCCGGGCACCGACCTCAATGCGTACGCCGCCGAATTGAAGCAGCGCTTCCCGGACGCCCAGAAGACTCAACTGCTCGACCTCGAGGCCATGCGGGAGAAGTACCACCCGGAGGTCCACAGCGACCTCTGCGCTTGACGGCCCGGTGGCTCCGGAACCGGGACCAGTCCCGCCCGGGTGTGTGATGATCTGACCATGGGGATTCGCATCTGGCGCTGGCTCGCCCCGGTCCTGGTGGTCGCGCTGGGCGCGGGCGTCGGGCTGGCCTTCGGGGTCGCTGCGGTCGTGCGGCCGGCGCCGTTGCCGGTGGATCGCACACCCGTGCCGCTGGCCGGGCACAAGCCGTGCGCGGCCGTGCAGATGTTTTTCGACGCCGGTACCGACGGGCGCGACATCGACCGCGAAATGGGGAGGGTGGACGCGGCGCTCGCGAACGACCCGAAGGCGCGCCGCGTGTACACCCAGACCCAGGCCGAGAGCTGGGCGGAGTTCAAGCGGCTCTTCGCGGATCACCCGGATCTCATCGCACAGGTCAAGGCGGCGGACCTGCCGGCGGTGATCACCGTGATCCCGGTCCCGCGCACCGACCTGACCGACTACGCGGCCGAGCTGCACCGTCGCTTCCCGGCCGCCGACAAGGCGCAACCGTACGACGTCGACTCGTTCGCGAAGACCCTGCCTTCGAACCAGCGCGGCCCCGCCTGTCCACCGGCCGGCGAGCGGTGAACCGGGGCGGCCGTCCACACAGGACAGCCGCCCCGCGAACATCAAGCCACCGGCACCGAAGCCACACCCGGAGCCAGGAACGGCTTCCCGTTCACCCGCTCCGAAACCCCGGCCCGGTCCAGGTACGGCGTGATGCCGCCGTTCCAGAACGGCCAGCCCGCGCCCAGCAGCAGGCACAGGTCGATGTCCTGTGCCTCCGCGACCACACCCTCGTCGAGCATCAAGCGGATCTCCTCGGCGATGGCGTTCAGCGCGCGGTCGCGCACCTGCTCGGCCGTGGACGGGTTGTCGCCCCGGGTCCAGAGGGCGCCGACCTCCGGGTCGACGGACGCGGTGCCCGAGGAGTCCCAGGTCCACACGCCCTTCTTGCCCGCCTGCACGAACTTGGCGAGGTTCTCGCTCACCGTGAAGCGGTCCGGGAACGAGCCGTGCAGCGTCTCGCCCACGTGCAGCGCGATGGCCGGGCCCACGAGCTGCATCAGGTTCAGCGGCGACATCGGCAGGCCCAGCGGCTCCAGTGCCGAATCCGAGACCTCGAACGGCGTGCCCTCGTCCACGGACACCAGCACCTCGCCGAGGAAGCGCAGCAGCAGCCGGTTCACGACGAACGCGGTGGCGTCCTTCACCAGCACGCTCGACTTCTTCAGCTGCTTGCCGACCGAGAACGCCGTGGCGAGCGTGGCGTCGTCGGTCTTCTCGCCGCGCACGATCTCCAGCAGCGGCAGCACGGCCACCGGGTTGAAGAAGTGGAAACCGACCACGCGTTGGGGGTGCTGCAGCTTCGACGCCATCGCGCTGATCGACAGCGAAGACGTGTTCGTCGCCAGGATCGCCTCGGGCGAGACGTGCTGCTCCAGCTCCGCGAACACCGCCTGCTTCACGCCCAGCTCTTCGAACACGGCCTCGATCACGAAGTCGGCGTCGGCGAACGCGGCCTTGTCGAGTGACCCGGTCACCAGCGCCTTGAGGCGGTTGGCGGCGTCCGGCGACACGCGCTTGCGCGCCAGCAGCTTGTCGATCTCGTCGTGGACGTAACCCACGCCCTTGTCCACGCGCTCCTGGTCGACGTCGGTGAGCACCACCGGCACCTTGAGGCGGCGCACGAACAGCAGCGCGAGCTGACTGGCCATCAGGCCCGCGCCCACGATGCCGACCTTGTTCACCTTGCGCGCCAGCGACTTGTCCGGCGCCCCGGCAGGCCGCTTCGCGCGCTTGTTCACGAGGTTGAACGAGTACAGCCCGGCGCGCAGCTCGTCGGACATCAGCAGCTCGGCCAAGCCGTCCGTCTCGGCGGCGTAGCCCCGGTCGAGATCGTTGTCCCGCGCCAGCTCCAGCAGCTCCACGGCCTTCGTCGCACCCGGCGACGCGCCGTGCGTGCGACCGTCGACGATGGACTTCGCGCGGGCGATGGCCGCATCCCAGCCGGCGCCGCGGTCGATCTCGCGTCGCGCGGGGGTGACCTCGCCGTTCACGACCTTGGCGAGCCACAGCAGCGACTGCTCGAGGTAGTCGGCCGAGCCGAACACCTCGTCGACGATGCCGAGCTGGGCCGCCTGCTTCACGTTGAGCATCTTGTTCTGCGCCAGCGCGTTCTCGATGATCACGGTCACGGCGGCGTCGGCTCCGATGAGGTTCGGCAGCAGCTGCGTGCCGCCCCAGCCCGGGAACAGGCCGAGGAACACCTCGGGGAACGCGATCGCGGCGGTGTTCTTCGAGAGCGTGCGGTAGTGGCACGACAGGGCCAGCTCGAGCCCGCCGCCCATCACGGCGCCGTTGACGAAGCCGAACGTCGGGATCTTCGACTCGGTGAGCCGGCGGAACACGTCGTGGCCGGTCTGCGCGATCTTGCGCGCCAGCGCCGGGTCCGATACGGCCTCCACACCGGACAGATCCGCGCCGACGGCGAAGATGAACGGCTTGCCGGTGACCGCGATCGCCGCGGGTTCGGCCTCGAACGCCACGTCCAGCGCGGCGTTGAGCGACACGAGGCCCTGCGGGCCGAACGTGCTCGGCCGGGTGTGGTCGTGGCCGTTGTCGAGCGTGATCAGCGCGACCGGCTTCGCGAGCCCGGGCACGTTCACCAGACGCGTGACGGCGGTGGTCACGACCTCGTCGGGGAACGCGGCCTTGGCCCCTTCAGCGGTGAAAGTCATTACTTCGCCCCCTCGAACGCCGGGTTCTCCCAGATCACGGTGCCGCCCATGCCGATGCCGATGCACATGGTGGTCATGCCGTAGCGCACGTCGGGGCGCTCGGCGAACTGGCGCGCCAGCTGCGTCATCAGCCGCACGCCGGACGAGGCCAGCGGGTGGCCGCACGCGATCGCGCCGCCCCACTGGTTCACTCGCGGGTCGTCCTGGTCGATGCCGAAGTGGTCGAGGAAGGCGAGCACCTGCACGGCGAACGCCTCGTTGATCTCGAACAGGCCGATGTCGTCGATCGACAGGCCGGTGCGCTTGAACAGCTTCTCCGTGGCCGGGATCGGGCCGATGCCCATGACCTCGGGCTCGACTCCCGCGAACGAGTAGCCGACCAGCCGCATCGCGACGGGCAGACCCAGCTCGCGGGCGGTTTCCTCGTCGGCGAGGAGCGACGCCGTGGCGCCGTCGTTGAGGCCCGCCGCGTTGCCCGCGGTGATACGGCCGTGGGGGCGGAACGGCGTCTTCAGCTTCGCCAGCTGCTCGATGGTCGTGCCCGGCCGGGGCGGTTCGTCCTCAGTGGCCAGTCCCCAGCCGAGTTCCTTGGACCGGATGGCCACCGGCACCAGCTCAGGGCCGATCTTGCCGGTCTTCACAGCCTCGGCGTAGCGCTCCTGGCTGCGCGCGGCGTAGGCGTCGGTGCGCTCCTTGGTGATCTCGGGGAACCGGTCGTGCAGGTTCTCCGCGGTCTGGCCCATGACGAGCGCCGTCGGGTCCACGAGCTTGTCGGCGATGATGCGCGGGTTGGGGTCCACGCCCTCGCCCATCGGGTGGCGGCCCATGTGCTCGACGCCGCCGGCGATGGCGATGTCGTAGGCGCCGAAGCCGATGCCGCTCGCGACCGTGGTCACGGCCGTCATCGCGCCGGCGCACATGCGGTCGATCGCGAAACCCGGCACGGACTTCGGCAGGCCGGCCAGCAGGGCGGCCGTGCGCCCGATGGTCAGGCCCTGGTCGCCGATCTGGGTCGTCGCGGCGATGGCGACGTCGTCCACCCGCTCGGGCGGCAGCTCGGGGTGCCGCCGCAGCAGCTCACGGATGGCGTTGACGACCAGGTCGTCCGCGCGGGTCCCGGCGTAGATGCCCTTGTCACCCGCCTTGCCGAACGGGGTGCGTACCCCTTCGACGAACACGACGTTGCGCACCCCACGCGCGGTCGGCGCAAGGGGCGGCGTTGCTGGTGCGGCCACGAATGCTCCTGAAGTAGACAGAAATCCTGTCCGCACGATAGCCCTTGTTACCCACGGGTAACCAGGGGAGTGGCCCGGACGAGTGGGCGACGGCACACTCCCGGACGGCCCCGGTCCTCAGGAACGCAGGTGGGCGAGCCAGCCACCCTTCGCCGAGATGTCCTCCGCGGCGACGAGCGCCGCCGGTTCGCACAGGAACCCCGAGACCTCCGAACCGTCTTGCAGGCGCACCCGCCCGATCGCCAGCGGCGCGGGGACCGCCGCCACGAACGCGCCGAAGCCGGCCACCGGGAGATCCCACACCTCGGCCGCGATCGCGACGCCGTCTTCGGCCACGCGCACGAGCCCCGGTTTCGGCGGGGTCGTGGCCAGCGCGTGCAGCCGGTACTCGGGCGCGGTCTCGGTTTCGGCGACGAAGCGGCCGCCGCGCGAGGTCAGCTCGTGGTTGAGCGGCTGCCCCCGCAGGTGGGCCCCGACGACGGCCAGGCGCACGCGGTCCTCGACGCCGTGGGCCAGCGCGGCCAGCTTCGCGTCCGCGTCGGCCGGGCCGACGAGCATGACCCCGAACGGCCGCCCGCCGACCGTCCCGGCGGGCACGGCGAGCGCGGACAAGCCGAGCAGGTTGGCGAAGTTCGTGAAGCGGCCGAGGGCGGCGTTCGCGCCGACCGGGTCCGCGGCCACCTCGGCGAGCGTCGGGTGCCCGATGGTGGTCGGCAGCAGCAGGGCGTCCACAGTGGAGAGCACGGTGTCGGCCTCGCGTTTGAGCCCGGCGAGCGTGGCCCGGTCGGCGAACACCCGGTGCGCGGGGAGGTCGCGGGCCGCGGTGATGATGGCCGCGACGGTCGGGTCGACCTCGTCGTGGTGCTTCTCGACGAACTCGCCGACGGCGGTGTAGCGCTCGGCGACGAACGAACCCTCGTACAGCAGCCGCGCCGCGGCGAGAAAAGGCGATAAATCCACAGTGGTCACCACCGCGCCGGCCGCGGCGTAGCGCGCCACCGCGGCGGCGTAGGCCTCGGCCCAGCCGTCCTGCAGGGGGCCCAGGGAAGCCGGAACGCCGATCCGGAACGTGCCCGCTTCCGACAGGCACCGCAGCGCGAGCTCCGCCTCGCCCACCGTGCGCGCGAAGATCGACACGCAGTCGATGCTCGCGCACGCCGGCACGACGCCGTCCGTCGGCAGCAGCCCCGGCGTCGGCTTCAGCCCGACGATCCCGTTGAACGCCGCCGGGACGCGGCCCGAGCCCGCCGTGTCCGTGCCGAGCGCGAGGTCCGCGATCCCCAGCGCGACGGCGACCGCGGACCCCGAACTCGACCCGCCCGACACGTACGCCGGATCGATCGCGTTGCGCACCGCGCCATACGGGCTGCGCGTGCCGACCAGCCCGGTTGCGAACTGGTCGAGGTTCGTCGTGCCGAGCACCAGCGCACCCGCCGCCTTCAGCCGGGCGACGACGGGTGCGTCCGCTCGGGGCTCGTAGGCAAACGCCGGGCACCCGGCGGTGGTCGGCAACCCGGCGACGTCGATGTTGCCCTTGACCGCGGCGAGCCGCCCGTAGAGCGGGAGCGGTTCCCCGGCGGTGTACCGATCCTCGAGTGCTTCGGCTTCGGCCAGCAGCTCGGCCTCCGGGCGCAGGTCGACCCAGATCTCGGGCCGGTCGACCTGCTCGATCCGCCGGTAGGCGGCGTGCACGCGTTCGCGGATCATCCGAGCACCACCAGCGGGGTGCCGGGCGCGACCTGGTCGCCGGGGGACACGAGCACCTCGAGCACCTTTCCGTCGGCGGGCGCGGGGATGCGCGCCTCGGTTTTCATGGCTTCCAGCGTGACCAGCGACTGCCTGTGGTCCACCCGCGTGCCGGCCTCGACGTCCACCCGCCAGACGGTGGCGGCGAACGGGGCCTCGACGACGTGGCCGCCCGGCGGTGCCTGCACGCGGGCCGGCGGCCTCGTGACGGGTTCGGGCTTCGGGTCGAACTCGCCCGCGGCGGCCCACGCGCGGCGTTCCGCCTCGAACGCCGCCGACTGCGTGGCGCGGAACCCGGCGATGCTCTCGGCGTTGTCGGCCAGGAATCGCTGGTAGTCGGCGAGGCGGAACTCCCCGTCGGTGATGTCGAGCTCCAGCTGCCCAGCGGAGCCGCGCGCCCGCAGGTCCAGCAGCTCGTCGGCCGACACCGGGTACCACGAGATCCGGTCGAAGAACCGCAGCAGCCACGGCGACCCCGGCTCGAACGCGCCGCGCTGGTGCCAGCCGCTCCACACCTGCACGGTGCGCCCCACGAACTGGTACCCGCCCGGCCCTTCCATTCCGTAGATGCACAGGTAGGCGCCGCCGATGCCGACCGAGTTCTCGGCCGTCCACGTCCTGGCCGGGTTGTACTTCGTGGTCACCAGCCGATGCCGCGGGTCCAGTGGGGTGGCGACGGGTGCGCCGAGGTAGACGTCGCCGAGGCCGAGCACGAGGTACTCGGCGTCGAACACCGTGCGGTAGACATCGTCCACAGTAGACAGACCATTGACGCGGCGGATGAACTCGATGTTCCACGGGCACCACGGGGCGTCGTCGCGCACGCCCGTCATGTACCGCTCGATCGCCTCGCGCGTCGCCGGGTCGTCCCACGACAGCGGCAGCCGCACCCCGCGGCTGGGCACCACCAGGTCCGCGGTGCCCGGCAGGTCGCCCTCCAGCTCGCGCACCAGGCCGAGGGCCTTGCCGACCGGCAGCGCGTCCGGGTCGACGTGCACCTGCAGCGACCGGATGCCCGGCGTGAGGTCGACGATCCCCGGCACGCCTTCGGCGGCCAGCCGCTCGGCCAGCGCGTGGACGCGCATCCGCAGCGCGAGGTCGAGGGTCATGTCGCCGTATTCGACGAGCAGGTTGTCGTCGCCGCTGCGCCGGTAGGTCACCGACGGCTCGCCGTCGTGCGCGGTGCGCCGGGCGAGCACGCCGCCGTCGTCGAGGGCGTCTCGGCTGGCGAGCAGCGGCACCGCAGAACGGCGGCGCAGGGCCGCGGCGTGGTCGGTGTCGATCGGGACGAAGCGCACGGTGTCGCCCGGGCGCAGCTGGCCGAGTTTCCAGCGCTCGCCGGTCGCGACCGTCGCCGGGCAGACGAAACCGCCGAGGCTCGGCCCGTCCGGGCCGAGCAGGATCGGCAGGTCGCCGGTGTAGTCGACGGCGCCGATCGCGTAGGGCGTGTCGTGGATGTTGGACGGGTGCAGCCCGGCTTCACCACCGTCCTCGCGCGCCCACTGCGGGCGCGGCCCGACGAGCCGGACGCCGGTGCGCGCGGAGTTGAAGTGCACCTGCCAGTCGGTGCGGTAGAAGGTCTCGATGTCGGCCGGCGTGAAGAACTCCGGCGCGGCGTGCGGTCCTTCCAGCGCGCCGATCGTCCACTGTGTACCCAGCCGCGGCCGATCGCCGGCGGGGACGGCGCAGGCGACCGGGTCCGCGGGCTCGGCGCCGGGCGTGAGCACGTCGCCCGCCGCGAGCGCCCGGCCGCCGTGGCCGCCGAACCGGCCGAGCGTGAACGTCGCCGCGCTGCCGAGGAACCCGGGCACGGCGAGCCCGCCCCGCACGAGCACGTAGCTGCGCAGCCCGGCCGTGCCCGCGCCCACGTCGAGCGTGCCGCCGGCCGGGACCACGATCGGCGTCCACGAGGGAGCCGGAGCGCCGTCGAGCAGCACGGGTGCCGTGGCGCCGGTGACGCAGACGGTGGTGTCGGCGGAGAACCGCAGCGTGACACCGTCCACAGTGCACTCCAGGCCGGCCGCGCCCTCGGGGTTGCCGAGTGCGAGGTTGCCGAGCCGCAGAGACAGGTCGTCCATCGGGCCGGACGGCGGCACCCCGACGTGCCAGAACCCGGTGCGGCCCGGCCACTCCTGCACGGTGGTCATCGTGCCGCCGCGCACGACGTCGATCCGCGGCTCGTCGTCGGTGACGCCGTCGAGCGTCGCGGTGTCGTGAGTGGCGCTCGTGAACGCTGGATCGACGGCCGCGGCGCGGAGCTGGCCGAGGTTGGTGCGCAGCCCGCCGACAGCGGTGGTCGCGAGGGCGGCACGCAGGTTCGCCAGCGCGTCCGCGCGGTCGGTTCCGGTGCAGATCACCTTGGCCAGCAGGGGATCGTAGTGCGTGGTGACGATGGTGCCGGCCTCGATCCACGTGTCCACGCGGACGCCCGGCGGCAGCGAGACGCCGGTGACCAGGCCGGCGCTCGGCCGGTGGTTCGCGCTCGGGTCCTCGGCGTAGACGCGGGCCTCGAACGCGTGCCCGCGCAGCTCGGGTGCGGTGGTTCCCGGCGCGGTGGTTCCGGGTGCGGTGGCGAACATCCCTCGGTCGCCCTGGGCGAGCCGCAGCATCCAGCCGACCAGGTCGATGCCGTACACCGCCTCGGTCACCGGGTGCTCGACCTGCAGCCGCGTGTTGACCTCGAGGAACGCGGCCTCCTCGCGCACGGGGTCGTACACGAACTCGACCGTGCCGGCCGAGCGGTAGCGCACCGACGAGCACAGTGCCACGGCCGCGTCGGCGAGCTGTCGGCGCACCGCGTCGGGCAGGCCGGGTGCCGGGCACTCCTCCACGACCTTCTGGTTGCGCCGCTGCAACGAGCAGTCGCGCGTGCCCAGCGCGAGGATCGCGCCGGCGCCGTCGCCGAAGACCTGCACCTCGACGTGCCGGGCGCTCGTCACCAGCCGCTCCAGGAACACACCGGAGCTGGCGAAGCTCTTGGCCGCCACGCTGCGCACGGTCTCCCACGCGGCGGACAGCTCTTCGGCCGACGCACACGCGCGCATCCCGATCCCGCCGCCGCCCCCGGTCGCCTTGAGCATCACCGGATAGCCGATCCCGGCCGCTTCCGCCAGGGCTTCGTCGAGGTCGCCGAGCAGCCCGGTGCCGGGCAGCAGCGGCACCCCGGCCGCGATCGCGGCCTCGCGCGCGGTGTGCTTGCTGCCGAACACCTCCAGGTGCTCCGGCGCCGGCCCGACGAACGCGATCCCGGCGCTCTCGCAGGCACGGGCGAACGCGGTGTCCTCACTCAGGAAGCCGTACCCCGGGTGGATCGCGTCCGCCCCGGTGTCGAGCGCGGCCCGGATGATCGCGTCGGCCCGCAGGTAGCTCTCGGCCGCGGGCGCCGGGCCGAGCCGCACGGCCTCGTCGGCCAGGCGGACGTGGGGTGCGGTGCGGTCGGCGTCGGAGTACACGGCGACGGTGGGGATACCCAGCTCGTGGGCTCCGCGCAGCAGGCGCACGGCGATCTCGCCGCGGTTGGCGACCAGCAGTTTCACGCCGCACGCTCCGGTTCGGTCACGACCATCCGCACCGGCGTCGGGTCGAACCCGTTGCAGGGGTTGTTGATCTGCGGGCAGTTGGACACGAGCACGAGGACGTCGGTTTCGGCGCGCAGCCGGACTTCCAGGCCCGGCGCGGAGATGCCGTCGACGATGCCGAGCGTGCCGTCGGCCTCGACGGGCACGTTCATGTACCAGTTGACGTTGCTCACCAGGTCGCGTTTGCCGAGGCCCCACTTGCTGCCCTCGATGAGGAAGTTGTCGGCGCAGGCGTGCTGGAACCGGGTGTGCTGGCCGTAGCGCAGGCTGTTGGACTCCTTGCTGCACGCGCCGCCGAGCGTGTCGTGGCGGCCGCAGGTGTCGGCGACGACGGTGACGAGCGGCGCGCCCTCGCCGGTGCGCAGCACGCTGCCGGTGGTGAGGAAGATGTTGCGCTGCGCGGCGATCGTCGCAGCGGCGCTGTAGCGCTTCGCGGTGTCCGCCGCGTCGTAGCAGAGGAAGTCGACGGCCTGGTTGCCGCCGAGGTCGATGATCGAGAGCTCCTGGCCGCCGCGCAGCACGGTGGAGAACGGCGCCCGCGCGGGGACTTCGACGTCGAGAACGGTCGTGGTCATGCGAGCCCCCGGGCGGTGAGGTAGTCGGCGGTGTTCTCGAACGCGCGCTGCGCTTCCGGGCTGTGGGTCCACTCCGGACTGACCGGGCCGGTGGGCCGGTCGCGCCAGGCGAGGACGCGCAACGGGGTCACGGTGTAGTCCTCGCGGGGGTCGAGCGGGTGCGCGGTGTTGGCCAGGAGGACGACCACCGGCAGTTCGATGCGCAGGTCGACCGAAGCCCCGGCACCCGCAGAGCCGGTGAACTCGAGCCCACCCTCCGCGTTGACCCGCACGCCCTGGAAGAACGACAGGCTGGGCGGCAGATCCCGGGGCCCCAGGCCGTTTTTCGCCGCCGCCAAGGTGAACAGCGGCATCCCGGCCGGCGAGGGGCCTTCGGGTACGCCGTCGCCGTAGCGCGCGGTGTTGCCGTCCACAGTGGATGTTCCGCACAACGCGTCGTGCCGGCCACTGGTGTCGGCCACGACGGTCGCAAGCACCCGGGCCTGGTCCGAGAGCAGTGCGACGGATTCCCCAAGGTAGGCGTTCCACTGCACCTTCACGGTGTCGGCGACGTTGAGCCGTTCCCAGGGCCCGTCGGCGTTGAACAGCAGGAGGTGCGCGCAGGCGTCGCCCTGAAGGTCGGTGAGCCGCAGCCGGGTGCCGCGGGCGAGGACCTTGTGCGTGTAGCCGCCGCCGGCCACGGTCTCGGCCCAGGTCAGGGCGGCGGGCTCGACTCCGGGCGGCGCGGGCCACCCGGTCGCCGGGATCCTCGGCATCGTGTCGACGACCGTGCCGGCCTGGGCGCGGGCGTGGTCGCGCGCGCCGTATGTGGTTGCCGTGGTGCTCATGGACGTCCTCTCAGACCGCGGGTTCGAGGGCGGGGGCGGTGGTCCGGCGCAGCCGCAGCCAGCAGAACCAGCCGATCAGCAGGGCGGCGCCGACGAATTCGACGGGGAACAGCAGTAGCCAGGGCGAACCCGAGCCGGCGAGGTCGTAGATCTCCGCGCGGGGCCAGGCGATGTTGACGATCATCACCACGCCGTAGGCGACCGCGGCGACGTTCACCGGGACCGCCCAGCGCCCCAGCGAGAACAGACCGGGCTCGGCGGGGAACCGCCCGCGCAGCCGGCGCACCAGCAGCGGGCCGGTGACCAGCAGGTAGGCGAGGTAGACCACGACCACCGAGGTGCCGGTGATCGTGCTGAACAGCGTCGGGTTGCCGACGTTCACCCCGAGCAGCGCGATCGCCAGCGCGCCGGAGATGACGGCGGGCCACAGCGGGGTGCCGGTGCGCGGGTTGACGCCCGAGAGGCGTGCGGAGAACGGCAACGCGTTGTCGCGGGCCATCGCGTAGATCAGCCGGATCGTGCCGGTCTGGATGGTGAGGGTGCAGACGATCACGGCGATCGCGACGTCGGCGAGGAAGATCCGGCCGAAGGTGTCGCCGAAAACGGCCGTGATGACGTACGGCAGGCCGTGGCCGGCGAGCTCGCCGTCGGTGAGGCTCGGGGCGGCCATCAGCGCGGTGAGCACCACGGCGAGGCCGCCGAGCCCGGACACCAGCACCGCGCGCAGCACGGCTCGCGGTGCGGCCCGGCGGGCGTCGCGCGTCTCCTCCGCGACCGAGGCCGCGGTGTCGAACCCGTACAGCACGTACGCGGCCATCAGCGCCGAAGCGAGTACGCCGCCGATCCCGGCCGCGGAGGCGCCGTCGCTCACCGGGACGCTGTGCACCACGACCTGCGGCCCGCGCACGGCGAACAGCGCCAGGCCGCCGATGAGCACGACGACGCCGATCAGCTCCGCGGCGACCCCGACGTCGTTGATCCGGGCCATCACACGGACCCCGGCGGCGTTGACCACCGTGGTGAAGACGATCAGCAGCGTGCCGAGCAGCACGGCGTTCGTGGCACCGGTCGGCGAGGTCACCGACGGGTCGCCGCCGACGAGCTGGAACCCGCTCCACACCGAGGGGAGCACGATCTGCAGCGCGATCGCCGCGGCGGCGAGCGCGACGACGCAGCCGAGCAGCATCATCCAGCCCGCGAGCCAGCCGGCGAAGCCGCGCGCGAGCTGCTTGGCCCACTGGTAGACGGATCCGGCGAGCGGGTAGCGGGCGGCCAGCTCCGCGAAGACGAGCGCGACGAGGACCTGCCCGGCGAGCACGAACGGCCACGACCAGAAGAACAGCGGGCCGCCGAAGGTGTAGCCGAAGCCGAAGAGCTGGAAGACGGTGGTGAGGATCGAGACGAAGGAGAAGCCGGCAGCGAAGGCGGAAAACCCGCCCAAGCTGCGGCGGAGCTCCTGGCGATAGCCGAACTGAGTGAGGTCGTCGGAGGGGACCGAGGGCGCGGGCATGCGGGGCTCCCGTCTGCTGGCGGGTATTTCGATCGGTTGACCGAAATTAAGCCGCCGGTGGGTCGCTGCCGTCTCGCTCGCGTAAGGCGAGTGTTAACGGGTGTTTCCGGAAGGGGCTGTCGCGCGTAACACGGCGGGGCGCCTGGCAGGATCGGCGGGGTGGACGGGAAGGCGACGGGAGTGGGGCGGCCTCGCGCGAGTGGCGCGGCGGCGAGCCGCCAGGACGCGCGCGAGGCGGTGCTCGACGCGGCGGGGGAGTTGTTCACCGGCGCCGGGTACGCGGCGACCACCACTCGCGCGATCGCCGAGCGGGCGGGCCTGCGGCAGGCGTCGCTGTACTACCACTTCCCGGCCAAGGAGGACATCCTCGCCGAACTGCTGGCGGCCACGGTCCGGCCTTCCCTGGCGGTCGCGGTCGGGCTGGTCTCCTCGCCCTCGCCCGAGCCGGCGAGCGTGCGGTTGTGGGCGCTGGCCTATGCGGACGTGCGGCTGCTCGGCGGGGCGCGGCACAACATCGGCGCGCTGTACCTGCTGCCCGAGGTGTCGTCGCCGAACCTCGCCGGGTTCCGCGCGGAGCGGTCCGAGCTGAAGGCCGCGTACGGCACGCTCGTGCGGATCGCCGGTGCGCCCGCGATCCGCACGGACCTGGTGTTCGGCCTCGTGGAGAGCACTGCGATCACGCGCCGCGACGACCCGGCGCTCGACGTGGAGGCCCACGCCCGCGAAACGGCCGACGCCGTCGTCCGGCTGGCCGGCCTCGGCGAACCGGACGACACGCTGCGAGCGGCGGCCCGCGCGCTGCTCAACCCGGTTGGTCGGACATAATGCGCATTGTGGACACGTCGTGGGGGTGGCGCTCGTGAAGTTCTTCCGCTCGCGGCCGGTGGACGAGGCGTCCGCGCTGCGCGGATCGGTCGCGTGGTCGCGCGGCCGGGAAGGCGCGCGTGACCTGCTGGAGCGCTTCGGGGTCGCCGTCCGGCTGGGCGAACTGGGCGAATGGCGCGACGCCGAGCCGGTGTTCCGTGAGCTCGTGCCGCCCATGACCCGCGAATTCGGTCCGCGCAGCAAGGAAACGCTGGGCCTCTGGGTGCAACTCGCGATGTCGTGGTCCGGCCAGGGCCGCCCCGACGAGGCCGTACCCCTGCTGGCCGAGACGGAGGACGTCTACGAGAAGACCTGGGGCCCCGAAGCCGCCACGATCTCGTGCCGCCGCATGCTCGTCGAGGCCCTGGGTGTGGCCAACCGCATCGACGAGCGTGTCGCCGCGTCGGCGTCGGTGGTCCGCTACTGCGCCTCCGAACTCGGCGACGCCGACCCGCTGACCCGCGAAGTTCGCTTCGGCGACCTGATCGCACTGTGCGATGCCGACCGCCAGGACGAGGCCCTGCGCGAACTGGCCGAGAAGATCGTGCCGCACTTGAAGAAGCCGTTCGACCTCGACTGGGCGGAAGCCGCGCGCCTGGAGATCACCGCCGAGCTGGGCGACCCTGCTCTTGCGGTGCCGCCATTGCGCGAACTCGCCGCCCGGCACGCGCGCCACGGCTTCTTCCGCCAGTGCCTCGCCGACGTGCTGGTTCTGACCGACGACCACGCTGAAGCGGCCTCCCTGCTCACGTCGCTGGTCGCCGAGTTCTGGAGCGGCTGGCGCCAGACGCTGCGCAACCGCGGGACCCTGGCCCAAATCCACCCGGACCCGGAGGTGGCGGCGTTCCACGCCCGCGAGGTCCTCGCGGCGGTGGCGTGGCCGGTGGGCCATCCGGAAGTGATTGCGGCGCAAGAGGTCCTGGACCGCCTGGGCTGAGCACTCGTCAGGTGGGTGTCCATACGCGAAGCGATCCGTCGCGCAGTTCGGCGAACCGGCCGGTGCGCGGGTCGGCCGCGGTGGGCCGGAAGCCGGGCACGAAGGCGGTCCGGGCACCGTCGGCGGGGTCCCAGACCTCGAACCCCTCGGCGGCGGTCACGTAGAGCAGGTTCTCGACCGCCCACATCGGACCGTTCGGCCCCGCGAACAGCCCGCGGCTTTCGCGTGTGACCGGGTCGAACAGCTCGACTCCGTCGATCGTCTCGCCCTCGTCCGGGCCGGGTTTCTGCAGGGCGAGCAGGTCGTCGGAGATCCAGGCCATCGGCGTGTCCCACACGTATCCACGGTCGGTGAGCACGGGCAGGTCGCGGGGTGCCCGTGCATCGCCGCCGAGCCAGGCCGAAACGTCGATCACGGCCGGGACGCCGGCCGGGGCCCATACCCAACCGTCGTCCACGAGCCAGCGGCCCGACGGACTCGCGGTGAGACGGCCGTGGAAGTAGTCCGGGTCTTCGTCGTCCAGCGGCAGCCGGTCTCCGGTGGCGGCGTCGTACAGGTCGAGCCGGTTCCACGCGCTCGCGGCGACGAAATACCCCGGGAGAAAGGTGAACGGGAAGGGCACCTGCTCGCTGTTGTAGTCCCCGATGTCGAGCCACCGGATTACCTCGCCGGTGCGCGTCGCGAGAACCACTCCGTGGCTGCCGTAGTCGGTCACCACCGCGGTGCGTTCGCCGTCGGCCGACGTGGACAACGCTGGACGCGGTTCGCGCATCCGCAGCGCCTTGTGCTTCTCGGCGGGCAACTGGATCGGACCGGTCAGTCGTTCGGGATCGCCGTCGTCCGGCAGAGCCACGAGGCCCTCGGCGGTCAGCGCGAGCCAGCCATCGGGCAGGGGCGCGAGGCACTCGTCGCCCCACGGCACGACCGCGCACGGGCGGGTGCACCAGGTGCCGCCGAGAGGTGAATCGCGATGGATCGGCTGCGGGGTGCCGACGAGGCGTTCGACGTGGATGGGGTGGTGCGTGGCCGCGACACAGCGCGGGCAGATGGTTCGGAGCTCGGCGGCAGGCCCGTCGGCGCAGGACTCACAGAGCAGGTCGAGTTCACTGGCGACTCCAGTGAAGACCAGACTATGGCGCGGGGAATCAGGAAAACCCAGGTGCGGGCACCGGCGGGTGGCCGAAGCCGGACCCGGGTGCCCGCAGGAAAGCACGTTCACAGCCGTGAGCCTGACAGCTCACGCGCCGCATGCGCACGTGAATTTCAGGCCGTCGCCGTCGTGTGCAACGCCTTGCTCAACGCCCCTACCGTCAGCTCCACCTGCCACGGCCGCGCCCCACCTGCCTGCAGCACCGCCGCCACCCCGTCTTCCGACAGGTCGGCCGGCGGCCGCCAGCACGTGCGCCGCACGAGGTCGGGCAGCATGAGGTTCTCCACCGGCAGCCGGCGGTCCTCGGCGATGGCGGCCAGCGCCGCGCGTGCCGCGGAGAGGCGGGCGGCGGCGTCGGGGTCCTTGTCGGCCCAGCGGTTGACCGGGGGTGGGCCGTCGGACGGCTGGGTGGGGCTGGGGAGCTCGCTCGCGGGCAGCGTCTTGGCCGCCTGCAGGTGCCGCAGCCAGCTGGCTGTGTACTTGCGCTGCACGCGGCCGCTGAACACCGGCAGGGCCTGCAGCTCCTCAACGGTCTTCGGGTCGGCAGTCACGGCGTTGACGATGGCGCTGTCGGGCAGGATGCGGCTGGGCGCGCGGTCGCGTTTGCGGGCCAGCTCGTCGCGGGCCTGCCACAGCTCGCGCACGGCGGCGAGGCCGCGCGGGCTGCGGATCTTGTGCACACCCGACGTGCGGCGCCACGGCTCGGCGCGCGGGGCGGGCGGCGGCGCGGTGCGCACGGCTTCGAACTCCTGCCGTGCCCACTCGAGCTTGCCCTGGGACTCCAGCTCGACCTCGAGACGTTCGCGCAGCTCGTTGAGGAGCTCGACGTCGAGGGCGGCGTAGTTGAGCCAGTCGACGGGCAGCGGCCGCTTCGACCAGTCGGCGGCGCTGTGGCCCTTCTCGAGCGTGTAGCCGAGCAGCAGCTCGACGAGCGTGCCCAGCGCCACGCGCTCATAGCCCGCCAGCCGACCGGCCAGCTCGGTGTCGAAGAGGCTCTTGGGGCGCAGGTCCAGCTCGGCCAGGCACGGCAGGTCCTGGCTGGCGGCGTGGAGCACCCACTCGGTGTCGTTGAGGACTTCGCGCAGGGGCGCGAGGTCGTCGGCCAGCGCGATCGGGTCGAGCAGCACCGTGCCGGAGCCTTCGCGGCGCAGCTGCACGAGGTAGGCCTTGGGGAAGTAGCGGTAGCCGGACGCCCGTTCGGTGTCCACGGCCACGGCACCGGTTCCGGCGGCGAGCCGCGCGCACGCTTCAGCGAGCGCCGCCGGATCGGTCACCACGGGGGGTGTGCCTTCGGCGGGCTCGCGTAGCAGCACGGGCGATCCGGCGTCCTCGGTGGTGGTCTCTCCGGTCCGGGCGCCGTCCGCCTGTGCACTTCCCATAGCTGACGACCCTACGGGACGGGCGTACCGCGCCTGGTCCGCCCGCCCCGCAGGGCCTCTGTCTGCCTTCGTCAGCGGATCACACCGGCGCGCATTGCCAATGCGACCATCTGTGCCCGGTCACCCGTGCCGAGCTTGCGCCCGATGCGGGAGAGGTGCGACTTCACGGTGAGCGCGGAGAGGGAAAGTTCCTCCCCGATCTCCTTGTTCGACTGCCCGTCGGCGACGAGCTGGAGCACCTCGACCTCACGGGCGGAGAGCTCACGCGGGGTGTTGTCGGTACCCGCGACCCGCGTGCCGGTCGCCAAAACCGGGGCCACGCTCGGGTCGGCGTACACGCCGCCTTCCAGGACCCTGCGCACGCCGTCGGTGACAACCACCGGCGACGCGGACTTCAGCAGGTACGCCTGGGCACCGGCCTGGAACGCCGACCGAACCGCGTACGGGTCGTCGGACGATGCGAGCACCACCACGCGCGGCCATCCGTGGCTACGGAGTTCCGTAACCAGCTCGATGCCGCTGCCGTCCGGCAGTCCGAGATCGAGGATCGCCAGGTCGCACGGGCCGGTGGCCTGTGCTCGCGCCCTCGCCTCGGCCACCGTGGCGGCTTCGTGGACCGTGCCCGCACCCATCTGTGCGAGTCGTGCTGCGATTGCCTCCCTCAACAGCGGGTGGTCATCGACCACCAACACGGAAAAAAGCTCTTCCCGCGGGTGCGGAACCATGCTCGCCGGCAATGCACCGGCTGGCGTGGATCGAACGGCCTGAGAAATGCCGACGGTAGCCACGTCACTACCTCCCTGGAGTCGGTCGTGCCCCCCGACCGGCACCGGGACCTTCGGCCGTTCAGCCGCGCCAGCTTTAGACCGAAAGTGGTGTCGTCGAAGGCACTGTAGCCGCCCGGAGGCCGTTACGGGGGGATCGAATGGGTATCTATCTGAAACGACTCGTCACTCAGGGCGTTCACCGTCACACGATCGGGCTAGTGCTGAGCCCGTTGCTAACGGAACGGCTTCCGGAGGCGATGCAACAGAGTTACCGAACCCGAAACGCCCGTGCAGGTGGGCCGTGCACCTGCGGGTGCTTCCGCCCGGACGTCTCGTGAGCAGTCCACCAGACGTCGGAAATCGCCCTCCGCCGGGGCAAGATCAACTTTCTTCACGTTTGCACAGAGGGTCTTCGAGCGGCTCCGGGCGGGGCCGTGTCGGGGGCTCCGCGGGTACTGAGTGGCTTTGTGGGCGTGACCAGGGCATGACAGCCCGTGATCATTGGGTCTTCACGAACGTGGGCATCCGTGCGTGCTAGCGCGTGCGGTCCCAGGTGGACGGACGTGAACGGCTCTCAGAATCGCGTTCGGTCCGCCACCGGTGCCGTCGGTTGTCCAGACCACGACAGGCGCTCCTGGCCGTTCTGAGGGCGCGCGAAGGTCCCGGACGGGCGGCCCGTCCGGGTGAACTTCGGTGGATCAGGAGCTCTGGCGCTGTTCGAACAGCGTGACGCCGACCGGCGGCAGCCCCACGACGCTCGCCATGACCTGGCAGAACGCGTAGCCGTGGGCCCGCAGCGCGGCGTCGGTGGGCGTCCAGGAGGCCCGCAGCTCGAGGTCGTCGGTGCGCGAGGGCCCGGAGATGTCGCCGAACCGCGCCGACGAGGTCTCGGTGACGGTGCCGCCCAGCGCCTTCATCGAGGCGCCCGACGCTTCCAGCGCATCGGTCAGCCACGACCAGCCGACGGCCGGCAGGAAGGGATCGGTGGCCAGCTCACGGTCGAGCTCCGCCCGTACGTACATGACCAGCCGCAGGACGCCGTCCCAGCCTTCTTGGCCGTCGGGGTCGTGCAGCAGTACGAGCCGCCCCGACGCCAGCACGTCCGCCGGGCCCTCCACCTCACAGCTCACGGCGAACGACCACGGCGCCAGCCGCTGCGGCGCCCGCATGGTCTCCAGTCGCACCTCGGGACGCGGCCGCACGGACTTCAGCGCCGCGACGGCTTCGCGGAAGAGTTCGGGCACTGGCGTCATCGCGGTCACGCAACGACTGTAGGGCGGCGACGCCCCGTTGCGGACGCAGGCGCGCCGAGGGACGACCCGACCGGCCCAGTGGTCCGCCGGCGCGTCGCCGGGGCGGACGAATCGGGCGCGGAGGCTTGATCAGGCCGGTCGTGGTGGGAGTTCTGGTCGCGGCTTCGGCGGTCGGGCCGGGGTGGGGGAGCCGCGACTGCGTGCTGACCGAACTTCGGCGATCGGATCCGATGCGCCCGGACTGCGTCGTCCCCGGCCGCTTGTCCGGGCCGGGTGATTCGGGCGCGGCGGCTTGAACCGGCCGGAAGGCTGGTCGGACTTCGCGGGGCGGGCCGGCGGAGCGCGAGGACCGTGGGTGTGGGCAGGCGTGGCTTGACCGGAGGTCGGCGGCCGCTTGCGGCCGGAGCGCCGGTGGGGGTTGTGCGGCCGGTCCGATAACCCGGCCCCGGAGGCCTCCGAGCGGCCCGCCGGCTGCTCGCCGCCCGCGAGCGACGGAGGACGAACGCGGCCGAATCCGGCGCCGGGGCCGCCCCGCCCAGGCGGGAGCACCAGGCGTGGGACGATGGGCTTCGTGGCTGAGCTTTCGTCTGTGTCTGAGTCCTTTGCGTCCGAGACCGCCCCGGCTGTCGCGGCGCGGCGTGTGCTGGCGGAGTCGCCGTTCCTGGCCGCGGCGCGCGGGGAGAAGCCCGTGCGCACGCCCGTGTGGTTCATGCGCCAGGCCGGGCGGTCGCTGCCGGAGTACCGGAAGCTGCGCGAGGGCGTCGCGATGCTCGACGCGTGCTTCGACCCCGAGATGCTCGCCGAGATCACGCTGCAGCCGGTGCGCCGGCACGGTGTGGACGCGGCGGTCCTGTTCAGCGACATCGTGGTGCCGCTGAAGGCCGCGGGCCTGGACATCGACATCGTGCCCGGCACGGGGCCGGTGGTGGCCGAGCCGGTGCGCGACCGCAAAGCCGTGCGGGCGATTCCGCTGCTGGAGACCGAGCAGGTCGAGCGCGTGGCCGAGGGCGTGGGCCTGCTGGTGGAACGCCTGGGCGACACGCCGTTGATCGGCTTCGCCGGCGCGCCGTTCACGCTGGCCAGCTACCTCATCGAGGGCGGTCCGAGCCGCAACCACGAGCACACCAAGGCGCTCATGCACGCCGAACCCGAGCTCTGGCACGAGCTCGCCGGCCGCCTCGCCGACATCGCGCTCACCTTCCTTCGTGCGCAGCTCGACGCTGGCGCCGACGCCGTCCAGCTGTTCGACTCGTGGGCCGGCGCGCTGTCCGAGCGCGACTACCGCGAGTTCGTCCAGCCGCACTCGGCGAAGGTGCTGGCCGGCGTCGCGGGCTACGGCGTGCCGCGGATCCACTTCGGCGTCGGCACGGGCGAGCTGCTCGTGGCGATGCGCGAAGCGGGCGCCGACGTCGTCGGGGTCGACTGGCGCGTGCCGCTCGACGAGGCCGTGCGCCGGCTCGGCGGCAAGGCCGTGGTGCAGGGCAACCTCGACCCGGCGCTGCTCTACGCGGGCTGGCCGGTGATCGAGGCCGAGGTCCGCCGGATCGTCGACGAGGGCCGCGCGGCCGACGGGCACATCTTCAACCTCGGCCACGGCGTGCTGCCGAGCGTCGAGCCCGAGGTCCTCACCCGCGTCGCCGAGCTGGTGCACTCGCTGTGAAGCACGTCGCCGTCGTCGGCGGCGGCATCTCCGGCCTGACCGCGGCCTACCGCCTGCGGACGCTGCTCGGCGACGGCGTCGCGATCACCGTCTTCGAAGCCACCCCCGCCGTCGGCGGCAAGCTGCGCACGGCCGAGGTCGGAGGCGTGCCCTACGACGTCGGCGCCGAAGCCTTCCTCGCCCGCCGGCCCGAGGTCACGGCGCTGGTCGCCGAGGTCGGGCTGGGCGAGCACCTGGTGCACCCCACGAAGGCGCGCGCCAAGATCCACGCCGGCGGCACCGTCACGGGCCTGCCGCCCGGCACGGTCATGGGCGTGCCCGCCTCCGCCGACGCCGTGGCCGGCGTGCTCTCGGAAGACGGCCGCCTCGCCGTCGAAAAGGAACGTTCCCTCGGCCCCGTCGAGCTCACCGCCGCCGACGTGGCTCTCGGTCCGCTGCTGCGCACCCGCTTCGGCGACGAGCTCGTCGATCGGCTCGTCGACCCGCTGCTCGGCGGTGTCTACGCGGGCGGCGCCGACGGCCTCGGGCTGCGCGCGACCATGCCCGGCCTGGCCAAGGCCGTCGCCGAGGGCGCCGGGTCGCTCACCGACGCCGCGGCCGCCCTGCTGCCGAAGACCCCCGGCACCGCGCCCGTGTTCGGCACGTTGACCGGCGGCCTGACCACACTGCTGGACCGCCTGCGCGAGCTGTCCCGAGCCACCGTGCGCACCTCCGCCACCGTCCGCGCCCTGACCCGCACCGCGAACGGCTGGCGCCTCGACGTGGGCGCCGCCGCCCCGGCCCACGCTCCCGAGGACACCCCGGTGAACGTCGACGCCGTTGTGCTCGCCGTGCCCGCCCCCGCCGCGCGCAAGCTGCTCGCCGACCTCGTCCCGGCCGCGTCCCAGGCGTTCGGCGAGGTCGAGCTGGCCTCGATGGCCGTGGTCGCCCTCGCGCTGCCGCCCGGCACCGAACTGCCCGACGCGTCGGGCATCCTCATCGGCGCCGGCGAGAAGGACGCCGAGGGGGTGCCGTACGCGTCGAAGGCCTTCACCTTCTCCGCCAACAAGTGGGCCCACTACGGCGCCGCCGGCCCGGTGCTCGTCCGCGGCTCCGTCGGCCGCTTCCGCGAGCAGGGCGCGCTGAACGGCGACGACGAAGCCCTGGTGCACGCCGTCCGCGACGACCTCGCCCGCCTCACCGGTGTCACCGCACAGCCGCTCGACACGCTGGTCACCCGCTGGGGCGGCGGCCTGCCGCAGTACGGCGCCGGGCACCTCGAGCGCGTGACGCGCATCGAAACCGCCGTCAACGAGCTGCCCGGCCTGGCCGTCGCGGGCGCGACGCTGCACGGCGTCGGGCTCCCGGCGTGCGTCGCCACCGCCGACGCCGCCGCGAAGCGGATCGCGGCGAGCTTCACAGTGTGACGTGACGGAGGCGCTTGGCGCCCGGAAGCCGTGCGGTGCGAGGATGGAGCCATGGCGCGGCTGAACTACAACGAGCTCAACGACAGCATCCGTTACACCGCCTGGTCGGTCTTCCGGGTCGAGCCCGGCCGCCTCGGCGAGGACCGCGGGACCGCGGGGCAGGAGACGGCGGAGTTCCTCGACGGGCTCGCCGACAAGGGCGTGGTGGTGCGCGGCGTCTACGACCTGTCCGTGCTCCGGGCCGACGCCGACTACATGGTGTGGTGGCACGCCGAGGAGATCGAGCAGGTCCAGGCCGCCTACAACGGCTTCCGGCGCACGCCGCTGGGCCGCGCGTCGACCCCGGTGTGGAGCCAGGTCGCACTGCACCGCCCGGCGGAGTTCAACAAGAGCCACATCCCGGCGTTCCTCGCCGGTGAGGAAGCGCGCAAGTACATCTGCGTGTACCCGTTCGTCCGCTCCTACGAGTGGTACCTGCTCCCGGACGAGGAGCGGCGCAAGATGCTCGCCGACCACGGCAAGGAAGCCCGTGACTACCCGGACGTGCGCGCCAACACCGTGGCGTCGTTCGCGCTCGGCGACTACGAGTGGATCCTCGCGTTCGAGGCCGACGAGCTGCACCGCATCGTCGACCTGATGCGCCACCTGCGTGCGACGGAGGCCCGCCGCCACGTGCGCGAGGAGATCCCGTTCTACACCGGCACGCGCGTGGCGCCCGCCGAGCTCGTCGCGGCACTGCCGTAACCGCCGTGCAGGACGTGCTGGCCGGGGTGTGGCAGACGCTCACCGGCGAATCCCTCCCGGCCGTGTCCTTGACCGGCGACGAATCCTTGCTGCCCGGCACTTTCCGGGTCGAGGCCGCCGCGACGGCGGGCATCGCGGCCGCCACGCTCGCGGCCGGTGAGCTGCTGCGCCTTCGCGGCATCGAACCCGGCACGGTGGGTGCGGACACGCGCCACGCCGCGGCCGCCGTGCGCAGCGAAGCTTTCGTGCGCGTGGACGGCGAGCCGCCTGCGAGCCCGTGGGGTCCGATCGCCGGCGACTACCTCGCTTCCGACGGCTGGGTGAAGCTCCACGCGAACTATCCCCGCCACGAGGCCGCCGTGTGCTGGTCGCTCGGCGTGCCCGCGCAGCGCGACGCCGTCGCGAAGACCGTGGCCGCCAAGACCGCCGCCGAGGTCGAGTCCGCCGTGGTGACGGCGGGCGGCGCGGCCGCGCTCATGCGTTCGCGCGACGAGTGGCTCGCGCACCCGCAGGGCCAGGCCGTCGCCGGCCTGCCGCTCGCCGAGATCCGGCAGATCGGCGACGCGCCGAAGAACACGCTTTTCGACTCCGACCGGCCAATGGGCGGGGTCCGGGTGCTGGAGCTGACGCACGTGCTCGCCGGGCCCGTCGCCGGCCGCGTGCTCGCGGCCCACGGCGCGAACGTGCTGCACGTCGGCGCCGCGCACCTGTCGCGCATCCCCGCGCTGACGATGGACACCGGCCACGGCAAGCGTTCGGGGTTCGTCGCGCTCGACACCGAGGGCGGCCGCGCGCGGCTGAAGAAGCTCATCGCGCGCGCCGATGTGGTGCTGCAGTCGTTCCGTCCCGGCGCGCTGGAGCGAATCGGATTCGGTCCGGAGGTGTTGGCCGAACTGCGACCGGGTCTTGTCACGGCCGACCTGTCGGCCTACGGCTGGGCCGGCCCGTGGGCCCGCCGCCGCGGGTTCGACAGCCTGGTGCAGATGGCCTCGGGCATCGCCGAGGAAGGCGCTCGCGTCGCGGGCACCGACCGGCCGACGCCGCTGCCCGCGCAGGCGCTCGACCACACCACGGGCTGGCTCGCGGCCGCGGCGATCATGACGGCGGCGCGCCGCACGGTCGTCGAGGGTGGCAGCTGGAACGTGCGGTTGTCTCTCGCGGGAACGGGTCGATGGCTGGATTCCTTGGGGCGCAAGGAACCTTCGGTGTCCAGTGTGGACTCAGTGGATTACGGCGACCTCGTCGAAGAAGTCGACAGCGACTTCGGCAAGCTCACCCGCGTGAAGATGGCCGGCGACCTGCCGGGCGCCCAGCCGCACTGGGATCACCCGTCGCACCTGCCCGGAGCCGACAGCGCGGTGTGGCACCCGGTCAGCTCCTGAACCAGCGCCGCCGCTTCGCGGGTTCTCGGGCGGCGACCCAGGCGGCGAACGCGTCGGCGTACTCGCGCGCCCGGATCGTGTCGGTTTTCGGGTGCGCGGCGGCGTAGGCGGCGAAGAGCGGGCCGAAGCGCTCGCCCAGGCTTTCGGCCAGGTCGGGGCGCAGATACGCCATGAGCCGGCGGCGTTTGGTGAGCAGGACGCCGGCTTCGACGCGCAGCCGGTCAGGCGCGAAACCCGGCGGGGGTGGGGCGCCGGTGAGCAACGCGTCGAGCAGCGCGGCATGCCGGGCGGCGAGCGAGCTCCTCGCGGCTCACGCCGTCACCGTCGTGTGCAGGGCGGCGAGCTCCGCGGCCAGCTCGGTGTCGGTGGGGTAGTCGTCGTCGCGTTCCAGCAGCACGCCCGGCGGGTCGGTGCGGCGGCGCAGCTCGGCGAGCAGGTCGAGCACCTCGGGCAGTACCGGGTGCGCGTGCGTGTCGTGGTAGACGCCGTCGCGCTCGACCCCGCCTGCCATGTGCACGTAGGCCAGGCGCTCCCAGGGAATCCCGTCGAGAAACGCCACCGGGTCGGTGCCGACGTTGCGCGCGTTGGCATACAGGTTCGCCACGTCGATGATCAGCAGGCACCCCGTGCGCTCGGTCAGCTCGGTGAGGAACTGCTCCTCCGACAACGTGTTCTCGGGCCACTCCAGTACGGCCGCGATGTTCTCCAGTGCCAAGGGGACGTCCACAATGGACTGGGCGAGTCGGACGTTGGCCACGAGCACGTCGAGCGCTTCGCGCGTGCGCGGCAGCGGCAGGAGGTGCCCGGAGTCGAGCCCGCCCGCGCGGACGAAGCACACGTGGTCGCTCGCGAGCGGCGCGTCGAGCGCCCGGGCCAGCTCGGCGAGGTGCTCGACGCGCTTCGTGTCCAGCGGCTCCGCCCCGCCGAGCGAGAGCGACACGGCGTGCGGCAGCACGGGTAGGCCGCGCTGCCGCAATGCCTGCAGGCTCTCGGGCGGGTGTGGCGCGTGGAGGTTCTCGGCGACGACCTCCACCCAGTCGACGCCCGGCAGCCGCGCGATCGACAGGTCCAGCTCGGCCCGCCAGCCGATGCCGACACCCAGCCGGTCAACCACCACAACCCCCGCCGCCGCACGAAGAACCGCAGGAGGAGCCGCCGCTGCTGCACGAAGACCCACTGCTGCACGAAGACCCACTGCTGCTCGACGAGCTGCTGCAGGACGAACCACCGCTCGACGAACCACCGCCGGACCCGGCGAACGGCTGGACCGGCGGGATCAGCGCCGCGCTCAGCTCGTCGTCCGGGTACATCACGAGCCCGCCCAGCGCCACGGCGCCGGCCGCTCCGGCGAGCAGCAAGGCCGGCTGCGCCGCGCCCTGCGTGCGGCTCGACCCCCGGGCGCGCGTCAGGGCCCCTTGGCCCTTCGCCGTGATCCGCACGCGCTTGCGGTTGCGGTTGCGCACCACGCTCGCGACGACCGTCAGCACGAGGACCACCACGAGCAGCAGGAACAGCCAGCCAACGGGCCGGTCGTTCGCCGCACCCGTCACGAACCGCACGGCGCCGATCGCCACGAGGATCAGGTAGGCGAGCAAGATTGTGGTGTGGAACGGACGTGCTTCGCTGCCGGAGGTGAGCAGGCCGGTGCGCTGCATATCGCCTTCGAGGTCGCTCATCGCCTTCGACCGCGCGGCCTTAACCCGCAGACTGCGGGTCGTGCCGCCGGTGGCGCCCTTCGCCCCCTCGTGCACCGAGCGTTCGATCCTGTGCGACGGGTGTTTGCCTGCCGCCGTCAAGAGCCCTTCGCTGTTCACGCGCAGCAGACCACGATCCACCAGCGCCGCGATCGCCGTGTCGGCCACGCGCTCGGGCCCGCCGGCCAGGTACGCGAGGTGGTAGACGTCCGGCAGCTCACCGGTGTGCTGGCCCGCTCGCGGGCGTGCGACGCGCGGCCCCACCACCTGCACCAAGAGCACCACGGCCAATGCGATTCCGTACCACGCCAGGAACTGCGGTCCCGAAATCCCCCAGTTTCGTCCACGGCTTGCCTCCTCACTCTCGTAGTCGCCGGTACCGACCAGGTTCACCGAGTGGGTCGGCACAACTGACGCCGTCGGCGGCGCCACGGTTCCGTCAGCAGCTGGTGGAGCCGCCGCCGCGTCCTGAGCCGCCGCCGCAGCTCGAACCGCCTCCACCACAGCTTCACCCACGGCCGCAGCGTGAGCCGAGGTGTAGCTCGCCACCGCCGAGACGGGTGGGGCCGGCATCCGATCTGAAGTGGCTTGGGTTTCGGCCGCGGCGCAAGGCGATCCGCAGCCGGTGGTCGATGTGATCGCCCAGTCCACCGACCGCGCTGGCCTCGGCGGCTCCCGTCACGACGCTGCGGTCCGCCCACGCCGCGCGCATCGCTTCGCAACTGGCTTCGGCGGGCCGCGCCTGTTGCCGCGCTTGTTGCCACGAATGGGCGAGCACCACGGCCTCGAGAACCACGACCACGCCCACCGCAACGGACGAGTTCGCGGGGAGGTTGGAGCGACAAAGGTCGCGCCCCAACTGCGACTGACGGTGGTGAGCGGCGAGGCCCCGCACATCCGGGGTCAACCGACCGGTTGGCCTGCCTGGCCGCCGCAGCCGGCATTGTCCCCACTCGGTCGGGTTGTGGACAGATGCCGAACCTGGCCGTCTTTCGTCGGATCTTGTCGGGGGTGGCCGATAGAATGGAACGGGGACGCCCCCCTTGGGGAGGGCGGGGGTTTGTCCTCGCGCGACCGGTCCTCGTGCGCCATGAGGAAACGTTCCGTGGCGCGGCCTGCTGCCGGCTCGCGAATCGCGGAAGCCCCGCACACCAGGGCGACGTCGGGAACGGTGGCGGGTCCGCACATCTGGGCCCCGGTTGGGAACAGTGCAGCCCGTGGTTGCCTGAGTGCGGCTCGGCAACAGCGGAAGCTCCGCGCATCCGGGCACGCCGAGCAGCGTGCCGGTGATGGTGGCGATGAGGGTCATGGCGCCTCCCGGAGCGTCGTGTTTCGTGCACGCGTGGGAAGCCGCCGTGGTTGCCGGGAGTTTCCCTAAGCCTTCCTCAAATAAAAGCGCCCTCCCGGTGGGGGAGGGCGCTCTTGGGTGATCGTCGTGTCACTCGGTCTCGGGAACGAGCTTCAGCGAGATCGAGTTGATGCAGTAGCGCTGGTCGGTCGGCGTGTCGTAGCCCTCGCCCTCGAAGACGTGGCCGAGGTGGCTGTGGCACGAGGCGCAGAGCACCTCGATGCGCTTCATGCCGAGTGTGCGGTCTTCGCGCAGCAGCACGGCGTCGGAGTCCGCCGGGTCGAAGAACGACGGCCAGCCGCAGTGGCTTTCGAACTTCGTGTCGCTGCGGAACAGCTCGGCACCACAAGCCCGGCACTCGTAAGCGCCGGTGGTCTTGGTGTCGGTGTACTCGCCGACGAACGGCCGCTCGGTGCCGGCCTGGCGGAGCACCGCGTACTCCTCGGGGTTGAGCTGCTCGCGCCACTCCTGCTCGGACTTCACCACACGGGGCGTGGTGCCGACCACGGGTTTCATACCTTTCACGTCGCCCACGTTACCCCGCCAGGAAAGCGATCGCGTGGGTCACGATCTGCCATGCGGTCACGATCACCCCGAGCACGATCAACGCCGCGATGAGCGCCGAAACCCAGTAGCGCAGCCCGCCCGCGCGGCTGCTGGAGTCGGCGAAGTCGGAGACCTGGTCGAGGCACGCTTCGACGGTGAACGTCGGGCCCGTGCGCTCCATCCGGTCGAGGTGCGCGGCGAACGCGCGCGCCTCCGGGTCGTACGGATCCAGCCCGACGAGATCCTCGTGGAACCGAGGATTCCAGCCCGGCTGTACAGCTCCGCTCTCGGCCATGGCTCCACGGTAGGCCATCACCCCTGCTCACCACACTCCCCGCGCGGCGAGTCTCACTGGTTCGCAACGGTGTCGTCGCTCCTGGTGACGGCGGGTGGGGGACCCGCTACTGGCTCGCCCCGCCGTCCGGCCGGGTGTCGCCGTTGAGCATCAGCGCACCGCCTTGCACGGCGATCACCTGGACGACCTTCGGCGCGGTGCCGCTGTCGGTCGTGAGGTTGATCTGGATGTCGACCGAGCCGTCCGGATTGTTCCGCCCGAGGTACGCGGAGGCGCCTTTGTACTTCTTGAGCACGTGCTGGCTCCAGTACGAGGTGAAGGCGTCGAGGCTGCCGTACGGAGCCTGCGCGGCGGGGGTCAGCATCGCCCACGCCGCCGCCGGATTGTCGCCGACCGCGCCGTAGAACTGCACGACGGCGTTGCCCGCGGGTTGCCACTGAACGTTGCCGTTCGACGCGACCGGCGGCGGCGCCGAGCTGCTTGACGGAGCGCTGGAGCTCGGCCCGGGCGCCGAGCTCGACTGCTGGGGCTGCTGGCCCGCCTGCGTGGAGGTGCCTTTGTCGCCGCCACCGCCCGAGCTCAGCACGAGGAACACCACCACCGCGATCACGACCACGGCCGCGGCACCGCCCGCGAGCAGGGCGAACTTGCGTTTGTTGTCGGCACGCGGCGGCGTGCTCGACGCATTGCGGTAGTTCGGCGCGGCGGCCGTCGGGGCCGGGCGGGGCTGCTGCTGCGTCGGCCGGACCGGGGGCGCCGGCTGGGCGGGCTGGGGCCGCGGCGGCGTGTTGGGCGGCGCGGCGGGCGAGCGCATCGGCATGAACGCCGCCGTCGGGGTGCGCGGCGGGTTCGACGGGGCCTTCTGCGCGGGGATCGGGGCGCCGGGCTTCGGGCCGTCCACGCGCTGCCACGGCGGACGTGAGCCGCCGCGGTCGAGGCGTTCGGTGGGGCCTGACGACAGCAGCTCGGGGCCGGCCGGTTCGCCCGACGCGAGCTTCGCCAGGCCTTCGCGGGCCTCGGCCATGCTCGGGCGCTCGCCGGGCTCGCTGCGCAGCAGGCTCATCAGCAGCGCTGTGGCCGGGCCGGCCTGGGTCGGCGGGTTGATCTGGCCGTTGGCGGCCGCGTACAGCAGCGCGAGCTGGTTGGTGGTGTTGCCGTAGGGCGTCTGGCCCTCGATGGCCTGGTAGAGCGTGGCGCCGAGGGCGAACACGTCGGAGCTGGGCACCGGGTCGGCGCCGCGCGCCAGCTCGGGCGCGAGGTACGCCGGGGTGCCGCCGATGAGGCCGGTCTGCGTGAGCGTCATGTCGCCGGCCGCGCGCGAGATGCCGAAGTCGGTGATCTTCGCGGTGCCGGTCTCGTCGATGAGGATGTTGCCGGGCTTCACGTCGCGGTGCACGATCCCGGAGCGGTGCGCGGCGACGAGCGCGGCGGCCACCTGCTCCCCGATGCGCGCGACCTGGCCGACGGGCAGCGTGCCCTGCTCGGCCAGCACGGCCGAGAGGCTCGGACCGTCGAGGAACTCCATCACGAGGCAGGGGTCGCCGCCGTGTTCGGCGATGTCGAAGACCACGATCGCGTTGGGGTGCTGGAAGCGGGCCGCGTTCTTGGCCTCGCGCATGGCGCGCTGGCGCATGTTGTCGCGTTCGGCTTCGGAAACGCCCGGCTGGGGGAGGATCTGCTTGATCGCCACCGACCGTTCCAGGCGCACGTCGACGGCGCGCCACACCACACCCATGGCACCGCTACCAATGTGCTCGACGAGGCGGTAGTGCCCCGCGATCAGCTGACCGGTGTCGATGGCGACCGCTCCTGACGAAATCCCGGTGATCGTGGCCTTACTCAGCGCGGATACCCCTCGCGCACCCGAACGAGTGTAGCGGTCGGGTGGATGTTGCCGCCGTCAGCCAGCCGGTGCGGAGACGGCGGGCTCTTCCTCGCCGACGGCGGGGCTGCGCTTCTTCAGCACCCTGACCAGGCCGACGGCTCCGGCTGCGGCGAAAACGGCGTAACAAGCCAGGAGCGCGGGCGGCGTGTCGCCGGTCAGCGCGTCGGCGAGGATCACCACGGCGACCGTGCCGGGGATGCTCCCGAGCAGCGTGCCGACCAGGTACGGCACCAGCTTCACCGTCGACACTCCGCACAGGTAACTCAACGGCGCGAAGGGGACCACGGGGATCAGCCGCAGCGAGGTGATAGCCAGCACGCCGCCGCCGGAGAGCCGTTCGTTCACGATGCGCACGGGCGCGCGGTGCAGGTGCCGCAGCACGAGGTCCCGGCCCAGCAGCCGCGCGAGCGCGAACGACAGGCCCGCCGCGATCGTCGTCGCCACCAAGCCGATCGCGATCCCCGCGACGCTGCCGACGAGCAGCCCGGCCGCGAGGTTGAACACGGTGCGCGGAATGGGCGCCACGGTGAGCAACGAATATGCGACCAGCAGCACCAGCGGCGTCGCCGGTCCGGTCGCCTGGGCCCAGCGGCGCAGGTCCGACGGGCCGGGGATCGGCAGGAACACCGCGGCCGCCGCGAGGAGGGCGAGCACGGTGAGCGCGAGGATCAGCTTGGTTCTGCCGGACACCCGGCCCACGGTAGAGGAAAACGTGATCGGCAGGCGCGCGGCGTGGATCCGGCTACGGTGGGCCCATGCCCAAGAACGGCGATCCGGTCGAGTACCAGGTGGGGGAGCGCACCGTCAGGGTCACGAGCCCGGACAAGGTGTACTTCCCGGAGCGCGGCATCACGAAGCGGCAGGTGGTGGAGCACTACCTCGCGGTGGGCGAGCCGTTGCTGCGCGCGATCGGCGAGCGGCCCACCACGCTCAAGCGCTACGTCGACGGCGTGGCGGGCGAGTGGTTCTACGCCAAGCGCGTGCCCAAGGGCGCGCCGGACTGGGTCCAGACCGCGCGGATCACGTTCCCGTCCGGGCGCACCGCCGACGAGGTCTGCCCGACCGAACCCGCGGTGTTCGCGTGGGCGGCGAACCTCGGCACGTTCGACTTCCACCCGTGGCCCGTTCGGCGGTCCGATGTGGACCATCCGGACGAGTTGCGCATCGACGTCGACCCGCCGGACTCGGCCGGCTTCGACGACGCCGTCGCGGTGGCGCGCGTGGTCCGCGAGGTGCTGGCCGACGCGGGGCTCACCGGCTACCCCAAGACGTCCGGCGGGCGCGGGGTCCACGTGCTCGTGCGCATCCGGCCGGAGTGGGACTTCATCGCCGTGCGCCACGCGGTGATCGCGCTCGGGCGCGAGGTCGAACGCCGCATCCCGGACAAGGCCACCGTTTCGTGGTGGAAGGAGGAACGCGGCGGCCGCGTGTTCCTCGACTACAACCAGGCGGCGCGCGACCGCACCGTCGCCTCCACGTGGTCGGTCCGAGGGACGCAGCGCGCGACTGTGTCCACGCCCCTGACCTGGGCGATGCTCGACGACGTGCACCCGGACGACTTCGACGTGCTCACCGTGCCGGCCTTCCTGGCCGAGCTCGGCGACCTCCACGCGCCGATGGACGAAACGGCGTTCGGCCTCGAAACCCTGCTGGAGTGGTACGAACGCGACGACCGCGACCTCGGCGGCGCGGAACTGCCCTACCCGCCGGACTATCCGAAGATGCCGGGCGAGCCCAAGCGCGTGCAGCCGAGCAAGGCGCGGCCCGACACCGAGTGACCGCCTCGTCGCCGCGGGTGCTCACGGTCCGTGATCAACTTCGGCGAACGCGAAAAATTCCCACCTTTACGGCTGCGTAACGTTCCCGCAGGTCAGGCTGGGAGTGGAGTAGCGTCCGGCGGGCTCGGGTTGTCCCCTGGCACAGCCGGCGCGTAACACCCCGGCGCCGCGCGGCGACTATCCCGCGCCGGAGGAGCCCGGCTCGAGGAGGGAGGCCTTTCGTGGACGACCTGATCGCGTTCCTCGCCGCGCGGGTGGGTCAGCGGCAGGCGCTGATCATGCAGGCGGTGCAGAAGGCGAAGACCGGCGAGGCGCTCAACCGCGGCGAGACGAAGGTCGCGGTCGAACAACGCGTACGCGCGCTGGGCGACAACGAGCTCGACGTCGTCAACCAGATGATCAACGAGGTCGAGGTCACGCGCCGCATCATGCTCGCCCACCGCACTACGGTGTCCGAAAAGGTCCCCGGGTTTCCTTTGTACGGCAGCGAATACTGGTGCGAGACCTGTCACGTCCCCGCCGACGAGGCGGGATCGAACTGGTGCTTGACGCTGCGGCTGCTCGCCCTGCCGTACGCCGAGCACCCGGACTACAGCGAACGCTGGCGGCCGTAGCTCGTCACGCCGGGGAATCCGCGGCCACGCGGCCGTGTTGATCCAGAGGTGACGTTCCGGATCTCCGTGCTCGACCGTTCGCCCGCCAGGCGCGGGCGGGGTAGCGCGCAGGCGCTGCGGGACACCGTCGCGTTCGCGCGGGACATCGAGGCGCTCGGGTATCACCGGTTCTGGGTGTCGGAGCACCACAGCGTGCCCGGGGTGGCCGGGTCGGCGCCGACGGTGCTGGCCGCGGCGGTCGCGTCGGTGACGTCGCGGATCCGCGTCGGCACGGGCGGCGTGATGTTGCCGAACCACCGGCCGCTGGTCGTCGCGGAGCAGTTCGGGGTGCTGGAATCGCTGTTCCCGGGCCGGATCGATCTGGGGCTGGGCCGGTCGGTGGGCTTCACCGACGGCGTGCGGCAAGCGCTCGGGCAGGGGCGCGAGGCGGCCGAGGACTTCGGCGGCCAGGTGCGCGAGCTGCTCGCGTTCTTCCGCGGCGACCAGACGGCTTACCCCGGCGTGCACGCGATCCCGGCCGAAGGGCTGAGCCTGCCGACGTTCCTGCTGGCCACCGGCTCCGGCGCGGACCTCGCTGCCGAGCTGGGCCTGCCGCTGGTGATCGCGCCGGCGCGCGGGGAGCGGGCGATGGTCGAGGCCATCCGCCGGTACCGGGACACGTTCGCAGGAGCGGGAACCGAGCCGCATGTCGTCGTGTCGACATCGGTCGCCGTCGCCGATACCCGCGAACAGGCGCGCCGGCTGCTGGTGCCCGAGGCGTGGTCGACGGTGTACTCGCGCAGCCACGGCGTCTTCCCGCCGCTCTCGCCCGTCGACGAGATCCTGGCGCTGCCCAAGACCGACCGCGAACGCTCGCGCCTCGACGACATCGTCGCGAGCCAGATCGGCGGCACCCCCGCCGAGGTGACCGACCGGCTCGGCGAGCTGGTCGAGGCCACCGGGGCCGACGAGCTCCTGGTCAGCACGAGTACCTACGACCAGGCTGCCCGCGTCGAGTCGTTCGCCGCGCTCGCGGAGCTGGCCGGGCTTTCGGTCTCAGCCTAAAAACGCTTACCCGCGGCGGAACACACTGCTACGGTGAACGCATGACTGCCGGGTCGGCCGAGAGCCGTGAGCAGACGGGGTACCCGGCCTTGCCGTGACCCCCCGGTGGGCCCGTGGCCCACCCTCCCGAAGCGAACTTCCGAGGACATTCCTGCGGTTCGCGAAGGGAGGTGAAATCGTTTGCCCACATCGGAAACCAGCGCCGCGGAAACCACCTGGCGCTCCTGGCTGTCCGAGCACGCCGCGGGCGGAGTGCTCGACGGCGTGGTCGTGCAGCAGCTGCCGTTCGGCGCGTTCGTCGAGGTGGCGCCCGGCATCCAGGGCCTGCTCGTGACCGACCGCGGCGCCGCTCCTGAAGTCGGTGCCCGCCTGTCGGTGCGCATCGAGCAGATCGACGTCGAACGCCGCCGGTTCAGCCTCGTCACGGCGTGACGCGCGGGGCTGGGGCAGAAGCGCTGCTGCCCCACCCCTCAGCTCACCTTCTTCAGTTCACCGCGGCCGAAATCGTGCGCGCCACCTCGGTCGGCGGTGTGTCCACTGTGTCCAGCACCGTGCCCGATTTCTTGAGCCACGGCAGGGCTTTCTCGTACGCGTCGAGGTGATCCAGCCGCCACTGCCGGATGCTCGGTTCGTCGGCCTCGATGCGCCGGAGCAGCTCGTCGCGGTTCGCGTGCAGCACGAAGTGGTGCACGGTGATGCCGCGCGCGGACAGCCCGTCGAAGATCTCGCGCGCGTACCGCTCGACGAGGATCGTCTGCGGGGCCACGAGCGGTCCGCCGGTGTGCGCGTGCACCCGCGCCAGCGTCTCGACCACCAGCGGTCGCCACAGGTCGAGGTCCTGGAAATCGCCCTCAGGCTCGGGAAACGGCACGCGCAGCAGGTACCCGACGTACTCCGGGTCGAACACCCGCGCCCCCAGCAGCCCGGTGAGCTCCCGCGCGGTCGTGGTCTTTCCGGAGCCGAACGTCCCGTTGAGCCAGACGATCATCCCAGCGCCACCGGAGTGAACTCCGCCGGAGCAGGCAGCCGGCCCGTGGCGAACAGCAGCGCCTCCCGGTCGTCTTCCGAAGGCAACGGCCGCCCGACAACGCCCTCCATGATCGCCCTCGTCGCTGCCAGTGTCGACGCCGGTGGACCGTCCACATCGGACAGGTGCAGCGTCAGGTCGAGGTGGTGCAGCGTCGCTTCGACCACGTACGTCGTGAGGAAGTCCGCGACCGTCAGCACCTCGTCGCGAGTTTCCACGCGAGTGGCGGGATCCGCAGCCGCCGCGGCTTTCCCGGCGGCGACGGCGAGGTCGTCGAAGTGGTGCAGCAGCGATTTTGGTCCCGAGTACGCCGAGGCGCCGCGGCGGACGAACGCCGATTCGGCGTCCGTGCCGTCGCCGGGGGAGCCGGGCTCCCAGTAGGTCACGGCGTCGCGTGTCGCGGGCGCGTCGGTGGTCGTCACGAGCGTGATGAGGATGTCCTGCGCACCGATGACCAGGTGGAACACGAGGTCCTGCACCAGCCACCCGGCGCAGCCGGACGGCGAGACCCACTGCGCGTAGTCGAGAGAGTGGACGGCTTCCTGCAGGGCGCCCCAGGCCCGGGGGAAAAGATCCATGCCGCACCCTAGCGAGGCCGCACTCCGCCCCGCACAAGGTTTCTACAGCCGCAGCTGCAGCTGCGTGAGCAGCCGCTGGGCCGGATCCCCGAGGTCGACACCGGACACCTCCGCCGCCCGCCGCACGCGGTACCGCACGGTGTTCGGGTGGATGTTCAACGCCTTCGCGGCCGCGCGCGCATCCCCGAACGCGTCGAGGTACGCGAGCACCGCCGGCACGAGAATGCCGCCGTGGTCGGCGTCGTGCGCCAGCAGCTCGGTCAGCCGCGGATCGCGGATGCGGGGCTGGTCCGCGAGGTACGCCAGCACTTCCGACAGCAGCACGTCGGCGCGCACATCCGCCAGCGACGCGACGGCTTCGGGCCAGCGCCCGCGCGCCATCGCGAGTAGCACCCGGTCCGCGTCGCCCCGGGAAGCCGCTGCGTCGGACAGCCGGGGGACCACGCCACCGAGCGCGGCACGCACCGGCACGTCGAGGTGCCGCTCCGCCGCCGTCACGATCTCCTTGGCCAGAGCCAGAACCGCCGCGTCGGAATGCTCCGGCAGGTCGGGCAGCAACGCGTAGACGCGCGCGCCCAGCACACTCACCAGGGCACTGCGCCGGTAGGCGGCGGTGTGCACCGCGATCAGGTGCACCAGCTCCGCGCGCCGCAGCAGCCGGTCCGACGCGGCGGGCCCGGTCGACGACAACGCGAACGTCAGCACCTGCGCGGGCCGCGCGGGATCGGCGCCGATGTCGTCGGCCACCGACTCGGCGTCGACGCGGCCTTCCAGCAGCCCGGCCAGCAGGTCTTCGCGAAGCCGCAGCTGGGGGCTCGGCAGCGTGCGGGCCCGGATGAGCTGCGGCGCCAGCGAGCGGCTCGCGCCGAGCAGCGCCACCTCCGCCTGCTCGGTGAGCGGCGTGGCGCCCTCCTGCACCCAGATCGTGCCCAGGGGCTGCGATCCCGCGTGGATGCCGGCCGCGATGCGCCGGCGGATGCCCAGCTCGGGCCGTTCGTCGATCCGCACGATCCCCTCGCCCGCGCGTAGCCGCTGGTAGACGCCCCATTCCCGCAGCATCGCCAGGTACCGCTCGGGTCCCTCGCGCCCGAGGATCGACAGCCGGCGCAGCTCGTCGACCTCGTCGGACGAGCGCGAGTACGCCAGCACGCGGCTCGCGGTGTCCTCGATGCTGACCAGGCCGCCGGTGAGCGTCGCGACCGTCTGGGCCAGGGCGAACAGGTCGCCCAGCACCTCGCCGGTCTCCGCCTCGCCGCCGGCGCGGGCCGCGTCGACGACCCCGCGCGCCAGCGCCTCCACCTGCTCCCACCGCGCCTCGGCCCCCACGGTGAGCAGCGCGACGCCCGCGTCGGCCGCCACGTCCGTGCCGCCCTCGCCCTTCACGGCCACCGCGGCCGCCCCGCCGCGCCCGGCCGCGCGGATGGCCGCGGCCGCCGCCCGGCCGCGCGCGCCGATCACCAGCACAAGGTCACCAGGGTGGGCTTCCGGCGGGTCTTCGGGGTCGAGGATCACTACGTCGTCGACCCGCACGCCCAACCCCTGCGGCGCCACGAGCACCCGTACGAGCGGCTCGCCCAGCGTCGCCAGCACGTGGCGCAGCGAGGTGGCGGGCAAGCCGTCGGACGCTTCCGCTGTCATCGGATCACCTTCATCCGATCGGACAAGTTCATCACCATGATTCTAGCCGGTCGGACAAACCTGCCAGCGCTTTCCGGAGTTACCGTTCGGGCATCCCCGCAGTACAGAGCAGCAGTACCGGGAAGCACAGCAGAAGAAAGACCAGAGGGAGCCGCCGTGGACGCCGTGACCCAGACACCGACCCCGAAGAACGAGCCGGTGTACACCTACGCACCGGGCAGCGCCGAGCGCGCCGAGCTGGAAGGGGCGCTGAAGAAACTGGGTCAGGCCGGTCCGGTCGACCTGACCGTGACCGTGGGCGGCGAGCAGCGCGCCGGGGGCGGCGAGAAGATCGACGTCGTCGAGCCGCACAACCACAGCCACGTGCTCGGCACCATCTCCAGCGCGTCTCAACAGGACACGAAGGACGCGATCGTCGCCGCCGGCAAAGCCGCGCCGGAGTGGCGCGCGCTGTCGTTCGACGACCGCGCCGCCGTGCTGCTGCGCGCCGCCGACCTGCTGACCGGCCCGTGGCGCGCGACAATCAACGCCGCCACCATGCTCGGCCAGTCGAAGACCGCGACGCAGGCCGAGATCGACTCCGCGTGCGAGCTTGCCGACTTCTGGCGCTTCAACGTCGAGTTCGGCCGCCGCATCCTCGCCGAGCAGCCCGCCAGCTCGCCCGGCGTGTGGAACCGCATGGAGCACCGCCCGCTCGAGGGCTTCGTCTACGCGATCACGCCGTTCAACTTCACCGCGATCGCCGGCAACCTGCCCACCGCGCCCGCGCTGATGGGCAACACCGTGCTGTGGAAGCCGTCGCCGACGCAGAGCCTGGCCGCGCACCTCACCATGCGGCTGCTCGAAGAGGCCGGCATGCCGCCGGGCGTGATCAACCTGCTCCCGGGCGACGGCAAGGCCGTGTCCGAGGTGGCGCTGACGCACCGCGACCTCGCCGGCATCCACTTCACCGGCTCGACGCCGACGTTCCAGCACCTCTGGAGCACCGTCGGCGCGAACATTGCCGGCTACCGCAGCTACCCGCGTCTCGTCGGCGAGACCGGCGGTAAGGACTTCGTGCTCGCGCACCCGTCGGCCGACCTCGACGTGCTGCGCACGGCGTTGGTCCGCGGCGCCTTCGAGTACCAGGGCCAGAAGTGCTCCGCGGCTTCGCGTGCGTACGTGCCGCGCAGCCTGTGGGAGCAGCTGAAGGACGGCCTGGTCAGCGAGACGGAGGCCATCACCTACGGCGACGTCAGCGACCTGGCGCACTTCGGCGGTGCCGTGATCGACCGTCGCGCGTTCGACAAGCACGCGTCGCTGTTCGAGCGGGTCAAGGGCGACAGCGAGGTCGAGATCCTCACCGGTGGCACCGCCGACGACAGCGTGGGCTACTTCGTACAGCCCACCGTCCTCGTGTCGAGCAACCCGAAGCACGAGATCTTCAGCACCGAGTACTTCGGCCCGATCCTGTCGGTCCACGTGTACGAGGACGCGCAGTTCGACGAGATGCTCAAGGTCATCGACGAGACCGCGGCCTACGCGCTCACCGGTTCCGTGATCGCCAACGACCGCACCGCCGTGGCCAAGGCCTCGCAGGCGCTGCGCTACACGGCGGGCAACTTCTACGTCAACGACAAGCCGACCGGCGCCGTCGTCGGGCAGCAGCCGTTCGGCGGGGCCCGCGCTTCGGGCACTAACGACAAGGCCGGTTCGATCTTCAACCTGCTTCGCTGGACGAGCCCGCGCTCGATCAAGGAGACGTTCGTGCCGCCGACCGCCGTGCGCTACCCGCACCAGGGCTGAGGGAGAAACCGCCATGCTGCGTGCCCCGTTGCTCGCCGCCGCCCGATCCCGGCGGATGCGCGCGTTGATCGAAGCAGTGCCCGCGACGCGATCCGTCGTGCGCCGCTTCGTCTCCGGGTCCACGACCGCCGACGCCGTGCGCGCCGCGCGCGAGCTGGCCGCCGACGGCCGGTCGATCACGATCGACCACCTCGGTGAGGACACGACCGACGCCACCCAGGCGGCCACCACGGTCCGGGCCTACGAGGAATTGCTCTCGGCGCTCGCCGACCAGGGCTTGGCCGCCGGTGCCGACGTCTCGGTGAAGCTTTCGGCCGTCGGCCAGTTCCTGCCCGGTGACGGCGAGGGCGTGGCGCTGGAGAACGCGCGCAAGATCTGCGCGGCGGCCGAGGCCGTCGGCGCGACGGTGACGCTCGACATGGAGGACCACACCACCACGGACTCGACGTTGCAGATCCTTCGGGAGCTGCGCGGCGAGTACCCGTGGGTCGGTGCGGTGCTGCAGGCCTACCTCAAGCGCACCGAGCAGGACTGCCGCGAGCTGTCCGGCCCGGGGTCGCGCGTGCGGCTGTGCAAAGGCGCCTACGCGGAGCCTTCGTCGGTGGCGTTCGAGGACAAGGCCGACGTCGACAAGTCCTACGTGCGCTGCCTGCGCGTGCTGATGGCGGGCGAGGGCTACCCGATGGTCGCCTCGCACGACCCGCGGATGATCGCCATCGCGAAGGAGCTGGCCGCCGACGCGGGCCGCAAACCCGGCGACCACGAGTTCCAGATGCTCTACGGCATCCGCCCGGAGGAGCAGAAGAACCTCGCGGCCGAGGGGCGAACGATGCGCGTGTACGTGCCGTGCGGCGACGAGTGGTACGGCTACTTCATGCGCCGGCTCGCCGAGCGTCCGGCCAACCTGGCGTTCTTCCTGCGTGGGCTCGTCACCCGCTCCTGAGAACCTGCGAAGGCCCCCTCGACCACGTTCATCCGTGGTTGAGGGGGCCTTCGTGGTTTGTGACCCCTTGCTCGGGGCGGTGCTTCAGGCCTGCTCCTGGGCGGCCTGCTCGGCCTGCTCGGCGGCGGCCTTCTTCACCTCGTCCATGTCGACCTCGCGAGCCTGGCGGATGAGGTCCTCCAGAGCCGGCTCCGGCAGCGCGCCCGGCTGCGCGTAGATCAGCGTCTTGTCGCGGATCACGGCCAGCGTCGGGATCGAGCGGATGTCGAACGCGGCGGCCAGCTGCTGCTCGGCCTCCGTGTCGACCTTGGCGAAGACGATGTCGGAGTGCTTCTCCGACGACTTGTCATACACCGGCGCGAACTGGCGACACGGCCCGCACCAGCTCGCCCAGAAGTCGATCAGGACGAAGTCGTTGTCGGTCACGGTCTGGTCGAAGTTGGCGGTGGTCAGCTCAACGGTGCTCATGGTGGATTCAACGGACGGCGCCGGGCGGGAATTCCCCGGCGGCGGGTAGCGTCATGGGCCGGTAGTACGAGGTGAGGAGGACCACCCATGGCCAACGGCGAGATCCTGGGCCGCATCGACGAGCTCATCGCGGAAGAGCACCAGCTGCGGTCGCGTTCGGTCGGTACCGGGCTGTCCGGTGACGACCAGGCGCAGCTGACGAAGGTGGAGCAGGAGCTCGACCAGTGCTGGGACCTGCTGAGGCAGCGGCGGGCTCGGACGGAGTTCCACGAGAACCCGGATGAGGCGTCGGTGCGGTCTGTGGGTGAGGTTGAGGGGTATCGGCAGTAGGGTTTTCTTGTTGTCCGGCTCGGCGCGCGGAGCGCGCCATTGCCGGATATAGGGGTGTGTGGATGGGCACCCCGATTTTTGATTGTCACTACGGTCTGGGTCGGTTTGTCAAGGCGGGAAAGAGTACCTTGACAAACCGACCCAGACCGTGTTGTGGAAAAGAATCGGGGGCCGGCCGGGGGAAGGTTGCGGGGAGGGGATAGTGCGCTGGTGGGTTGCGTTGCCAGGTGGTGGTTGAGTGGGGCAAGGGCGACGCAATTCGGTGGTTTGGTTGGCTTTGAATCGCGGTCAGGTTATGCGGCCCCGGTTTTCTCAATTCTGAGCATTTTTGCCGCTTCCGGCTGGTGATGCGCCCCTCGGTTAGCCGGACGTCTAGCGCCGAAACGCTGAGTCCCAGCCCCTATCCTGCGCCCCAAAGCGGCGTTCGTTGCACTCAACGCCCCGAACGCCCCGCCGGTTGCCTGCAATGCACCGAATGCCGCATTGGGGCGCTGTTGTCACTCCTCGCCCGCCGCCCGCCTGCACCGCACCCGCCTCGGCGGCTTTTGCGACCTCTCGGCTCCCGGCCGCACGCGCAACCCGCCACCCCCCACTCACCTCGGCGACTCTTGCCTCTCCTCAATAACCACCCGGCGACGCAACTCGCTGACGCCCAAGCCGCCCGTGCTCTTGCCTCTACCGACCTCTCACCCGGCAACGCAACTGGCCGCACCCACCTAAGCTGCCCGCGCTCTTGTCCCTGCCCGCGTCCGCCCGGCAACGCAGCTGGCTGCACCCACCTAAGGCCCCCGTGTTCTTGCCTCTACCCACCCCTCACCCGGCAACGCAACTCACGAACTCCCAACCCCTCCCCGCAACCTTCCCCCGGCCGGCCCCCCGATTCTTTTCCCCAACACGGTAGAGATCGGCTTGTCAAGGTACTCTTTCCCGCCTTGACAAGCCGATCTCTACCGTCGTGACAATTAAAAATCGGGGTGCCCCACCACCCATCCCTATATGCGGCAATGGTGCGCCCCGCGCGCCGAGCCGTAACTACTCGACTTTACGAGAAACCATCTCAGCAATCCAAACCGGCGCATACGGCGACGTACAATTCGCCGGCGTCGGATAATCCTTCAAAACCCCCAACCGCTCCCCAATACCCACCGCACGACCCCGATAACCCGGATGCTCAATCCCAATCTGCGCAAGACAATGATTCATCGCCCACTGCAACCTTTCGGGCGCATCCTTCATCTCACCCCCGATGACATCCAGCAACCCACCGAGATCCAGCCCATCAGGAGCCTTCGCCACACGATCAGTAGTCAGCGCCCACCCAGCACTGGCCACGATCGGATCCGAATCACTGAACCAGGCAACCCGCAGCTCCTCGACGTGAGGACTTCTCTTCACGACGTAGGCCACGAGCCAGTCATGCACCTTGGGCGTCCTAGCCCCACGCAGCATGGTGTCCAACTCGACACGCTCGAACAACTTCGGCCGGCAAATCAGCAATGACACCAGCCTCGCAGCTGTGTCCCCCGTAGCCCAGAGCTCAACGGCAAGCTCATGCTGCGTCTTCAACCTCTTGGCCAGCGCACGCAACTTACCGAGATTCACCCCATGGTCATCGCCATGTTTCTCGTTCACCGCCCGAGACCTCGGGTCCTCCAGGGCGGCCAGTTCGGCCAGCACCTCGGCCACAGTGCTGTCGGTCACGGTGAACCCCCTGTCAAGCCGGGCACAGAGTCCCGTCAGTAGGAACCTTTCCATCGATCAAAAACGCCTGAACAGCCGACGTCACACAAGGCGACTGCCCGACTGCCCCATGCCCGGCCCCTTGCCACGAGATGGTCACCGCACTCGGCATCTGATCCGCAGCCCGCGTCGTCCCGATCTCCGGCGTCACCGGGTCAGCAGCCGTCGCGGCGACCAGAATCGGTGGCGCACCAGGCGCCCCGGCAGCAGGCAGCGGCTCGCGACGCACCGGCCAGGCCCCACACCACGCGAGCTCCTGCGCCACAGCTGACCCGAACTGCGGATACTTGGCCCGCATCCCCTCGTCGACCTTGTTGATCTGGTCGGCAGGCAGCCGGGTAGCCGCGTCATTGCACCGAGTCGCCAGCACCCCGCCGATCCGCGACGTACGGCCCTGCGCATCGACGATCACCGGGTCCGCGAACGACTCCAGCGCAGTCACATCGCCGGACTTGGCCGCAGCCAGCGCATCGGCAAGCGCCGGCCACCGCGTCCGGTCGGCCAAGCCGAGATACACCGCGTAAGTCGCGATACCGGGAGTCACCGTGACGCCGTCCGGAGTCGTCTCCGGTGCCGCACGCAAGCGGTCGGTCACCGCCTTCAACGCGGCCTTCGGATCGCCCATCGCACACCCACGAGCCGCACAATCGGCCCCGAACGCGTCCAACGTCGCCTGCGCACCCGCGGCGACAGCGTCCAGCACCGCGGCACGGTCCTGACCAGGATCCGGCAAGCCGTCCAGAACCATCCGTCCCACCTGCGCGGGATAGCGCACGGCGTACTCCGACAGCACCTTCGAGCCATCACCGCGTCCGAGAGCGTTGAGGTGCGGCACGCCGAGCTGGGTCCGCAGCTGTTCGAGGTCGCCGGCGGTGCGCCAGCTGTCCAGCGCCGTCTGGGCCGTGTCGAGGTCGATGGCGCACTGCTGGCCGGCGCGGCGGGAGGCGTCGAGAACGTCCGTGAGGTCGCCCTGGGCCGGGTCGGCGCCGAGCAGCGCTTCTCGTGCCTCCGGGGGCACGCACTGCACGCCGCCCGAAAGGCCGGTGCCGCGGCGGTCCACGCCGATCAGCGAGAACTTCTGGAGGAACGCGGGCGGCAGCTGCGAGGCCAGGCGCGCGGCGAAGACGGAGCCGGGTTCGCCGCCGATGTCGTTCACGACCACGAGCGGGATCGGGCCGTCGCCGGCCTTGAGCACGAGGATGCGCGCGAGCAGGTGCTGCGTGTCGTCGGGCGCGTCGAGCGGGCTGGTCAGGCGCGCGCACGTGAAGTGCAGCGAGGCCGGCGCGGCGGGGGAGCCCATGCGCTGGCGGGTGTCGTCGTCGCAGTCGGTCCAGCGCAGGCTGGGCGACTGCGGTTGCGCGAGCGGCGGCAGCGGCACGGGCGCGGCGCTGGGGGCCGGCGGCTGCGTGGCCTGACCGTCGTTGTCCACCACCGCCGGGCGCACCGACGGTCCCGTGGTGCAGCCCGCGACGGTCAGCGCTGCCACCAGCACTGCCACCAGGGCACGCAGGCGGGGGCGGCTGGTGGAACGGCGGCGCACGGGCTGGTCCTCACGTGGTATCGGTGGAGCTGTCCGACGAGCTTGGCACGCCGGGTGTGACGCGGAAGTTAGCGGGTCCGCACGACTTCGCCGCGGAACACCGCCGACAGGTCGTAGCGCGCCGGTTCGTCCAGCTGCGCGTAGCCGCAAGACGCCGGTTCCCGGTCCGGGCGCCACCGCTTGAACTGCGCGGTGTGCCGGAACCGCGCGGGCTCGCCGCCCTCGGTGTGCTCGTAGCCCACCTCGACCACGCGCTCCAGCTTCAGCGGTACCCACGCGTGCTCGGTCGAGCGCCAGCGCGTGATGCCGCCCGGGATCCGCTGGCCCTCGCGCACGGCGTCGCCCACCCACGGGTGGCCCTCGCCGTCGGTGATCAGCGGGGCCAGCTCTTCGGCCAGCTCACGGCGACGCTTGACCGGGAACGAGCCGACCACGCCGACGTGGTGCAGCAGCCCGTCGGCGTCGTACAGCCCGAGCAGGAACGACCCGACGGCCTCACCAGGCCCGCCGTCGACGTGCCAGCGCAGCCCGGCCAGCACGCAGTCCGCGGTCCGGGAGTGCTTGTACTTGAACAGCACGCGCTTGCCCGGCGAGTACGGCTCGTCGAGCGGCTTGCCGATCACGCCGTCAAGCCCCGCCCCCTCGAACAGCTCGAACCAGTGCCGCGCGGTGTCCGGGTCGGTCGTGGCCGGCGTGAGGTGCACGCCGTCGCCCGCGATGCCTTCCAGCCGCGCTCGCCGCGCCGACGTCGGTTCGTCCATGAAGGACTCCGAACCGAGCGCGAGCACGTCGAACGCCACGAACTCCGCGGGCGTCTCCTTGGCCAGCAGCTGCACGCGGGAGTCGGCCGGGTGGATGCGCTCGGTCAGCGCGTCGAAGTCGAGCTTGCCGCCGCGGCCCACCACCAGCTCGCCGTCGAGCACGACCTGCTCGGGCAGCGTCGCCAGCAGCCGCTCCACGACCTCGGGGAAGTAGCGGTTGAGCGGCTTTTCGGCGCGCGACTGCAGGGTGAGCTCGTCGCCGTCGCGGAAGACCAGGCAGCGGAACCCGTCCCACTTGGGCTCGAACAGCAGCCCGCCGGAGTCGGGGATCGCCTTCGCCGGCTTGGCGAGCATGGGCTTGATCGGAGCCTGCACGGGGAGGGCCATGCGGGCATTCTGTGCGAAACGCGCGGTCAGCGCACGCGTGCCGGGCCCGTCGTGTCGAGTTCGAGCCGCACGGCCGTGGGCAGCGAGTCGATCCCGAGCGCCTCGCGGGCGCGGGTGAGCACGTATGTGTCGAGGTCGGTCCAGATGCGCCGGACGTCGGTGCCTTCGCTCAGCCACAGCGTCACGCGCAGCGCCGGTTCGGCGGACGTGCCGACCGCGCGCGCCCTCGCCCGGGTGACGCCGGCGATGGCCTCGGCGTCGGTCTGCACCGCACCGGCGAGCGCGCCGGCGGTCACGATGAGCTCGGCGCCCGGCGTCTCGTCGAGCGCCAGGTCAGGGCGGCGTTCGGGGCGCAGCGAGCGGAAGAACCACCACAGCCCCAGCACGAACAGCAGCACGCCGAGCACGACGGCGCCGATCCGCGCGGACAGCTGGTGCCCGGCCAGCCAGCTCACGGCCATCGGATCGAGCAGCGGCCGCTGCGCGCGGAACTCGCCGAGCCAGCCCTGCCCGACCACGAGCGCGGCCGCGCCCGCGAGGACCGCGACCAGGCCGGTCAGGAACGTCAGCGTGCGCTCGGCGCTGTGGGACCGGCCCAGGGCGCGGCTTGCGGTGGAGCGGCTCATCGGCGGTCCTTCGGTGAGTCGACGACCACGGACACCTTCGGCCGCCGTTCGAGCGGGACGTCGTCCAGCACCGTCGCGACGGTCTCCAGCAGCCGCGGCCGCAGCTGTTCCTCGTTCTCCAGCCGGCTGGTCGCACGCACGCGCACTTTGCGCGCGCTCGCCGTCACGCTCGCGCCGGTGACGTTGGCCTGCGCGCGCACGGCGAGCCCGACCAGGCGCGCGAGCGCCCGCGGCGACGTGCTCACGCAGATCCCGTCGGCCGGGTCGGCCATCCGCACGGCACGGCTGCCCGCGGTGAGGGCGAAGAGCACGAACAGCAGCCCGGCCACGAGCACGATCACCGCCGTGACCCGCACGGACGTGCCGGTCCACGGCAGCGCGGCGAGGTCTTCGCGCCAGCGTTCCCACGGCACGATCAGCGGCGCGCGGCCCGGCTGCCACCAGCGCCACCCGACCTCGATCGCCAGCAGGGCTCCGCCGACCGCGACGGCCAGACCGAGCACAGTGGACAGGAACCGCACGAGGAACCGCATCAGCGCACCCGCGGCCGGGCGTCGGGCAGCAGCGCGGAAACGGTCACCGCGATCGAGCGCACGTGGTACGCCGTGATCCGCTCGACCTCCTCGGTGACCTTCGCGCGCACGTCACCCGTCACGGTCCGGACCGGCGCCGGGTACCGCAACGCCAGCTCCAGCGCCAGGTCCACGTCGTTGTCCTCGCCGCCGACCTTCGCGCTCGCGCCGGATCGGCCGCGGGTGAGGCCGGCGACGCGGCGTTCGGTCTGCACCGTGCCGGGCACGAGGTCCGCGGCGTGCTGCGCGACCTTGCGTACCACGGCGTGGGCGATGCTGAGGCTGCCGCGCTCCTCGGGTTCGGCCAGGTCGCCGCGCGGCAGGTCGACCGGGAGCGGCTGGCCGGTCACTTGTCGCGGCCCCGGCCGAAGAGGTCGCCGAGGTCGAGCTCACCGTCGACGACGCGGCCGATGACCAGCCCCACGACCCCCACGGCGAACGTGACCAGGAAGGCGGTGAACCCCTGGGTTGCGGCGAGGCCGAGAATCAGCCCGGCGAGGATCCCGGTCTGCGTTGCGTTCAACGTTTCCTCCTGGTGCTGGGTGGTCGGAGAGTCGCGCGGTGCTATTCCACGCGGGAGGATTCGGGTTCGTCGTCCTCGTCGGGCAGGTGGACGTCGTTGACCGCGATGTTCACCTCGATCACCTCGAGCGCGGTGATCTGCTCCACGGCCTCGATCACGTTGCGCCGCACGGCTCGTGATACCTCGACGATCCGGGCGCCGTACTCCACGACCAGGTCGAGGTCGATTGCCGTCTGCTTCTCGCCCACCTCGACGGCGACGCCTGCGGTGGACGTGGTGCCGGAGCCGGGGATCCGCTCCTTCAGCGCGCCGAACGCGCGCGACACCCCGCCGCCGAGCGCGTGGACACCGGCGATCTCGCGTGCCGCTAGCCCGGCGACCTTCTGCACCACCAGCGACGAGATCGTGGTCCGGCCCGCGGACCCCTCCTCGTTGAGCGGCGTGGTGATCGCGGTTCCCGGAACATCGGCCCGGCGGGGGATCGGCTGCACCATGGAGTTCGCTCCTCGCTGTCGGTGGGGGACGGCGCCACTGGTGTCGGCGCCGGAAGCTTGCCCACTCCTACGATGTCCGAACCGGGGAAAAGCTCACGGCGGGTCACTCGAACGGGTGAGTTCGGCCCGGTGAGCGGTCGGTTCGGGGCGAGGAAACGACCGTGGCCGCCAGGGATGCGGCCTCGGAACAGAGGTTCGGAGATTCAGAGCTTGCGCGCCACGCCACCCGCGATGATCTGCTGCGCGATCGTCGGCTTCGTGTACCGCGGGCCGTCGGCCCACCACTCGGCCACGGGCACGATGTCGGCGTCGCCGGCGGCGCTGGACGGGATGATCTCCAGCTCGTGGAACAGTTCGCGGATCTCGGTCTTGGTGCGCGCGGTGATGTCCCGCATGGAGCCCCGGCGGATGACCTCGAGGGTCGCCTGGAGCGGCGCCGTGGGTGACCACGCGGTAGAGCCACGTGGACACCGCCGACTCGCGGCGGAACGTCGCGAGCGACCGCCACGCGGCCAGCCACGCCTCCTGCACCACGTCCTCGGCCTCGGCCGGGCTGCCGGTGATGCGCAGCGCGACGCGGTACATCATCGGCGTGTGCCGGCGCACCAGCGTGTCGAACGCGGCGTGGTCACCCGCCGCCGCGGCCGCGACGAGCGCCTCGCTGTCGGCCATCAGCCGCGGCCCCGCCGGTAGCGCAGCAGCGTGAAGCCGTCGTCCACGAGGATCGACGCGAGCTCCATCCGGCGCGGTGGCCGCGCGACCGGTCCCGCCGCGATCCGGCTCGCGGCGCCGCCGACGAGCAGCGGGGCGACGGTGAGGCAAAGCTGGTCGACGAGGTCGGCCGCGATCATCGCCGCGAACAACCCGGGCCCGCCTTCGCAGTCCACGCGCCGCAGGCCGCGTTCGGTCAGCATCGCCAGCGCTCTCGGCAGATCCACGTCTTCGTCGCCCGCCACGAGCACGTCGGCTCCGGCCTCCCGCACCGCCGCGGTGTCGGCGCGCGAAGTGGTGACGACCAACGGCGGCACGCGGGTGTCGGTGAACAGCGGGCCCGCCGGGTCGAGCGAGCCCGTCCGCGTGACGACGGCGATGGGCGGCACCGGCGCCAGACCCAGCCGCGCGCGACGGGCCGAGCGCACCGCGTTGGTCCGGGCGCCACGGTAGTTCTCGGCGCGCGCGGTGCCGCCGCCGACGAGGATCACGTCGGCGAGGTCGCGCGCGAGCAGGAACACACGGCGGTCGGCCGGGTGCGAAAGGCCCTTCGACAGCTCGTCCACGGCCACCGCGCCGTCGGCCGACGCCACGAAGTTGACCTGCACGAACGGGTCGGTGAGGTCTTCGGGGTAGCTGTAGACGCGCTCCAGATCCTCGTCGGACAAGGGCCCGGTCCCGCCCGGTGATGGTGGCCACACGCTCCGCACGCCCGCTATCCCAGCACGGGCACCGACCCGGCCCCGACCGGGGGATACGCGGGTGCGGACACCCGGACCGCCCGCGCGCGGGGCCTGGCTAGGCTCTGCAGCCATGCCCGCAGCTGCCCTGACCGACCGGTTTCCCGAGCTCGGGGCCGACGAGCTGATCTCCTCGCTGGTGCCGCCGCCGCGGTTCGGCGAGGCCCGGTTCTCCACGTACCTCCCGAACCCCGACGAGCCGAGCCAGGCCGCCGCCGTGAAGTCGTGTTCGGCGTTCGCCGGGCGCATCGGAGACCGGCCGGCGAAGAAGTCCCGGCTGCGTTCGCTCTTCGGCGGCGGCGAGGCCGCCCCGGCCGGGCCGATGGGCCTCTACCTCGACGGCGGGTTCGGCGTGGGCAAGACCCACCTGCTCGCGTCGGCGTGGCACGACGCGCCTTCGCCCAAGGCATACGGCACCTTCGTGGAGCTCACGCACCTCGTCGGCGCGCTGGGGTTCGCCGAGGCCGTGCGGCGGCTGTCGGAGCACCGCCTGCTGGCGATCGACGAGTTCGAGCTCGACGACCCCGGCGACACCACGCTCGTGAGCCGGCTGCTGCAGGAGCTCACCGACGCGGGTGTGTACATCGCCGCGACGTCCAACACGCTGCCCCACAAGCTCGGCGAGGGCCGCTTCGCCGCCGAGGACTTCCTGCGCGAGATCCAGGCGCTCTCACGCCGCTTCGAAGTCGTGCGCGTGGACGGGCCGGATTACCGCCACCGCGGCCTGCCCGACGCGCCGCCGCCGGTGAGCGACGAGGAGCTCGACGCGTCGGCCGCCGCGCACGAGGGGTCCACTGTGGACGATTTCGACGCGCTCGTGGCGCACCTGGCCAAGCTGCACCCGTCGCGCTACGGCAAGCTGCTCGACGGAGTGCGGCGCGTGCACCTCAAGCACGTGACGCCGGCGCCGGACCAGAACGTGGGGCTGCGGCTCGTGGCGTTCGCCGACCGGCTCTACGACCGCGCGATCCCCGTCGTGGTGTCGGGCGTGCCGCTGCCGGAGCTGTTCACCGAGGAGATGGTGAACGGCGGCTACCGCAAGAAGTACCTGCGGGCGGTCAGCCGGCTGACGGCGCTGGCACGCGACGCGGTGTGACGGCGCGCACCCCGGTCACCACGGCGGTGGCGAAGAACGTGCCGCCGACGATGTCCGTGAGGTAGTGGTAGCCGAGGCCGATCATGCCGATCGCCGCGCAGCACAGGAGAACCACGCTGAGCACGACGGTGACCACCTTCGGCTTTGCCACCAGGACCAGCACCACGAGCACGGTCACCAGGCTCACCGTGTGGCCGCTGGGGTAGACGAGGATGTCGTTCTTCCAGCGGTCGAACAGCGGCTTGAGCACCCAGGTGTTGAGCGCGAGGGCGAGCGCCGGGCCCGCGACGGCCAGCAGCGCGTCCGTGCGGCGGCGCAGGTAGAGGCAGGCGCCGGCGATGACCACGATGGCCGGGATCAGCACGTACGGCTCGGTCGGCAGCACCAGCACGTTCAGCGTGGTGTGGCCCAGGCCGGCGATCGCTTGCGCCGCGCCCGCGTCGAGCGCGCCGGGGGAGTGCCCGCCCGCGTAGACGAGTCCCAGTGCGACGGTCGCCAGCGCACAGAGCACGGCGACGAGCGCCGGAATGCGGCTCACGGTTTCTCCCCTCCCCGGAGCGAGCCTACGCGGATGGCGGGTGGCGCCGGTGGCCCGGCTTCGGCCACGATCACGGGCGGGAGCACGAGCGGAGGGAGCGGCATGCGGATCACCGTGGCCGGCGGCGGGGTCGTCGGGCTGAGCTGCGCGTACCGGCTGGCCGAGGCAGGCCACAGCGTCACGGTCGTGACGGCGGGCAAACCGGCCGAGACGACGTCGGCCGTGGCCGGCGGGCTGATCTACCCGCCGGTGGCGCGGCCGGACGAGCGCGTGGTGCGCTGGACCGAGACCACCGTCGGCGTGTACCGCTCGCTGCTGGCCGCGCCCGGGATCCGGTTCCTGCCGGGCTGGATTCGTGTCCCTTCAGCTGTGCCCAACCCGCCCTGGCTGACCGCGATGACCGACGTGTCGCGCGAGGGCTCGGTGCTCGCCTTCACCACGGCGCCCGTGGACACGCCGGTGTACCTGACGTGGCTGGCCGAGCAGGTCGCCGCGCTGGGCGTGCGGACCGAGTACCGCACGATCACCTCGCCGGCCGACCTCGACGCCGACGTCGTCGTGAACGCCACCGGCCTCGCCGGCGGCACCCTCGCGGGCGACGACACGCTCGTCCCGGTGCGCGGCCAGGTCGTGCACCTCGCCGACCCGGGGCTCACGTCGTGGTCGGTCGAAGAGGCCGACGGCGACCTGACGTACGTGATCCCGCACGGCCGCCACGTCGTGTGCGGTGGCACCGAGGAGATCGGCCGCAACGACCTCGAGCCGGACGCCGCCGTGGCGGCGGCGATCGTGCGCCGGTGCCGGGAGCTGGAGCCGCGGCTGGCCGACGCCGCCGTGCTCGGCACGCGCGTGGGGCTGCGGCCGGGGCGGCCGAGTGTGCGGCTCGAACGCGTCGGCGACATCGTCCACTGCTACGGCCACGGCGGCGCGGGGATCACGCTGGCGTGGGGCTGCGCGGAGGATGTGGCTTCGCTGGTCGCCTAGTACTGCAACGGCAGTTGCTGGTGTTGTGGTAGATCATCGTGGTGGTGGTCGATGTGGTGATGGATCAGCTGGATCGGGTGCATGAGCGGATCGCG
>NZ_JBFBAE010000042.1:0-77006 GCF_040689465.1 Amycolatopsis sp. NPDC051373 | reverse complement strand
ACGTCGAGGCCGTGGCCGGTGAGCGTCATGGCCGACACGCGCCCGACCGTCACGCCGCGGTAGGCGACCTCGGAGTTGACGAAGATGCCGCCTGATAGGTGCGCAGCGCGATGTTGCAGTACGGGCACCAGGCACCCCGGTAGGTCACGACCACGGCGGGCTTGCCGGCGCGCGCCGCGGTGAGCGTGGTGGCGGCGCCGTGGGCGTCGAGCAGGTCACCGTCGGGCATGGGGGCGCCGGCGGACAGCACCCCCGCGGGCACGCCGGTGGCGTCCAGCGCGGCCTGCTCGCCACCGAACGCGGCCGCGGCCGCGGCGGGCATCTGCGCGGCCATGCCTTCCTGGAGCGCCTCGACCCGTTCGGCGATGGTGCTGCTGGTGGTGGTCACATCAAACCTTTCGAAGTCCCCGCAGCCCTGCCAGCCGGCAGAACTGGATAGCTCAATCCAGTAGTACCGGCCGCGAACTGGATAGTCAAATCCAGTTCGCCAGGTTTTCCGTAGACTGGGGGCATGACAGAGACGGCGACGGCCCGCTTGACCGCCCGCGGGCAGGCCACCCGGGACCGGATCGTGTCCGCGGCCGCCCAGCTGATGGCCGAACGCGGCGTGGCCGGCACCAGCACTCCCGACGTGCGCGATGCCGCCGGGGTCAGCTCGTCGCAGATCTACCACTACTTCGCCGACAAAAGCGCCCTGACCAGAGCCGTCATCGAGTTCCAGACCACGCGCATCGTCGGCGGCCAGCACGCGCTGCTGTCCCGCCTCGACAGCTTCGCCGCCCTGCGCGCCTGGCGCGACGCGCTCGTGCAACTGCAGCAGGACCTGCGCTGTCAGGGCGGCTGCCCGCTGGCCACCCTCTCGGGAGAGCTCGCCGAACACGACGCCGACGCGCGCACTGCGCTGTCCCACAGCTTCACCCTCTGGGCCGAGGCGATCCGCGACGGGCTCCGGCACATGATCGACCACGGCGTGCTGCGCGAAGACACCGACGCGGAACACCTGTCGCTGGCGATGCTGGCCGCGCTGCAGGGCGGCCTCGTGCTGGCCCAGGCGCAGCGTTCCACAAAGGCGCTGGAAGCCGGTCTGGACTCGATGATCGCGATCATCGAACGCCACGCGGCGAACTGAGCGTCCACAGCGGACAGTCCACACGCGAAAGAGATCAGCCGCCGGGAAACATTTCGGCAATGTCTTACGGGCCACTGACAGCGGCGGTGAAAGTTGCTGAACCAGTCGAGCCCCACGGAAATCCGTAAGGCGACGGTAAGCTGTATCAGCGATTTGGTGGGAATGCTCGTTTTTTCGTCAAGGGCAACGGGTTCGGCGGTCTGGTGGGTCATCGTTGTCTCCCGTGGGCGGGTAAATCGTGAACGACCAGAGAGTAGATCCACTTCGACCGCGCGCGGAGTTCGCTGCACTGGTTCTACGGCAGCGTCGTCCTGCCGAACTTCGGCTTCTTCGAAGGGTTCCGGCTCCTGGCGGAGCTCGGCGTGGCCATCGGCCTCACCTTCGGGCTGCTGACGCGCGTCGCGGCCATCGGCGGCCTGCTGCTGCTCGGCCCGATCTGGCTGATGCTCCTGCACACCAACCAGTACCTGTGGACCTACCCGCTCGACCTGTTCCCCTTGCTGCTGCTGGCGATCGTGCCCGCCGGTCGCGTCGCGGGACTGGACGGGAAGATCATCGGCGAAGCTGGGCAAAGCGGTCTGGCCGCTGTGACCCGAGCCGACCCATCCAAACTTCCTTCGGAGAACACAGAAACTCCGCATGAACGAGATCGGGCACGTATTTTTCCCGGAACAGCCTCGAAATCGGTTCGGTGGTGAGGGTTCGATCAGCACCGTGAAATCCCCGAACCAAGGAGCGCGTGTGTCTTCCGACCCCACCGTTGTACTGGCCCACGGCGCCTGGGCCGACGGTTCCAGCTGGAGCAAGGTGATCGACACGCTGGAACAGGCCGGTGTACGTGTTCTCGCGGCTTCGCTGCCGCTCACGACGCTGCCCGAGGACGTCGCGGCCCTGGACCGCGCAGTGGAGCACGCCGGAGGTCCCGTGGTGCTCGCCGGGCACGCCTACGCCGGCGGTGTTCTCGGCGGCGTGACGGCACCGAAGGTCGAGGCGCTGGTCTACATCTCGGCGCTGGCCCCGGACGAAGGGGAGACCGTCGCCGACGTCTTCGGGCGCGGTACGCCGCACCTCCAGGCGCCGGCGCTGGCCCCCGACGCCCACGGCCTGATCTGGCTCCCCGACGAAGCCTTCGCCGCCGCCTTCGCGCCGAACGCCTCCGCCGAGGAACAGGTCCGCCTGCGCGCGTTGCAGCGCCCGATTTCCGGCGCGTGCATCACGGTCTCGGTGGGCCGCCCGCGGTGGCGCGACGTGCCGTCCTGGTACCTGCTCGCCGAGCAGGACCGCATGGTCCCCGCCGGAAACCAGCGGTTCATGGCCGAACGGATGGGTGCCGAGGTCCGGGTGCACGATGTCGACCACACGCCGTCGGTGACGGCGCCCGACACGGTCTCCGACCTGCTGCTCGAAGTGGTGGCGAAGGTCAAGGCCGGCCGGCGGTGATCACCGTCAGCCCCAGGCGGCTTCCGGTCCCGCACCGACCGGCGGTTCGCCGCCGGCCTCGGCGAACGCCGCCAGCGCCTCCACCAGGCTCCGCCGCCGTTGCTCCGGCATCTTCGCCACGATCTTCGCGATCTCCCGGCGCCGGCGCGCGGTGACCTGGCGGACGGTCTTCATCCCCTCGTCGGTCAGCTCCAGCACGATCTCCCGCCGGGAGACCGGGCTGTGCTGCCGGTGCACCAGCCCCGCGGCCACCAGCCGGTCGACCATGCGGCTGGCCGTGGACGGCGTCACGCCCAGGTGCTCGGCGAGGGTCGCGTGCTTGAGTGGCCCGCGCGTGTGCAGCACCACCAGCAGCCGGAACTGCGGCAGCGTCAGCCGGTCGCCGGCCGCGGCGATCGACCGGACCGACACCGCCACGAGCAGCCGCGACGCCGTGAGCACGGCGTCGGTGAGGGCGTCGACGTCGGCGGTGTCGGCCACCGGACTCGGTCGGGTCATGGCGTCCAGTCTGCCGCAAACGGGGAGAATAGCCCGAAACCGCAGCACCCCGGCATCGCGACGGCGAGCCGGGGTGTGGGAAGTGGACTTCAGGCGACAGCCTCTTCCTCGTCGTCGCGGTGCTCGGCGAGAATCTCCTCGACGCGTTCACGCGGCAGCGCGCTGCGCAGCGCGAGGGCCATGACGATCGCCGTCAGCACCAGCGAGGCGACGGCCCCGAGGTCGAAGTCGAGCACGCCGAGGTTGCCGGCGTGCTTGTCCTGCTCGGGGTAGTCGCCGAGGTAGCTGATGATCGCCAGCCCGGCGAACCACACCAGCACCCACCAGCCGTGCCGGAAGTCCATGCGCGCTGTGCGTCCCTTGGCCAGCGTCTGGTGCAGCGCCAGCAGGACGTAGCCGAACGCGATGACCACGAACAGCTTCCAGTTCGTGTCCCAGCCGGTCCAGTAGATGATCAGGTTCGTGGAGAACAGCGCCAGGAACGCGACGATCCACGCGCCCGAGCGGCCGAGGCGGAACGGCCGGACCTGGTTCGGCAGCTGCTTGCGCATCGCGAGCAGCACCAGCGGCCCGGACCCGAACGAGAGCACGGTGCTGTTGGTGACGAACTGGACGAGCTGGCTCCAGCCCGGGAACGGCAGGAAGAAGAAGCAGCCCACCACGAACGCGAGGATGAGGCTCACCCACGGCACGCCGGTGTTGTTCACCTTCGACAGCCCGGCCGGCGCGTTGCGGTTGCGGCCCATCGCGTACGAGATGCGCGCGGTGACGCCGGTGTAGATGAGGCCGGTGTCCCCCGGCGAGATGATCGCGTCGGCGTAGAGCAGCCCGGCGAGCCAGCCGAGCCCGAGGATGCCGGCGATCGCCGCGAGCGGCCCGAACGTGGCGAGCACGTCGCCACCGGCCGAGAAGTTCGCGCCGACGTTCTGCCAGCCCTGCTTCGCCACCGCGTCGGACGGGACGGCGCCGATGAACGCGATCTGCAGCAGCACGTACAGGATCCCGGTGAGCACGACCGAGCCGATGAGGGTGAGCGGCACGTTGCGCTTCGGGTTCGACGTCTCCCCCGCAAGCTCCACTCCCTGGCGGAACCCGAAGAAGGAGAACGCGATCCCGGCACTGGCGACGGCGGAGAAGATGCCGTGGGCGCCGTAGGGCGCGAAGCCGCCGTAGTCGGTGAAGTGGCTCCCGTCGAAGGCGGTGAACAGGAACACGACGATCACCACGGCGATGATCGCGAGCTTCCACCACACGAGCACGTTGTTGATCCGCGCGAACCAGCGCACGCCGAAGAAGTTCACGAGCACGAACACCGCGAGCAGCGCGATGCAGATCCCGGTGCCCGCCGGGGTGAGCACGGCGTTCTTGTCCGCGTCGAGCGTTTCCAGCCAGGGCACGTAGTTCGTGGCGTACTGCACGACCGCGAGCACCTCGATCGGCGACACCGCGGCCGCGGCGATCCAGGTGACCCAGCCCATCGAGAAGCTGGCGAAGGACCCGAACGAGTAGTGCGGGAACCGCGCGACCCCGCCCGAGTGCGGGAACATCGTGCCGAGCTCGGCGTAGGTCATCCCGATCAGGATGAACATCACCGCGCCGATCCCCCACGACACGATCGCGGCCGGCCCCGCCAGCTCCGCGGCGTTCAGCGCGCCGAACAGCCAGCCGGACCCGATCACCGATCCGACGGCGGTGAAGAGCAGGCCGATCGGGCCGAAGTGCTTCTTCAGCCGCTTGTCGTCGCCAGCCGCGCCCACCTGTTCCGGACTAGTGGTTCCGGCGTCCACGCCCATAGGGCCTCCTCTGTGTTGTCCGACGGCCAGCTACCCCGGTGAACGCCGGGGAAAACACGAGGATGCAAGATTGTTACCCACGGAAACAGTTGGCCAGGGCCGGCGTTCGTCCACAGTGGATCACGCGCGGTTCGGGCGCGACGCGGTGGCGGTGCCCACGCCCGCCGTGGCAGCCTTGTCCCGCAACGGTCCTTTCCGGCACCGGGCAAGCGCGCGAAGAGGAGAACACCATGGAGACCTGGGACGCCATCCGCGCCCGTCGCAACGTCCGCAGCTACACCGACGAGCCGGTGGCCGAAGAGCACCTCACGCGGATCGCCGAGGCCGGCTGGCGCTCGCCCTCGGCGTCGAACCGCCAGCACTGGGACTTCGTGCTCGTGACCGACCGCGCGCAGCTGCGTGAGCTCTCCACGGTCTGGCAGGGCGCCGGGCACCTCGCCGGCGCCCAGGCCGCGATCGTGCTGGTGGTGCCCGAACCGGCCGACGACCGCACGCGCGTGCTCGACCAGTACGACCTCGGACAGGCCACCTACGCGATGATGCTCGCGGCCGCCGACCTCGGCATCGGCACCGGGCACTCGTCGATCGGCGACCAGGACCGGGCGCGCGAGATCATCGGGGTGCCCGGCGACCACGTCGTGTCACTCATGCTGGCCATCGGCTACCCCGCCGACCGGCCGTTGCGGCCCATCAAGAACCCCACGCGCCGCCCGTTCGACGAAGTCGTGCACCGCGGCCGGTGGTGACCTTTCGAGCAGGGTCGAAAGCTTGTCCGCCCGCTCGGGGTGAGCACCGGCGCGGACCACGCGCAGATCGTCCGCGCCGCGGCCGCGGCGACGGTGAGCCGGCAGCGCACCGCCCGGTCGGTGCCCGGCGGCCGCGAGGCGGCCGTCGGTGCGCAGCCGCACGGTGCCGTTGTCCTCACTCAGCGCAAAGCCGTCACCCCGCGGCCGGAAGAAGACGGACTTCGCCCCGGATGCCTTTCGACCGGGCTCGAAACCTCACCCGAACGTGAACGAGTACGCCTGCAGTCCCGGGCTCAGCTTCAGAGTCACCGTGCCCTGCTGGGGTGTCGGGGCTTGGACGACGGCGTGGATGTCCGGGCTGCCGGACACCGGGATCGTCTTCGTGACGCCGCCGGCGGTCGCCGTGACGGTGCCCGTGCCGCCGACGTCGAGGTAGACCGCGGAGGCGTCGTAGGTGAGGGTGAGGGAGGCATCGTCGCCGGCGGTGAGGTATTCGGGGGTCGTGGTCCACTTGCCCTGGAGGTCGACGGGGGCGCCGCCCGCGCCGCTGCGCTCGGAGCCCAGGTAGGTTTCCGGGCTCTGCAACGGGTTCGTGGGGGTGTCGTCGGCGACGTCGGTGCGCGGTGGGAGCGTCTGGCCCGGGTTGGCGGTGGTCAGCAGCTCGCGGATGAGCGACTCGGTGCCGTCGTAGTCGCCTTCGCCGATGGAGACGTGGCGGACGTGCCCGGTGGCGTCGGCGAGGTACTCGGCGGGCCAGGACTCGTTCTTGAAGGCGTTCCAGGTGGCGTAGTCGTTGTCGATCGCCACGGGGTAGGTGATGTGCTGGCGGGCGGCGCCGTCCGCGACGTTGGCGGGGACGTGCTCGAACGCGTACTCCGGCGTGTGGACGCCGACGATCTCCAGGCCCGCGTCGTGGTAGCGCTGGTACCACGCCTCGACGTGCGGGATGGCGCGCTGGCAGTTGATGCACGAGTACGCCCAGAAGTCGTAGAGCACGACTTTCCCTTGCAGCGCGGCCGGTTTCCCGCCGGGAGTGTTCAGCCACTGGTTGATGCCGACCAGCTGCGGCGCGGTGCCGCAGTCCTGCAGCTCGTCGGACGGGTCGCACGCCTGCAGGCTGCCACCACCGACCTTGTCCGCGCCGAGGGCCTGGTTCAGTCCCGCGGTGTAGTCGGGGATGGCGCGCTGCAGCGCGTCGGTGACGTTGAACGTGAGCGCGACGGCCAGCCCGATCACCACGATCCCCGCGGCGATGCGGACTTGGCGCTGCCGGTCGCGGAACGCCTTCACCCGCTCGGCGACGCGGTTGCCGGCCATCGCGAAGAACAGCAGCGGAATCGCCGTGCCGACGGCGAACGCGATCGTCAAAGCGACCGTCGACGCGCCGATCGTGTGCGTCGCGCCGGCCACGGTGATGGCCGCGAGCACCGGCCCCGCGCACGGCACGTAGACGGTGCCGAGCGCGAGCCCGAGAACGAACGCACCGCGGTCGCCCGGCACGGATTTGCGGCCCAGCCGGACAAAGGGGCGTTCCAGGAGGTCTTGCACGCGCGGGAACATCATCGCGACGCCGAGCACCACCAGCACCACGAGCCCCGTCCAGCGCAGCACGTCACCGGGCAGGTGCAGCGCGGCGAGCACGAGCGTGCCAAGGAGCGTGACGAGGCTGAAGCTCAACGCCAGCCCCGCGACGATGAGGAACGGCCGGCGACGCGTGGGTGCCGCTGCCGCGCCGCTTGCCCCGCCCGTCATGAACAACACCGGCAGAACCGGGAGAACGCACGGCGAAATGCCGGTGATCAGCCCGCCCACCAAGCCGATCAGCACCAACGTGATCAGGGTGACCTCCTCTGTCTTCGCACAGAGTAGGCCGGGGACCGGCCGCGGCAGCCGGTCCCGCGTGGACAGTCAGGGATTCGTAACACTCTTGCGCAGCCCGGCCTCTTCCAGCAGCGGCACGATCTGCGTGCCGAAGAAGTCGAGTTCGGGCTGGTAGTCGTAGAAGGTCAGCTGAACGCCGTCGATGCCCGTTTCGTGCAGGCGGCGCAGCTTGTCCGTGACCTCCTCGGGCGAACCGACGATGTGCAGGTGCCCGCCGACCGCGCGACCACGGGCGGAGTGCTCGAGCCACGACTGGCTGTCGCCCGCGGTGTGGCGGTCGGTGAACGCGCCGATCGCACCGAGGTCGGCGTGGTCCATGATCGCCTGGTAGCGCGCGTGCGCCTCAGCGCTCGTGGGCGCCGAAACGACCGTGGGATTGATCACTACACGCACTTCGCGGCCCTGGTCCCGCGCAGCCTGCTTCACCTTCTCCACGTGTGCCGGCAACGCCTCCAGCGCGCGGTCGATGTTCTCGCCCGCCGGGCTGGAGATGAACACGAGGTCGGAGTTGCGGCCCGCGAACGCGAAACCCGCCGGGGAACCGCTGGCGGACACCAGGATCGGGCGGCCGTACTTCGGCAGCGGCGACGCGTAGGCCTCCTGCAGCGAGTAGTGCTCGCCGTGGAACGTCAGGTTGTCCTCCCCGGCCCAGAGGTCCTTGCAGACGGCGACGAACTCGTCGGCCATCGCGTAGCGCTTGTCGTGCTCGGGCTTGAGCTGCCCGAACATCGCGGGCTCGGTGTCGGCGTAGCCGGTGACGATGTTCGCGCCGAAGCGCCCGCCCGAGATGTGGTCGGCGGTGGCGAGGAACTTGGCCAGGTGCAACGGGTGCCACGGCCCGTACAGCACGTGCACCGTGCCCAGCAACAGGATTGACTCCGTCGCCGACGCGAGCGCGATCGCCGAGACGAACGGGTCGAGGAAGTTCTCGCGGTAGTGCGTCTGGCCGCCGAACCCGCCCTTGGGCAGCCACTGCGACAGCCCGAACGCGATGTCGAACCCGTACTTCTCCGCCTGCTGCGCCAGCGCCCGGTTGTAGTCGAACGTCCAGTCCGTCCCGCGCGGCAACGTCGACTGCGACCACCCACCCGTCTGCAGCGGCAGGAAGACCCCCAGCAGCAACGGCTGCCGCAACACCCGGCTCAACGGGCTGTCCGGGAAATCCTGCGGCTGCGCCGGCTCCGCCAACCGAGCCCGATCACGTTCGGACATGCACCACTCCTCGCCCTCGTCCGCCGCGACAATAGGTTGGACGTCAGACGTCTGGCGAGGTTGTCCAAGATCTGGGACGCCGTCCTGGGACTCAGCGTCGAGCGAGGGCGGCGGCGAGGTCGGGGCCGAAGTCGCCGGCACGGCTGGACGGGGCGGTTCCGCACGGCCCGTCGGAAATGCCCGGCACGGTGAGCCACAGCTGCTGCGGAGCGCCGTCATCGGAGAGCACCTCGTACGACCCGATTCGCGCACCGGCCGGGTTACCCGCACCGGAGACCGGCTTGCCGTTGCGGCTGCTGTCGATCACGGCGGTGTAGTCGCGTTTCCCGGCGATCGCGGCAAGGGCCCGGCTGATCGCCCGGCTGATCGCGATGGCCACGCGTTCGGGCGCGTAGCCGCCGACGTTGGTGGTGAACCCGTCGACGTCCGGCCCGCTCGCCGCAACCCGCTGCGCGGCAACCTCCGGCGACGCCGCATCGGACACGTCGAGCAGCACCTTCGTCCGGGCCGCTGACGCCAAAGCGTGGGCAGCGTCACCGGATTCGCAGTGGCGCCCCCGACGACGATCAGCGCGCGGTCGTCCCCCAGCCCTCGCGCCACCTCGCCGAATTACCGCGCACCCCCGTCCGCACACGCACCGGCCCGATCCGCGTCGAGCAGCAGGATCGGCAGCTTCCGCCCGCCGCGGCGGCGGTCACCGCTGCCCGGACTTCCTCGCGGGCAGTTGCCGCGGGCTCCGCGATCAGCGTGGCCGCCGGCCTCGTGGCGATCCGCGTCCGGATCGAGTCCGTGCGCGGGCCGGGCGGCGCTGTCCGCACCCATTTCGCGGCGGGGTTGTCGGGATTGACATAGAAGCCATCCGCGCCGGCGAGCAACGCGTACGGCGGTCGCGCCGGCTGGGGCGGATCGAACGCCTTCGCCGTCGGCCCGCATGCGGCCAGCAGCACGACAACAGGCGAAAGCAGCGCGGCCTTCGGATTCGCCTTCACGGGACGGCGCACCTCTCAGCCGGCCGAAGCATTCAACGCATCCAGCAGCCAGGTGTGCGTGACGCCCATCGGGGCCGGTTCGCCTGTGACCTGGCCCGCCAGGGTCCAGTAGGTGCGCACGCGGGGGTCGCGGTCGGGGGCCGTGCGGTGGTTGAGGGCGCGGCGGAAGGCCGGGGTGTCGGTGGCGCGCAGGGCGGCGGCGTGGGCGGCGACGAAGCGGTCGAGAGCCGGGCCCGGCGTCGGGCGGGTGCCCGACGTCACGGCGGGGAAGGCGAGCTCGCAGGCCTGGGCCACCTCGGCGTGGAGGGCGGCGAGGTCGGAGATCCGGTCGTGGTCGACCAGCGTGCTGGTGCGCAGCGCATCGACAAACGAGCGGTCCGAGGCGAGCAGGACGAGTGACGCGTAGGCGATCACCTGCGCGGGCGTCGGCAGCTCCGGGGGCGGCGGCGCGCTGATGTCCAGGAACATGCGGGCCGAGTCGGCGGGAACGGGGCCGGTGGTCATGGGGTGCCAGAGGCGGACGAGAACGTCGTGGGCGGCGTACCCGTCTTCCACGGCGGAGAGCAGTTCGAGGCGCGCGGGCCGGTCGAGCGGGGTCGCGTCCTCGACGGCGCGCAGGACAGACCGTCGCCAGGCCAGCGTCGCGACCTCGCGGTCCAAGGCGGCGCGTTCGGCCGCGACGGCGTCGGCCAGGGAGCGGCGGCCGGCGAGGACGTCGGTGATCAGCGGCAGCCCCAGGCCCAGGCCGCGCATCCGGCGGACGAGCGTGAGCCGCTCGACGGCGTCCTCGGCGAAGCGGCGGTGGCCGCCCACGCTGCGGGTGGGTTCGAGCAGGCCTTCGTCGCAGTAGAAGCGGATCGTGCGGACGGGCACGCCGGTCCGTCGCGCCAGGTCGCCGATCCCCAGTGTGACCTCGGTCACCATCGGTAGAACCTCCAGCCGGATGGAGTTCCTACGGTACGGCCATGGACACCACCCGACTCGCCGACGCACTCCACCACCACACCGACGCCCTCGCGAAAGCCGCGGCCGGCGCCGACCCCGACGCCCGCGTGCCGACGTGTCCTGACTGGCCGCTGCGCGTGCTCGTCGGCCACGTCGGCCAGGCGCACCGCTGGTCGGCGAGCATCGTCCGCTCCGGCCCGTCGCCGGTGCCCGACCCGTTCGACGCGGACCCCGGCGACCCGGCTGGCTGGTCCGGCTGGTTGCACGCGGGAGCCGCGGATCTCGTCGACGCGGTGTCCACGAGCGACGGTCCCGTGTGGACGTTCTTCGGCCCGGGACCCGCCACGTTCTGGTTGCGCCGTATGCTCAACGACACCATCGTCCACCACGCCGACGCCGCGGGCCGCGAATTCTCCGTTTCCCCGGATCTCGCCGAGGACGCGATCACCGACTGGCTGGAACTGCTCGCGCACCCCGTCACGCAGACGCTCAAACCCGACGTCGCCGAGCTGCGCGGCACCGGTCAGACCCTGCGGATCGTCCCCGACGACGCCGAGGGCTGGCACCTCACCCGCACTCCGGACGGTATCGAGTGGACCCGTGGCACCGCCTCCGCCGACGCCACGCTCGCCGGCCCGCTGACCGACCTCCTGCTCGTCTTCACCCGCCGTCGTCCCGCCGACGACGTCACGATCACCGGCGACCGCGGCCTCATCGACCACTGGCTGGCCCACAGCGCGGCGTGAGCGCCCACGCCGGGTGGCCCCGCGGCGGCTGAGGACCGCCGTCGGGGAAAAGCTTCTCCCGCAACGTCCCCGGCCGGTACTCGCGCTGCATGAGGCCGCGCGCCTGCAGCAGCGGGACGACGTGGTCCACGAACTCGGTGAAGCTCGTCGGGGAAATCACGTATTCGAGGTTGATCCCGTCGACACCCGCGTCCCGCCAGCGCGCGATGTTCTCGGCAACCTGCTCGGGCGTCCCGACCACGCGTTTGCTGGTACGGCTGAGGATCAGCTCTCCGAGTGTCCAGTCGTCCCGCGTGGTCGAGGCGAGGAGCTTGCGCACGGGCTCCGACACCTCGCGCAGCCGCAGGTCGCCGACGAGTGCGTCCGGGTCGTCGAGGCCGAAGTCGTGCCCGGCGAACACCGACGCGCGCGCCAGGTTCCCTTCCACGGTCTGGCGCTCCAGCAGCTCGGCGTGGCGCCGCCGGGCCTCGGCCTCGGTACGGGCGAGCAAGTAGGACTGCGGCACGAAAACCTTGACGTGCGCCGGGTTCCGGCCCTCGGCGGCCGCCGCCCAGCGCACGTCGGCGACGATCGGGGCCGCCTCGGCGGGGTCCTGAGAGTTGACGAACAGGCACTCCGCGTACCGGCCGGCGAACGCGCGGCCCGTCGGCGAAACACCGGCGTTGAACAGCACCGGCACCCGCTGCGGCGACGGCTCGCTCAGGTGCGGGCCGTCAAGCCGGTAGTATGGTCCATTGTGGACCACGGCGTGCACCTTGGCCGGATCGGCGAACTCGCGCCGCTCACGATCACGAAGCACCGCGCCGTCTTCCCAGCTGTGCAGCCACAGCTTCAGCACCGCCTGCGTGAAGTCCTCGGCGCGGCCGTAGCGCTCCTCGTGGCCCGGCAGGCCGCCGTAGCCGAGGTTGCGGCCCGCGCCCGGCAGGAACGACGTGACGATGTTCCACGCCACCCGCCCGCCCGTCAGGTGGTCCAGAGTGGACACTTTGCGGGCGAACGGGTACGGGTTTTCTTGCAGGATGTTCTGCGTGAACGTGTAACCCAGGTGTTGCGTGTGGTAGGCGAGCAGCGGGATCAGCACCGAGGGATCGCCGGTCGGGAACTGCATCCCCTCCCGCACTGCCGCGTCGCGCGAGCCGCGGTAGGTCTCGTACGGTGCGAGGACGTCGGCGAAGAAGAGGGTGTCGAATCGGCCGCGCTCCAACGTCCGCGCGAGGTCGAGCCACATCGAGGGGTCGGTGTAGCCGAGCTGACGGCTGTCCGGCTCGGCCCACAGCCCCTGCGCGTGGTGGGAGACGGCGAACATGTGGAACGCGTTGAACAGCATGCGCTCAGGCATCGTCGCCCAGCACCTGCGAGCCGATCACGTCCTTGCAGGTCTCGGCGGAGTAGGCCATCAGCCAGCCCGCCTGCGCGTCGCGGAACCACCGCTCGATCGGCGACGTCTTCAGGTACCCCGAGCCCCCGCCCACGCGCACACCGAGGTCGGCGATCTCGCGCGCGACGTCGTTGGCCAGCAGCTTCGCGCGCATCGTCGCGGGCAGGAACCCGGGCGAGTTCTCGTCGGCGAGCCAGCACATGTGCTGCGCGAACATCGCCGCGGCCTGCAGCCGGCTCTCCAGCTCGCCGACGCCGAAGCGCACCCACTGCTGCTCCGCCACCGTCCCGCCGCCCGGCAGCACCTTCCGGGCGCGTGCGTGCTCGCGCAACGCAGCCAGCGCACCATCGGCCACCCCCAGCGACAACGCCGCCACCCCGGCTCCGATGTGGTTGGGGCGCCGCCGTTTCGACGGCGGGCAGCGGCGCTCGTGCGGCAAGAGCGTGCCGCCGAAGCGGATCAGCCGGCTGCCGCTCGCGCGCAGGCCCATCGCGTCCCAGCTCGGTTGGAACGTCATCGTCGTGGGATCGGCATCGAGCCCGAAGAACGTGGAGACGCCGTCGACCTTCGCGTTGACGAGGAAGTGGTCGGCGATCTCACACCCGGACGAGAAGCGTTTCTCCCCGCTCAGCCGGAAACCGCCGGCCACCGCCTCCGCGGGCTGCTGCGACTGCAGGAACAGGTTCCCGCCCGCCGGCTCGCTCAACGCGTTCGCGAACCGCGCGCCAGCCGCCAGCCGCTCGGCGAAGAACCGCGCCACGTCAGGCTCCGACAGCTCCACCAGCCCCGCCGCCGCGCCGATGTGCATCACCCACACACACGCCGTCGACGGGCAGGCCGCACTCAGCAGCCGGACGATCGCGCCGTAACTGCGGTAGCTCAGGTCCTGGCCGCCGTACTCGGCCGGCAGCAGCGCGGTGTCGAGTCCGCTGGCGTTCAGCCGTCGGAGGTTCTCGACAGGTAACTCGCCGGTCCGGTCTCGTTCGGCCGTCGTGAGCGCGAACTCAGCGGCAAGCTGCGCCGCGAAGTCCACCCAGTGCTGCTCGTGAGCCGGCGGTCCGAGCGGATGTCCGGCAGCCATGACGCCTCCCCTGTTCGGCAACTCCCGATTGGCGATCTTGCCAGGAAAAGGCCTTCGTGGTCAGGCGCTCGTGCAGGCAGAATCCCCGCATGCGCAACCACCTGCACGAGCCCGCACTCAAAGCCGTCGTCGAGAGGTACGTGACGCCGGGCCGCAGGTACCTGCAGTTGATCAACACCCAGTTCCTGAGCGACCCGGCGGCGCGGCAGTCCTTCGGCCGCGCAATGGCCGAGGACTCGCTGCACATCACCGAAGACGAGCTCGCGCTGCTGCTCGGCTACGAATGGCGCGCGCAACTCACGGCGTCGTGGCTAGTCGCCTTCGCCCGGCGCGCGGCGCACCGTGAACGGATCGGCGAGCTCCTCCTCGCGAACGAACGCGTCTACGCCGGCCGCGGATTCTGCTTCGCGCTGGCACGATTCGGCACGGAGGAAGACGCACATCTGCTGGCCGACTACCTCCACGCGTTCCTGCCGCGCACCGACCGCGGCGAGCAGGACTCGGCCATGGGCGCGCTCAGCTACCTGGACACGCGGCTGGGCACCGAGTACTCAGCCCGATTCCTCGGCGAAACCGGGCCTTGGGCGCACTGGCTGCACGCCAGGTTCCCCTCTGACCGAGCCGACGTGCCGGTGTCGCTGGATCAGTCGCGTGACCTCATCCGGACGCAATGCTCGTACGCCGACCTCTGCATGGAAGCCCTGCCGCCCACCCACTGAACAGATCAGGACGTCAGCTCCGCCACCGCCGCGTGCAGGGCCAGCAAGCCCGGCACCGTCTCCGGCGGGCGGCGGCCCAAGCCGCATTCCGTGGCGATGCCGAAGGAGTCCACAGCGGACAGTGCGGCCGCGATGCGTTTGCGGGCACCGGGTTCGCCGTCCGCGTCGTGCACAAGACCGAGGTACAGCTCGGTTTCAGCGGGCAACGCCAAGGACCGCAGCGGCGCGAAGTACTCCGGATCCGTCCGGCCGATCGGCACGGGCAGGTGAATCCACCCCAGCGGCCGCGAAAGCCGTGCGGCCAGGGCGTTCGCCACGCGGACCAGGAGCGCGGTGTCCGCGGGTTCGACGAAGTGGCGGCCGCCGCTGTCGCCGTAACACAGGTGGTAGCCGAGGTGGACGTCGGCGGGCACGGCGTTGCCGAGGCGGGTCAGGCGGTCGAGGACGCCGGCCTCGAGATCCGGGACCCAGCTGGGGAAAACGCCCTCCAGCATGCCGAACTCGACGGCGGTGTCCCACTGGATCGCGAGCTGGTCGGCCGGGATGGCGTCGGTGATGAGCTCCAGCTCGCGCAGCATCGCGGCTTCGTAGGCGGGCTCGACGGCGGCCTGGTCGGCGGTGTCCACGTGCACGCAGATCGGGGCCAGGGGCGTCGGCAGGCTGACCTGGAAGCGGACGTCCGGCAGCACCCCCGCCGCGCGCAGGCGCCGGAAGACGACCCACGACGACAGCGCCGCCTGGGCGTAGCCGAGGGGGCCGAAGCGCACCGCCGAAGCGGGACCGGCCAGCCGGTACTTGGGTGTGCTGCTGTACTCACCGCGGTGGACGTCGTCGGTCACCAGGCCGGGGGTGCGCGCGAACACCGCCCGCTGCCAGAACGTCCAGTTCGACCGGACGCCCGTCTCGCCGTCCGTCACCCGCCGGACGAACTCGCCGAGGTGGGCCGAGACCGCGCGGAACACCGTCTCCGAGTCCTCGAGCGGCACGCTGCCGACAAGGTGCACACCACGAGCCATCATGCGCCCCACCGTAAGCCCGCGCGCGGGCGTCCCGGAGGGACCGCGAGCCGAACAGTGGCCGGTCAGACCGCCCGCGGAGGTGGTATCGGGCAGCTCAGACCTGACGCGCCGTCGCCATGGCGCGTTCGGTTTCCCAGAAGGCACGCATCGAGGTGATCAGGCCGTCTTCACCCACGCGGTATACGAAGACGCCGTCGGTGTCGACACGGTAGCCACCGGGCAGGTAGGTGGTGATGGTGCCGATGTTCGCGCACTCCGCGCCCGCGGCGAACGAGTCGCGGATCACGAACTCGAAGCGCTCCACGTGGGCGATCGTCAGGTCCCAGAACGCGCCGATGCCCTCGCGGCCGTGGTTGCCCTTGCCCTGCTCGTCGAACATCGACGGGCCCACCGGGTCCTCCACCACGGCGTCCGGCGCGAACAACGCCAGCCACGCGCCCTTGTCGCCCGCTGCGACCGACGTCATCGAGCGGAAGGACGCCAGGCGAGCCGGCGGTTGGGCCGCGTCGACGTCCCAGCTGACCTCGACACTCATGTCACTCCCCCGATCCGCGGAACTTCGCGATGACCTCTTCGCCGAACTTGCGGATCGCGTCGACCTTCGGGCCCACCTCGGCGTCGAAACCGAGGCCCTCGAACACCCACGGCATCGTGATCGCGTCGGTCACGCCCACCTCGGCTTGCTCGCGGAACCCGTCGAGCCCGAACCGGTCGACGCACACCGCCTGGAACTCGAACGGATCGGCCTCGCGCCCGCGCTCGGCCAGCAGTTCCTTGAGCCGCTTGATCGTGTCGCGCAGCTGGTCGAGCGTCATCATCGCCGACGACCAGCCGTCGCCCACGCGCGCGGCCCGGCGCAGCGCGATGTCGGTGTGGCCGCCGATGTAGAACGGCACGCGCTTCGGCGGCGTCGGGCTCATGCGCAGCTTGTCGAAGTCGAAGAACTCGCCGTGGAACTCGACCATGCCGCCGTCGAGGATCAGGCGCAGCACCTCGATGGCCTCGTCGAAACGCTTGCCGCGCCGCTCGTACGGGGCGCCGCACCACTCGAACTCCTCCGGCGACCAGCCGATGCCGAGCCCGAGGCAGAACCGGCCGCCGGTCAGGGCCGCCACCGAGTTCACCTGACGCGCGAGCAGGACCGGGTTGCGCGAGCCGAGCTTCAGCACGGACGTGTAGAACTCGAGCCGCTCGGTGACCGCACCCATCGACGCGGCCGCCACCAGCGGGTCGACCCAGGGCGTCTCCTCGGTCCAGAACCGGCTGCCGTCGGGCGTGTACGGATAGTCCGCGGACACCTTCTCCGAGTAGAACAGGGAATCCGGCAGGACGATCGAGGAGAATCCGGCCTCCTCGGCGGCGCGGGCGAGCTCGCCCAGCTGATCGAGGGGGTTCATCGCGATCGACAGGGAGAACTTCATCCCCCGACTGTAACGTGTTCTACTTTTCTCGGCCAGAGGTGCTCCACGTCACCTCTCGGGAACCCTCAGCGTACTGTCCGCGTTGTCCGGTTCAAAGGCGGCCACGGGGCCGCCGAGACAAGCTCAACACGTGGAGTGACCCATGGGCACCGCGATCCTGTTGATCGTGCTCGTCCTCGTGATCGTCGGGGGCGGGCTCTACTTCGCCCGGTCGCAGGCCGCTTCGCGGCAGCGGCAGCTCGACGACGCGAAGGCTGATGCGCGCCGCCTCGTCGAACGCCTCGGCGGGCAGGTCCTCAACATCTCCGGCACCGACACGGCCTCACAGCAGGCGATGGCCGACGCCAGCGAGCGCTACAACGCCGCCGGCTCGCAGATGGAACAGGCGCAGACCGTCGAACAGGCTCGGCTGGTGAAGGACACCGCCGTCGAAGGCCTCTACTACGTCCGCGCCGCGCGCACCGCCATGGGCCTCGACCCCGGCCCGGCGCTGCCGGACGAGGCCGAGCGCGAGCGCGCCGGCAAGGTGACCGAGCACCGGAAGGTCGACGTCGAGGGCCAGCACTACGAGGCCTCGCCCGACCCCGGCCAGGACACGCCGTACTACTACCCCGGCGGCCGCGTGGCGGGGCGCCCGGTACCGCAGGGCTGGTACAGCGAGCCGTGGTGGAAGCCCGCACTCGTGGCCGGCGCGTGGGGCCTGGGCTCGATGTTCCTGTTCAGCGCCATGTTCTCCGGCATGGGCGGCATCGCCAGCGCCTCGGCCTGGGAGTCGGGCTACGACGCCGGCCAGCAGGACGCCCTCGAGTCCGGCGACCAGGGCGGCGACGGTGGCGATGGCGGTGACGGCGGCGGCTTCGACGGCGGCGACGGCGGCGGCCAGGACTTCGGCGGCTTCGACGGCGGCGGGTTCGATGGCGGAGGATTCGGCGGCGGCGGCTTCGACTTCTGACCCCACGCACGACCAAGGATCGAGCACCGTGAAGGGCTCCGCGAGGGACTTCGAGTCCCCCGGGGGCCCTTCACGGCTTTCAGCGCGAGTGCCACGCCGGCGGGGAAACACAGAACCCCAGTCATACCAGCGGTTCCACCACTCCGTCCACATCGGACTCACCCCGTGATCGGCCGGATCCCCACCAGCGTCCCCGACAGGTGTTCGGCCGCCGGGCTGCACAGGAAGGCCGCGAACGGCACGATGTCCTCCGACTGCCCGACGCGGCCACCCGGGTAGCGAGCACTCACCCGCGCGATGTGCTCCTCGCTCGCCGCCACCCGCATGCCCGGCGTGACCGTGAGCCCGGGAGCCAGCGCGACCGTACGGATGCCCTGGTCCGCCAGCTCCTGGTGCACCACGTTGCTCAGCAGGTGCACCCCGGCCTTCGACGCGCCGTACGCACCGGCGCCGGGACCGGCCTGGGTGCCGACCATGCTGCCGACGTAGATGATCCGCCCGCCGCCCCCGCGGATCATGATCGGCGCGAAGTGCTTGGTCACGAGGAAACAGCCGACGAGGTTGCTGTCGAGGATCCGTCGCAGATCGGCCAGCTCGAAGTCGAGCACTTTCATCGTGCCGGCGGGCGGCATCCAGCCGGCGTTGCTGATCAGGGCGTCGACCCGGCCCCAGTGCGCGTCGACGGCGGCGGCCGCGGCGCGGACCTGGTCCTCGTCGGACACGTCCGCCACGACCGCCAGCGGCTTCGGCGCGTCCGGCACCTCGGCCACGATTTCGTCCACGGTGCCCGCCGCCTTCGCCGAGCTGCGCGCGAGCACCGCGATCCGCGCGCCCTCGCGGGCCAGCCCCAGCGCGAGCGCGCGGCCGAGCCCCTGCGCCGCGCCGGTGATGACGATGACCTTGTCGCGGATGTCCACCTGCATGTGCACTCCTTTGAAGTGTGGTCTCCAGACTAAGTTTAGCCTTCGACCCAAACTTCGGTACCCTGACTCCGTGACAGGACGACGCGAGGCGAACCGGGCCCGGATGCGGGCGCGCCTGCTCACGGCCGCGCTCAAGCTGTTCGAGGAGGGCGGCTACGAAGCGACGACGATCGACCACATCGCCGCGGAGGCCGACGTCGCGCGCCAGACGGTGCTCAATCACTACCCGCACAAGCGCGATTTCCTCGTCGAATGGGGCCAGGACCGTCGCGACCAGCTGCTCACCGTCGACGATTCCGACGAATCCGCGCGCACCCGACTGCACCGCTACTTCACCGCGTTGGCGGCCATCAACGAGCGCGAACGCACCCTCACCCGGATGCTGCACGTGAGCCTGCGCCACGACGAGGTCGTCGCCCACCAGCACCCCGTGCCCGACGCGACGATCGACGCCATCCGCCAAGGCCAGGACCGCGGCGAGCTGCGCTCGGAACTCCCGCCGCGCACCGTCGCCGAAGTGGTCACCGCGATCTACGGCGACACCCTCCGCCGCTGGCTCACCGACGAGGCACCGCCGTTCGACCTCGCCGCCGCGCTGGCCGAACGACTCGACCTGCTGCTGGACGGCCTCACCGCGTGACTCAGGCGGGCTGACACGACGGGCACCAGTACAGGTTGCGCCCCACGAGCTCCTGGTGCGCCACCGGCGTGCCGCACACCAGGCACGGCATCCCGGCACGCCGGTAGACGTACACCTCGCCGCCGTGCCGGTCGTCGCGCGGCGCGCGGCCCTGCGCGGCCGGCATGTGCTCCGGCGCCACCGTGTCGATGCGGCCGATGCGCACGCCGTGGCGCATCAACGTCACCAGGTCGGCCCACATCTCGTCCCACAGCCCGCGATCGAGCGCGCGGCCGGGCACCATCGGGGCGACGCCGTGGCGGAACAGCACCTCGGCGCGGTACACGTTGCCGACACCGGCGAGCACCGCTTGGTCCATCAGCAACGCGGCCACCGACGTGCGCGAACGCGAGATCCGATCCCACGCGAGATCGGGCTTGGCGTCGCGGCGCAACGGGTCGGGCCCGAGCCGCGCCTTGATCGCGTCCACCTGGGCCGCGTCGAGCAGCTCACACCGCGTCGGACCGCGCAGATCGGTCCAGTGCGTGCGCCCGATCAAGCGCATCCGCACTTGGCCGACCGGTTCGGTCTCCGGCAGCGGCGTTTCGCCGAACGTGCCGTACAGGCCGAGGTGGACGTGCACCGTCCCGTGTGGACCGTAGTCGTGGAACAGGTGCTTGCCGTACGCCTCGGCGGACTCCAGCACCTGCCCGTCGAGCTTCACCGCTTCCTCGGCGAACCGGCCCTGCGGGCTGGACACCGAGACGGGCGCGCCGGCGTAGCGGCGTTCGTGCAGACGGGCGAGGCGGTGGAGAGTGTGCCCTTCGGGCATCAGGCTTCCGGCAAGGGCGGGGGCGTGCCGGTGCGCTCGTAGTCGAGCAGTTGCTGGATCCGGCGCCCGTGGCGCTCCTCCGGCGAAGGCTCGGTGGCCAGGAAGGCCTCGACGATCTCCGTGGCCTGCTCGACGGTGTGCATACGCGCGCCGACGCCGAGCACCTGCGCGTGGTTGTGCTCGCGGCACAACTGCGCCGTCTCGACACTCCAGCCGAGACCCGCGCGGATGCCGGGCACCTTGTTGGCGGCGATCTGCTCGCCGTTGCCCGAGCCGCCGATCACGATGCCCAGGCTGCCCTCGTCGCCGGACACGCGCAGCGCCGCGGCCACGCAGTAGGCGGGGTAGTCGTCGACCGGGTCGTAAGTGTGCGGACCGACGTCGACTACTTCGTGCCCCTGGCCCGCGAGGTGGCTGGCCAGGTGGTTCTTCAGCTCGAAACCGGCATGGTCGGATCCCAAGTAGACACGCACAGCGGCGAGTCTGCCATCACCGCCGGTGGCGGGCATGCTCTGGGGGTGGACACGTGGGAGCAGCCGGGACACGACGTGCGGCTCGAATGGGGTGCCGAAGGCGTCACGGCGCTCGGCGGCGCGTGCGCGGTGCTTGTGGTGGTCGACGTGCTTTCCTTCTGCACCACCACGGATCTCGTCGCCGCGCGCGGCGGCCGGGTGCTGCCGGTGCGCTGGCGCGACGAACGCGGCGTCGCCGAAGCGCGAGCCGAGGGCGCGGTCGTCGCGGGTGAGGCGGCGTGGACGCTGCGGCCCTCGTCTGTGACGGACATCCCGTCCGGCACGCTGCTCGCGCTGCCCTCGCCCAACGGCGCCACCCTGACCGCCGCGGCCGCCGCCACCGGCGCCCACGTGCTGGCGGGCTGCCTGCGCAACGCATCGGCCGTCGCGGCGAAGGCGCTCGAACTGGCGGCCGGGCGGCCCGTCGGCGTGATCCCGGCCGGCGAACGCTGGGGCATCGACCTGCTCGGCGAGGGCAAGCACTTCGGACCCCTGCGCCCTTGTGTGGAAGACCAACTGGGCGCGGGCGCGATCGCCGCGGCCCTCGCCCGCCACGGCCGCACGCTCTCGGCGGAAGCCGCTCTCGCAGCCATGGCCTACGCGGGCACCGACCTCTCGCACGCCCTGCGCACGTGCTCGTCCGGCCGCGAACTGACCGCGGCCGGCCACCCCGGCGACGTCGAGCTCGCCGCGCAAACTGACGTCAGCACCACTGCGCCCACCCTGCGCGGGAAAACCCTGGAGGCGGAATGACTTGGACCGAGGTAGCCGAAGGCGTGCACGCGCGGCGCTACGAAGAGCTCGACCTGACCACGGGACTGGTGATCGGCGCCGAGCGCTGCCTGGTGATCGACACCCGCGGCGACGTCGACCAGGGCGCTGAGCTCGCCGCGGCCGTGCGGGAGCTGACGGACCTGCCGTGGAGCGTCGTCTACACGCACGCGCACTTCGACCACAGCTTCGGCACCACGCCGTTCCTGCCGTGCGACGTCTGGGCCCACGAACGCTGCCTGCGCGAGCTGCTGGACCACGGCGACACCACGAAGGCCAAGCGGAGCGCGAAATACCGCGCCGAGGGCAAGCCCGAGATCGCCGACGCCCTCGACCGCACCGGCATCATGCCGCCCGACCGGCTCGTGATCGACCGGGCCGAGCTCGACCTCGGCGGCCGCACCGTCGCGCTCGTGCACCCGGGCCGCGCGCACACCGACCACGACCTGGTGGTGCACGTGGCCGACGCGGGCGTCGTGTTCGCCGGCGACGTGGTGGAGCACGGGCCTAAGGGCTTCACCGCGGACTCGTTCAGCGACGAGACCCACCTCGGCGAGTGGCCGGGCGCGCTCGAGGCGATCATCGCGCTCGACCCGCGGATCGTGGTGCCCGGGCACGGCGAGCCCGTGGACCCCGGGTTCGTCCGGGAGCACCGCGACGGGCTGCGCCGGCTCAACGAGCTGAAGGCCGCCGTGGTGGCCGGGGCCAGTGGGGCGGACGAGGCCGTGGCGGCCTCGCCCTACCCTGCCGGCGTCACGAGGGCCGCGTTCGCGACCCCGTGAAACCTCAGTCGAAGTTCAGCTCACCCGTGCGGGTGCGCTTGAGCTCGAAGAAGTCCGGGTAGCTCGCCATCGCGACGGCGCCGTCGAACAGCTTCAGCGCGTCGTCGCCGCGCGGGATCGAGCTGAGCACCGGGCCGAAGAACGCTACGCCGTCGATGTGGATGGTCGGCGTGCCGACGTCCATGCCGACCGGATCCATGCCCTCGTGGTGGCTCTTCTTCAACGCCTCGTCGTACTCGGTCGAGTCGGCGGCCTCGATCAGCTCGGCCGGCGCGCCGATCACTTCGAGGACCTCCTTGAGGACGACGTCGAAGTCCTTGTTGCCCTGGTTGTGGTAGCGCGTGCCGAACTCCGTGTAGAAGTCGCGCAGCGCCCCCTCGCCCTTCGCGGCGGCCAGCGCGGTGGCCACGCGGACCGGGCGCCAGCCCTTGTCCATCAGTTCCTGGTAGCGCTCCGGCAGCTCTTCCCGGCCCGAGTTCAGCACGGACAGGCTCATGATCCGGAAGTTCAGGTCCAGCTCGCGGTGCTTCTCGACCTCGAGGATCCACCGCGAGGTGATCCACGCGAACGGACAGATCGGGTCGAAATAGAAGTCCACCTTGGTGGGCTGGGACGCAGCGGTCATCTCAACGAGCTCCTCGCGAGGTTGGACGTCGGCAGGCATGCCTTTGCGGAGTGGGTGTCACCCACACTGAGCGCCAACGCGCGCGATAGGCCCGGTTGTTCCCCGTCGCCCGAGGACCGCTTCGCATGATTGGATGACCGACAGCCCGAAAACCGCAACCGTAATCGAAGACCAGAGGTGCCCGTGCCCGCCCCCAACCTGACTCGTGACGAAGCCAAGCAGCGCTCCGGCCTGCTGGATGTCGCGTCCTACGACATCGTGCTGGACCTGACCGACGGCCACGGCGGTCCCGGTGAGAAGACCTTCCTCTCCACCACCACAGTGCGCTTCTCCGCCACCCGGCCGGGCGAGTCGTCGTGGATCGACCTCGTCGCCGAGGGCGTCCGCTCCGCCGTGCTCAACGGCACCGACCTCGACGTGAGCGCTTACGTCGAGGACAAGGGCATCGCGCTGCCGGAGCTCGCCTCGGACAACGAACTCGTGGTGACCGCGGACTGCCGGTACATGAACACCGGCGAAGGCCTGCACCGCTTCGTCGACCCGGTCGACAACGGCGTGTACCTCTACACGCAGTTCGAGACCGCCGACGCGAAGCGCATGTTCGCCTGCTTCGACCAGCCCGACCTGAAGTCGGTGTACAAGCTCACGGTCCACGCGCCGCGCGACTGGAAGATCGTGTCCAACGCGCTCGTCGAGACCGAAAAGGACACTCCCGACGGCGCCCGTGTGACGAACTTCGCCGTGTCCGAACGGATCTCGACGTACCTGGTCGCGCTCATCGCCGGCCCGTACGCCGAGTGGCGCGACGAGTTCTCCGACGCCCACCGCACGATCCCGCTCGGTATTTACTGCCGCGCGTCGCTCGCGGAGCACATGGACGCCGACCGCCTGTTCGCCGAGACCAAGCAGGGCTTCGGCTTCTTCCACGAGAAGTTCGGCACGCCCTACCCGTTCTCCAAGTACGACCAGCTGTTCGTGCCGGAGTTCAACGCGGGCGCGATGGAGAACGCCGGCGCCGTGACCTTCCTGGAGGACTACGTCTTCCGCAGCCGCGTCACGCGCTACGCCTACGAGCGCCGCGCCGAGACGCTGCTGCACGAAATGGCGCACATGTGGTTCGGCGACCTGGTCACCATGCGCTGGTGGGACGACCTGTGGCTCAACGAGTCGTTCGCGACCTTCGCGAGCGTGTTCGCGCAGGCCGAGGCCACCGAGTACAAGAACGCGTGGACCAGCTTCGCGAACATCGAGAAGTCGTGGGCCTACCGGCAGGACCAGCTGCCCTCCACGCACCCGATCGCGGCCGACATCGTCGACCTGCACGCCGTTGAGGTGAACTTCGATGGCATCACCTACGCCAAGGGCGCGAGCGTCCTGAAGCAGCTCGTGGCCTACGTGGGCATCGAGCACTTCCTCGACGGCTTGAAGGTCTACTTCGGAAAGCACGCGTGGGGCAACGCCACGCTGGCCGACCTGCTGGCCGCGCTGGAAGAGGCGTCCGGGCGCGACCTGTCGTGGTGGAGCGCGCAGTGGCTCGAGACCACGGGCCTCAACTCGCTCAGCCCGCGCTACGAGGTGGCGGCCGACGGCACGTTCGCGTCGTTCGCCGTGGTGCAGACGGGCGCGAAGCCGGGCGCCGGTGAGCTGCGCACGCACCGCGTCGCGGTCGGCGTGTACGACGAAGACGGCGCGGGCAAGGTCGTGCGCACCGAACGCGTGGAGCTGGACGTGTCCGGGGACCGCACCGAGGTGCCGGCGCTGGTCGGCAAGCCGGCGGGCAAGCTCGTGCTGGTCAACGACGACGACCTCACCTACTGCACGATGCGCCTCGACCCGGCGTCGCTGACCACGCTGATCGACAGGATCGCCGACATCGTCGAGCCGCTGCCCCGCACGCTGTGCTGGTCGGCCGCGTGGGAGATGACGCGTGAGGCCGAGCTCAAGGCGCGCGACTTCGTGACGCTGGTGGCGCGCGGCATCCACGCCGAGAGCGAGGTCGGCGTTGTGCAGCGGCTGCTGCTTCAAGCGCAGACGGCGCTGAACTCATACGCGGACCAGAAGTGGGCCGCCGAGCAGGGCTGGCCGGCGCTCACCGGGCGGCTGCTGGAGCTCGCCCAGGGTGCCGAAGCCGGATCCGACCACCAGCTGGCGTTCGTGAACTCGCTGGCCGGCGGCGTGCTCGACGAGGCGACGCTGGGTGTCGTCGCGGGCTGGCTCGACGGCTCCGCGCCGCTGCCCGGGCTCACCGTGGACACCGACCTGCGCTGGCGCCTGCTTCAGGCGCTCGTGGCCCACGGCAAGGCCGGCACCGCGGACATCGAAGCCGAGCTGGCGAAGGACGACACGGCCGCGGGCCGCCGGCACGCCGAGCGGTGCCGCGCGCTGCAGCCGACCGCCGAGGCCAAGGCCGACGCGTGGCAGCGCGCCGTCTACGACGACGAGATCCCCAACGCCGTCAGCGACGCCCTCATCTCGGGCTTCTCGCACCCGGGCCAGAAGCAGCTGCTCGGCAGCTACGTCGAGCGTTACTTCGAGGTCATCGACGAGGTGTGGACGCGTCGCTCCAGCGAGCGCGCCCAGCCGACCGTGATCGGGCTCTACCCCTCGTGGGCCGTCGAGCCGGCCACGGTGACCGCGTCCGACGAGTGGCTCAAGACCGAGCACGCGGCCGCACTGCGCCGGCTCGTGTCCGAAGGCCGCGCCGGCATCGTCCGCGCGCTCGCGGCGCGGGAGTTCGACAGCCAGGTCTGAGAAGTCCGACGGCTCTGCCGCGCGGGGCTTCCCGCTCCCATTCTCCAGGGGAGCGGGAAGCCCCGCGTCGCGTCACCGGCCGGCCGCTCGCGCCATCGCGCTGACCAGCGTCTGAGCGGTCGCCTCCGCGGCGGAGGCGGCGCTCCCGACACCCCAGCCGGCGCGCGTCTCGACGTAGGTGACCGTGGTTCCCTCAGGCGGCACTGCGCTCTCGCGTCGCAACACCTCGGTGCCCGGGCCGTCCGTGGCAACGCCGGTGCGTCCCGGGACGAGTTACTCGGCCGCGAAGAGCTTGCGCCGGCGCGAGGCCGAGCGCCGCCGCCCTCGCCGCGTGCGCCACCATGCCCTTCTTGATCCCTGGGGGGTGCCGGAGCACGCCGTCTGCACAAGGTCCTGACCGAGCACCACCGAGAACGCCGGGAAACACCCGTGAACGCCGAAGGGGGCCTCCTCGACAGTCGAGGAGGCCCCCTTCGGTGCGTCAGGCGGACGTCAGTGCTTCAGGTCCGGCCCGGCCTGGTCGCTCAGCATGCGCAGGGCGTTGACGAGGCCACCGACCAGGTCACCCTCCTTGAACGACGCGACCATGCTCGCCACGGCCAGGTTGGCGCCGCGGTCGGGCAGGCGGACGTGCGAGCGCTCGCCGACCACGATCTCGATCGCGCGCTGCGCGGGCGAGACCGCGAGGACCACGGAGTTGGCCGGGTCCTCGGTCGAGGCCAGCAGCTTCTCGGCTCCGGCGCGGGTGTCCTCGCCGAGGTCGCCGAGGTACACGCTGAAGGCGACGCCGGACTCGCGCGTCGCGAAGGTCAGCGCCTCGTCCAGGCGAGCGAGCTGCTGAACCGAGAACGGGCTGGTCGGCTCGGCGGGCTCGTACATCTTGGCCGCCGAACGGCGGCCGCTGTTGGTGATCACCTCACCAAAGGGCAGGTCCTTCTCCGCGACATCGACCGCGGTGGCCGAGTGCGCGAGTTCACCACTTGCCACGTGCGCCTCCGGCAGCAGTCACGGTGCCCGAGGGCACCACAGAGTCCGGATCGACGGCGTGGTGACCCGCACCGACACCCTCCGGGTTGGCGGTCCACCACATCGCGGGGTACTCCCACGGCTGTCCCGGCCGGTACCGCGGCGTCCCCGAGAACTTCTTCCGCAGGGTGGCCGCACCGACCACCAAGTAGATGGCCAGGGGGATGACCGCGTAGACCAGGATCGTCTCGACAACGTTCACGCCGGTGAGCGTATCGGATGACCCTGGCAGCCACCGCGCGGCGCCGCGCCGAGAGGTGACCGCTTGTCGTGCGGGAGCGCCCGTCCGCCGCTTGGCCCGCGCGCGCTGGAACGTTGGGGCGAAGCCGGGCGGGCCGAAAGGTTGCAACTCAACGTACAGGCGGCCGTACCGGTCGCCCCCGTCTTGTCGGCGCACTGAAATCCTCGTAGCTTTTTCACCTGTACGGGCCTTGCGGTCCGCTCCTCAGCCCCAGCAGGTCACGCACCGGTCCCAGGAGGCCACCTCATGCAGAGCGTCCAGCCCCCCGCACAGGCGATCACCGAGCCCATTTCGTCACCCAGCGAGACCGAATTCCTGCCCGGAACGCGCGTGACGTCCGGCACAAGGGTTACCCGCGGTACTCGGGTCACTCGCGGTACCCGCGTCACCGGCGGCACGCGAGTCACGCGCGGCACCCGGGTCACCCGCGGTACGCGCGTCACCAACGGCACCCGTGTGACGGCCGGCACCCGCGTCACGAGGGGCACCCGCGTGACCCGTGGCACGCGAGTCACGTGCGGCACCCGAGTCACCCGCGTCACCAACGGCACCCGCGTCACCCGGGGCACCCGCGTGACCTTCCAGGCCGACTTCGCGCTGGCCGCCTGAGAAAGCAGAACGCGCGCACCCGGCAAGGGCGCGCGCGTGAAGACGAAGCCGCCGCGCGGACCACGCACGGGCAGCGTTCAGCGAATCATCGGCTCGCCCCGGCCGCCGCACAGGCAGCCGGGGCGCCGACGTGTCAGAGCCTTCCCAACGGGCCGTCAGACAGTCCGTCAGGCCGCGGAACCCAAGTACGGCCGCCACAGCGGGTCGGCCTCCTTGGAGTGCGCCAGCAGGCGCCAGTGCGGGCCGTGGGGCGCCCTCGGCACCACGCGCAGGCGCCAGCCCAGCTCCGAGAGGAGCTTGTCGGCCTTGCGGTGGTTGCACTTGGCGCAGCACGCCACGCAGTTGGTCCAGCTGTGCGGTCCGCCGCGGCTGCGCGGCAGGACGTGGTCGATCGTCTCGGCCCGGCCGCCGCAGTAGGCGCAGCGGTACCGATCGCGGTGCATGAGCCCGGCCCGGGTCAGCGGCACCTTCGCGCGGTACGGCACGCGCACGTACGTGCTGAGCCGGATCACGGACGGGACGGGAAGCGACACGGTCGCGGCGTGCAACTCCACGCCACCCGGGTCGCCGTGGACGACTTCCGCCTTGCCGCACATCACGAGCACCACCGCGCGCCGCATGGGCAACGCGGTGAGGGGCTCGAAGGTGGCGTTCAGCAGCAATACGCGACGGCGGCCCCAGGGCGGGGTCGCCGGGTCCCGGCCTCTACGCTGTCCGGGCGGACGGGAAACTCCCCCTGGTCGGGTCCCCGGCCCGGCCGGGTTCGTTCCGCCGGGTGCGGAACCTCCCGGGCAGGCGCGCAGGACCGTCTCCGGCGACTGCTCGGCCATGGCTTGGCCGGCGCCGCCGAGGGGGACGGGTTGTCGGTCTGGCACTCGACCACCTCCACCGGTGCAGGCATAGTCGACCACACATCAGCCCCAAAGTGCACGTGTGTTACGTGACGTGTCACGTGCCTGCGACCCAACATCCACTTGCCGTTGGGTGAACCGAAGCGACGGAAGGACTGTTCGACCCCGTGAACGCCGTGCTCAGCGCCCCGCCAGCGTGCATCTCCGACCCCAGCACCTGGTGCTCACAGGTCTTTTCGATCACGCACAACGAGTGGCTCGCCGGTTCGGCGGGCTGGCTCGTGACCAAGCCGCTGCGGATCATCCTGATCCTGGTGCTCGCGTTCCTCGTGCGGTATCTCACACGCCGGCTCGTCGACCGCGTGACCACGCTGCCGCGCGGCGGCAGCGGCAAGCTGCCCGCCCTGTTGAGACCGCTGCGCGAACGCGCCCCCGACGTGCTCGGCCCGGCCGTGGTGGAGCGGCGCCGGCAGCGGGCCACGACGATCGGCTCGGTGCTGAAGTCGATGGCCACGTTCCTCATCTACGGCCTGGCGTTCATCCTCGTGCTGGGCGAACTGGGCATCAACCTGGCGCCGATCATCGCGTCCGCGGGCGTCGTCGGCGTCGCGATCGGGTTCGGCGCGCAGAACCTGGTGCGCGACTTCCTGTCCGGCATCTTCATGATGATCGAGGACCAGTACGGCGTCGGCGACATCGTCGACATCGGCGCCGCGACCGGCACAGTCGAGGCCGTGGGCCTGCGCATCACCACGCTGCGCGACCTGCAGGGCACCGTCTGGTACGTGCGCAACGGCGAGGTGCTGCGCGTCGGCAACTCCAGCCAGGGCTTCGCCGTGGCCGTGGTCGACGTGCCGCTGGGCTACTCCGCCGACGTCGACCTCGCCACGACCGTGCTCACCGCCGCGGCCACGAAGGCCTCCGAGAGCGAAGCGCTCGCCACCAACGTGATGGAGCCACCGGAGATGCTGGGCGTGGAGAAGGTCACACCGGAGGGCATCCTGCTGCGCCTGACGGTGAAGGTGCGGCCCGGCAAGCAGTGGGCCGTGCAGCGGGCGCTGCGTGCGCACCTGCTCGCCGCGCTCGAGGAGGCCGGCTTCGAGCCGCCGCTGGGCCGGTTCCTGTCCGCACCGGGCGCCGACAAGTAGCCGGGGTAAGGGCAAGATGGAGGGGTGTCGACTGTGAGTGGCTCCGAACCGGCGAACCTTTACGAGGCCGTGGGCGGTGAACCGACGTTCCGGCGAATCGTCGCGCGCTTCTACCAGGAAGTGGCGACCGACGAGATCCTGCGCCCGCTGTACCCGGAAGAGGACCTCGGCCCGGCCGAGGAGCGCTTCCGGCTGTTCCTCATCCAGTACTGGGGTGGCCCGCACACCTACTCCGACCGCCGCGGCCACCCGCGGCTGCGGATGCGCCACGCGCCGTTCAAGATCGGCCCGATCGAGCGCGACGCGTGGCTGCGCGCGATCCGCGTGGCGGTCGACGAGGAGAACCTGCCCGAGCCGTACCGCGAGCAGCTGTGGGCTTACCTCGAGATGGCGGCAAACAGCATGATGAACAGCTTCGTCTGATGAGACGCCCGGTGGCGGGGCACCGCCGGCCCCCGGAGGGCCCGCCCCGCCCGGCGTGGTGGTCCGACGCCGTCTTCTACGAGGTCTACGTGCGCTCGTTCGCCGACTCCGACGCCGACGGGGTCGGCGACCTCGAAGGCATCCGCAGCCGGCTGGGATACCTGGAACTGCTCGGCGTCGACGCGCTGTGGCTCACGCCGTTCTACCGCTCCCCCATGGCCGACCACGGCTACGACGTGTCCGACCCGCGTGACGTGGACCCGATGTTCGGCACGCTCGGCGATTTCGACGTGCTGCTCACCGAGGCGCACGAGCGCGGCATCAAGGTGACCGTGGACATCGTCCCGAACCACACCAGCAACCAGCACTCGTGGTTCAAGTCGGCGATGGCCGCCGCGCCCGGCAGCCCCGAGCGCGACCGCTACGTCTTCCGCGACGGCCGCGGCCCCGACGGCTCGGAACCGCCCAACAACTGGGTTTCCGTGTTCGGCGGGCCCGCATGGACACGGGTGCCCGACGGGCAGTGGTACCTGCACCTGTTCGCCTCGCAGCAGCCGGATCTCAACTACGGCAACGCGGACGTGCGCTACGACCTCGAGCGCACCCTGCGCTTCTGGCTCGACCGCGGCGTCGACGGGTTCCGCATCGACGTGGCCCACGGCATGGCGAAGCCGCCCGGCCTGCCCGACATGGACCCGCGCGCGTCCGGGTTCGGCGGCGGCGAGCACTTCGACCCGCGCTTCGACGACGACGGCGTGCACGAGGTCCACCAGATGATCCGCAAGGTGCTCGACGAGTACCCGGACACGATGGCCGTCGGCGAGATCTGGGTGCACGACGAGGACCGCCTCGCACGCTACCTGCGGCCCGACGAGCTGCACCTGGCGTTCAACTTCCGCCTGGTCCTCACTCACTTCGACGCCGACGCGATGCGCACGTCGATCGAGCGTTCACTGGCCGTGCCGCGCGCGGCCGGCGCGCCCGCCACGTGGACGCTGTCCAACCACGACGTGTGGCGCACCGTGAGCCGCTACGGCGGCGGCGCGGCCGGCCTGCGGCGCGCGCGGGCCATGGCGCTCGTGGAACTGGCCTTACCAGGTGCGGTCTACCTGTACAACGGCGAAGAACTGGGCCTGCCGAACGTCGACATCCCGCCCGAGACGATGGCCGATCCGCGGGCGCGCAGCCAAGGCTCGCAGTTCAGCCGGGATCCGGAGCGCGTTCCGATGCCGTGGGAGGGTTCACTGCCGCCGTTCGGCTTCTCGCGAAACCCGCGGACGTGGCTGCCGATGCCGCCCGAGTGGGCCGGGCTCACCCCGGAACGCCAGCTGGAAGACGCGTCGTCCACGCTCTCGCTGTACCGGCGAGCCGTCGAGCTGCGTAAGACGCAAGCCGCTTTCCGCGCCGGGGACGAGCTGGAGTGGTACGGCGCGCCCGCCGGCTGCTTCGCGTTCCGCCGAGGCGGCAAGGGCGGGCTGATCTGTGCGCTCAACACGTCGGCGAGCTCGATCGCCCTGCCGCCCGGCGAGCTGCTGGTGTCCAGCAGCCCGCTCGTGGACGGCAGGCTGCCACCGGACTCGGCGGCGTGGCTGGTCTGAGCGTGGGGAAGCGGGAAGCTAGCCGCGGGCTCCGGCCTCGAGGCCGAGCATGGCCAGCAGGCCACGCAGGTCGTCCACGTCGCGGGCACGGCCGGCGACGGTCCGGGCCGCCTGGTCGCGCTGGTGGCGCAGGCCCAGCTCCGCGGAGACGCGGGCTCGGGCGAACTCACTGGTGTCGGGGGACAGCGGACGGCGTTCCGAGCGCATCAGGCTCCTCTGTGAAAAACAGTCGTCGAGATACAAGTGGGACGACGGCCGGACCGAGCAGCCGGCTCGGGCCTCGCGGTCGGCCGAAGACGACGCCGGCTCTGCTGCCGGCGCGCGGGGGAACTCTCTCGACGTGACCGACGCTACACGACGTGCACCCGCGGGCACAATGAAGCACTGGTCAGCACCGGCACCGGTCCGCCTTTGGTCCACAAGGGACAGACAGTGTGGACTGGTTCCGGCCGCCGTGGCGCACCTGATCAGTGGGCTGGTGCGACCGCGTCCGACGTGGTTAACTGGCCGCGGTCATATTTTGTGTTCGTGCGGTGGGTACTCCCCGCAGCCACGCTCGCAAGATGCGCGGGCGTAGTGGTTCTCCGTCACCGGAAGATCAAACCGTCGGTCTTCGACCCGGGTGCCGAAGTGGCACCTCGATCGTTTTCAGTGGTGGAGACATTTATGACGCAAGGCACCGTGAAGTGGTTCAACGCCGAAAAGGGCTTCGGCTTCATCACGCCGGACAACGGCGGTGGCGACGTGTTCGTGCACTACTCCGAGATCCAGGGCAACGGTTTCCGTAGCCTGGAGGAGAACGCGCGCGTGGAGTTCGAGATCGGCCAAGGCCAGAAGGGGCCGCAGGCCACTTCCGTCACGATTCTCTGACGTCACAACGGTTTCTCCGAGGGGTCGGTGCCACGTGCACCGGCCCCTCGGCCGTTCTCGGGGAACTGCCGGAATTCTCCGCCGGGAACCTTGCCTGAGAACGGTTCGTTGAAAGAGGAGGTCGCGGCCGGCCCGCGAGGGCCGGACCGCACGAACGGTGTGATCCCCCCGCAACGGCAATGGCGCCCGGGCACACCCTCGATCCGGCCTCGGTCCTGCAGAGTGCAGCGATCGGACCAGCTCGACAGGAGCGTTTCAGCATCGACACCCCTCGCGCCACCCTTCCCTCCCCCACTCCCTCTGCGACAGCCCTCCGCGAACGGCCCGCACCCGAGCCCATGCTCGCCGGCCGCAAGACGGGCACCGAAGCCTTCCTCGTGAAGCTGTTCGCCGTGCTCCCCCTGCTGGCGGTCGTCGCCGCGGTGCCCCTGGCCTGGGGCTGGGGACTCAGCTGGCTCGACATCGGCCTCGCCGTCGGCTTCTACTACCTCAGCGGCCTCGGCATCACGATCGGCTTCCACCGCTACTTCACCCACGGCTCGTTCCGCGCCCGTCGCGGCCTGCGGATCGCGCTCGCCGTGGCCGGCAGCATGGCGATGCAGGGCCCCGTGATCTCGTGGGTCGCCGACCACCGCCGCCACCACGCCTACTCCGACCGCGACGGCGACCCGCACTCCCCGTGGCGCTACGGCACCACTCCGGCGGCGCTGGCGAAGGGTTTCTGGCACGCGCACATGGGCTGGCTGTTCGACCGCGACAAGACCAACTCGCGCCGCTTCGCCCCGGACCTGCTGGACGATCCGGACATCCGCCGCGTCGACAGCCTCTTCCCCGTGCTGACCGCCGTGACGCTGCTGGCGCCGGCGCTGATCGGCGGCCTCGCCACGATGAGCTGGTGGGGCGCGCTCACGGCGTTCTTCTGGGCCGGGCTCGTGCGGGTGGCGGCGCTGCACCACGTGACGTGGTCGGTGAACTCGCTGTGCCACATGATCGGTGAGCGCCCCTTCGAGGCGCGGGACCGCTCGGCCAACTTCTGGCCGCTGGCGATCCTGTCGTTCGGCGAGTCGTGGCACAACTCCCACCACGCCGACCCGACCGGCGCCCGCCACGGCGTGGGCCGGGGCCAGCTGGACACGTCAGCTCGGCTCATCTGGCTGTTCGAGAAGCTGAACTGGGCGTCTCAGGTTCGCTGGCCCCGCCCGGAGCGGCTGGCGCGAAAGCTCAAGACCGCCTGACGACGGGACGGGCACGTCGTTCCAGCCGGGCCGCCAGCTCGCCCCGATCGGCGGCGGTGCGGCTGGGCGGCGTGATCCACGCGCCCTTGTCGGAAGCCGAGACGACCTCGGCGACGAACCGGCCCACGAGGGCGGGTTCCGGGACGACGTCTCCGCCCAGGCGCGCGACGACGAGCGGCGGCTCGGCCGGCCTCGTCTCGACGGAAAGCGTCCAGCCCTGCCGGTAGTTCCAGAGCAACATCAAGTCACGGCCGGGGTAACGCGGCGAGCGGCGGCTCAGCGCCACGTAGGCCGTGACCGTGTCGGCGACCTCGCATGACGTTCCCTCCACGGAGACGTCCAGGGCTTCGGCCACCGCGCGTACGTAGCCGACCAGGGCCCGTCTCAGCACCAGTGGGTCTTCGTGTACGGCTTCGGTTGTCAGACGATCGGGACCGGACAGGAGCATGGGTCTCCCCTCCACCGTCGGCAATTCGGCTCTGGCAGGCGGAAACGGCCTTCGGACCGCGTGCGCGCAAAAAGCCACGACAACCGGCGGTGCGGTGTTCGAGGTCGCGCCGAATCGGACATCGGCGGCTGATCCGGCACCGACTCTACCCGGAGTTTCGGTCCACGGGGACCGCCTAACCGCTCTGACCTCCGTTCATCCCGCCCGAACTGTCGCCGGAATCGGCCACTGACGTGGCGATCCACGCCGTGAACAATGCGGCCTGCACATACGGAGCGGCCTCACCCACGGCTCGGCCGACCCGCGAAAAACGGCCGGGCCGCGCGGTTTTGCCCGCCTGCTCGGGTCCCTCGGCGTCGGCCGGGCGGTCGGTTCGCCACGGCGTCTGCTCGGCACGCACGTCGGCGAGGAAATCTGCCGTCGGGTCGCCGTCGGGGTCGGTCATGTCCCCACCCTCGCACTGTCGCCGGGAATGCACCACGGCCACAAGGAAATCGCAAGAAAATCAGAAGCGAAGGGGCAATGGCGGGTGCCTGCTGCGCGCAATTCCAGACAAAGCGAACAGACAATGTGACTGGGGCGAGCCCCGCGGAATGGCGAGGCTCACCCCAGGAATCACGCAACGATTTTTCAGAACAGAAGCGGCAACAACGCGTGCCTTCGCTTCAGCACCGCCCCATACCGCGCGTCCAGCCGCAGCCACGAGTCCGTGGCCGTCACGCGGACCACGTCACCGGTGATGGAAGAGTCGAACAACCCCATGCCGGACAAGGCGAACAGGCAGCGCAGCTGCACCTTCACCTCGAGCTCGCCGCCGGTCACCGTCAGCACGGCCTGATCCATCAGCGACGCCGGCGGCGTGCCGTGCGGGCCGACGTTGTCGCGGGCCAGGGTGACGCCGCGGTCGGCCAGGTCGGACACTACGCCGACCGGCAGGTCGTCCACGAGCTGCCAGCGGCCGGACGCGGGCAGCTCCGCGTGCCAGAGCAGGTCGCGCGCGGGGCCCGGGTCCATGACCTCGCCGCCGGCGACCGTGAGGGCCGCCAGCAGCTCGTTGCCCGACACCGTGATGTCGGCCGGGGTCACGGTCCCCGCCACCGCGCGGGTGGCGAGGACCTCGAACGGCGTGGCCGTCCACGCTTCGACAGTGCCGGTACCGCTGCCACCGTCGGGGCGGTTGCGCAGGCGTACGGCGGTGTTGCCGTCGAGCCGCACCGCGCGGGCGACGAACGCGCCGAGCGTGTCGCGGTCGCCCGCGTCGGGAATGCGCAGCTCAGGCATCGGCGAACACCTTCTTGAGGAACTCGGTCTCCTCGGCGGAGAGGCGCCGCGGCCGCAGCTTGACGGTGTCGTACGGCGCCAGCACGGTCTCGGCGGTCACGGCCACCGGGTCCGACTCCTCGGGCCCGGTGTGCACGACGTAGGCAAGCGTGATGCTTGCCGCCCTCACCTCGGTGAGCGTGATCTCCACCCGCACCGTCGTCTCGGGCGTGACGACGATCGGCGCGCGGTAGTGCACGCCGAGCTTCACCACGACCACGCCCTTGGGCAGCTCGGTGAGACCGGCTTTCACCGCGTCGCCGAACAGCACCGGGATCCGCGCCTCTTCCAGGAGCGTCACCATGTTCGCGTGGTTGACGTGCCCGTACACGTCCATGTCCGACCAGCGCGGCCGGACGTGCGAAACGTAGGTCACCGCACCGTGCTCCTGATCTGGCGCGCCGCCACCGACAGCGTCGCGAGGTCGAGGCGCCCGGAGCGGGTGATCTCGTCGAGCGCCACGCGGGCGCGCGACAGCCGCGACGCGTTGGTCTTCTCCCACTGCGCGATCTGGGCGTCGGCCTCCACGTCCTGGTCGCTGTGGCGCAGCGCGTCGAGCGTGATGGCACGCAGCGAGCCGTACACGTCGTCGCGCAGCGAGAGCCGGGCGAGGGCGTGCCAGCGGTTGCCGCGTTCGAGCTTGCTGATCTCGGTGAGCATCTTGTCGATGTCCAGGTGGTCCGAGAGCGCGAAGTACAGCTCGGCGGTGTCGGCCGGGCTGTGCAGCGCGTCGAGCCCCACCTGCTGCTCGGCCAGCTCGGTGACCTCGACCACGTCGAGCAGGCCGTAGCTGTGCAGCAGCAGCGCCACCCGGCGGGCGAGGTCGGCGGGCACGCCGTCGGCCACGAGCTTGCCGGCGTCTTCCTCCACGGACTCCAGCTCGCGCCCGCGCAGCAGGTCGCCCAGCTTCGGGCCGAGCTCCGCGACGACCGGGCCGAACCGGTTGATCTCGGCCAGCGGCGCGAGCGGCTGCGGCCGGTTGGTGAGGAACCAGCGGGCGGCGCGGTCGAGCAGCCGGCGTGTCTCCAGCACCATCGCGTCGGCGACCGCGGTGGGCACCACGTTGTCGAGCGCGTCGATCTCGGCCCACAGCGTCGGCAGGTCGTAGACGTGGGTGACCACCGCGTACGCGCGCACCGCGTCGGTGGCCGTCGCGTTCATCTCCTCCATCAGGCGGAAGACGAACGAGATGCCACCGCCGTCTACCAGCTCGTTGGTCACGAGCGTGGTGATGATCTGGCGGCTCAGCGGGTGCTGCGAGATCGCGTCGGTGAACTGCTCGCGCAGCGGCTTCGGGAAGTACTCGGGCAGCCTGCGCGTGAACACCTCGGAGTCGACCAGCTCGCTGGCGAGCAGCTCGTCCTTGAGGTCGAGCTTCACGTGGGCCAGCAGCGTCGCGAGCTCCGGCGAGGACAGGCCTTCGCCCGCCTTCTCCAGCGCGCGGAACTCCGAGGAGCTCGGCAGGGCTTCCAGGTTGCGGTCGAAGGCACCCTTCGCCACGAGCGACGACACCTGCCGCGCGTGCACCGACACCATCGGGCCGGCGTGGGCCCGGCTCACGCCGAGCACCGCGTTCTGCCGGTAGTTGTCGGCCAGCACCAGGTCGGAGACTTCGTCGGTCATCTCCTCCAGCAGCGAGTTGCGCCGCGTGTGCTCGAGGTCCCCGGTCGCCACGAGGTGGTCGAGCAGGATCTTGATGTTGACCTCGTGGTCGGAGCAGTCGACGCCGGCGGAGTTGTCGAGCGCGTCGGTGTTGATCTTGCCACCGGCCCGCGCGAACTCGATGCGGCCGAGCTGGGTCAGGCCCAGGTTGCCGCCTTCACCCACGACCTTCACGCGCAGCTGGTTGCCGTTGACGCGGATCGCGTCGTTGGCCTTGTCGCCCGCGTCGCCGTGGGTCTCGGTCTCCGCCTTGACGTAGGTGCCGATACCGCCGTTCCACAGCAGTTCGACCGGCGCCAGCAGGATCGCCTGGATGAGCTCCATCGGAGGCAGGTGCGTGACGCCTTCGGCGATGCCGAGCGCCTCGCGCACCTGCGGGCTGATCGGGATCGTCTTGGCCGAGCGCGGGTAGATGCCACCGCCCTCGCTGATGAGCGAGCGGTCGTAGTCGTCCCACGAGCTGCGCGGCAGGTCGAACAGACGGCGCCGCTCCGCGAAGGTCGCCGCGGCGTCCGGGTTCGGGTCGAGGAACACGTGCATGTGGTTGAACGCGGCCACGAGGCGGATGTGCTCGCTCAGCAGCATGCCGTTGCCGAAGACGTCGCCCATCATGTCGCCGATGCCGACGGTCGTGAAGTCCTCGGTCTGCGTGTCCTTGCCCAGCTCGCGGAAGTGGCGCTTCACGCTCTCCCACGCGCCCTTGGCGGTGATGCCCATGGCCTTGTGGTCGTAGCCGACCGAGCCGCCGGAGGCGAACGCGTCGCCGAGCCAGAAGCCGTACTGGCCCGAGACCTCGTTGGCGATGTCGGAGAACTTCGCGGTGCCCTTGTCGGCCGCGACGACGAGGTAGCTGTCGTCGGCGTCGTAGCGCACCACGCCCGGCGCGGGCACGGTCTTGCCCTCGACGCGGTTGTCGGTGAGGTCGAGCAGGCCCGAGATGAACATGCGGTAGCACGCGATGCCCTCGGTCAGCTGCGCGTCGCGGTCGAGGCTCGCGTCGCCGGTCGGGACCGGCGGGCGCTTCACCACGAAGCCGCCCTTCGCGCCCACGGGCACGATCACGGCGTTCTTCACCGCCTGCGCCTTGACCAGGCCGAGCACCTCCGTGCGGAAGTCCTCGCGCCGATCGGACCAGCGCAGGCCACCGCGCGCGACCTCGCCGAAGCGCAGGTGCACACCCTCCACGCGCGGCGAGTACACGAAGATCTCGAACTTCGGGCGCGGTTCCGGCAGCTCCGGCACGCCGCTCGGGTCGAGCTTGATCGCGAGGTAGGGCCGCGTGGCGCCGTCCGCGCCGGTCACGTGATAGTTGGTGCGCAGCGTCGCGTTGATCACGGCCATGAGACGGCGCAGGATGCGGTCCTCGTCGAGGCTCGTGACCTCGTCGATCATCGCGGTGATCTCGCCGACGAGCGAGTCCTCGCGCGTCTTGCGGTCCACATCGGACAGTTGCGGATCGCAGCGCGTCTCGAACAGGTTCAGCAGCCGCATGGCCACTTCGGTGTGCTTGAGCACCGTGTTCTGGATGTATTCCTGGGAAAACGGGCTGCGGACCTGCTGCAGGTACCGCGAGTACGCGCGCAGCACGGCGGCCTGGCGCCACGTGAGGCCGGCGCGCAGCACGAGGCCGTTGAAGCCGTCGACCTCCGCATCGCCGCGCCACGCCGCGTGGAACGCCTCCTGGAACCGCTCGCGCAGCGCGTCGAGCGCGACAGTGCTGCTCTCGTCGAGGTACTTCGCCGAGATGCGCAGGCCGAAGTCGTAGATCCAGCTGGCGCCGCCGTCTTCGCGGAACAGCTCGTACGGCCGCTCGTCGACGACCTCGACGCCCATGGCCTGCAGCAGCGGCAGAACCTTCGACAGCGTGACGCCTTCGCCGCGCAGGTAGAGCTTGAAGCGGCGCTCGCCCGGCTCGGCGTCGGCAGGCAGGTAGAACGACAGCGCGAGGTCGCCCTCGTCGTCCAGCGTGTCGAGCTTTCGCAGGTCGGCGAGCGCCTCGTCGGCGGTGAAGTCCTCCTTGTAGCCCTCGGGGAACACCGCGGCGAAGCGCTGGCCCTGGTCGACGGCGGACTCCTCGCCCATCACGCCGATCGGCTGGCCGTCGCCCGCGCGTTCGCGGCGCTCGGCCAGGATCGCCTCGACCATGCGGTCGTCCCAGCTGCGGACCACGGTGTTGAGGCGTTCCTGGATCCGCAGGGTGTCGGGCTCGATCCGGTGCGCCGGGTCGGTGTGCACGATGAAGTGCACCTGCGCGAGCACGGTTTCACCGATGCGTGCGCTGTACTCGAGCTGCGTGCCTTCCAGCTCCTCCAGCAGCACTTTCTGCATCGCCAGCCGCGAGCGCGTGGTGTAGCGGTCGCGTGGCAGGTAGACCAGGCAGGAGTAGAAGCGGCCGTACGGGTCGCGGCGCAGGAACAGCCGCAGCCGCCGGCGATCCGACAGCGTGATCGCACCGGTCGTGGTGGCGTAGAGCGAATCCGTGTCGGCGGAGAACAGGTCGGCGCGCGGCCAGTTCTGCAGCACCTCCAGCATCCGCTGGCCGGAGAAGGACTCCATCGGGAAGCCGGCGCGGTGGATGACCTCGCGCACGCGTTTGCACACCACCGGGATGTCGAGCACGTTCTCGTGCAGCGCCGTGGTGGTGAACATGCCGAGGAACCGGTGCTCGCCGGTCACGTTGCCCTCGTCGTCGAACGTCTTGACGCCGACGTAGTACGGGTACACCGGCCGGTGCACGGTCGAGGGCGCGCTCGCCTGCGTGAGCACCAGCAGCGTCGGGGACAGCGCGCTGGCGTAGGCGTCCGGGCCCGTGGTGAGGCTGCGGGCGGCGAGGCTGTCCTGGCGCAGCACACCGAGGCCGGACGCGAGGACCGCGCGCAACGCCGGCTCGTCGGAGTCGCGGTGCGGGTTCTCGACCAGTTCGTAGCGGCGGTAGCCGAGGAAGGTGAAGTGGCCGTCGGCGAGCCAGCGCAGCAGCCGGGCGCCCTCGTCGACCTGCGTGGGGTCGGGTAGCTTCGGCGGGTTCTGCTCCAGCGACTCCGCCACCGAGCGCGCGGTCTGCGCCATCTTGTCGGCGTCCTCGACGACCTCGCGGACGTCACCCAGCACCGAGGCCAGCCGGTTGTCCAGCTCGCGGGCGCGGTTCGGGTCCGTGACGAGGTCGATCTCGAGGTACATCCACGACTCGGCCGCCGACATCGCGGGCGGGTTGGCCGGGTCGGCGTCGGGGTGCAGGCCCGCGAGCTCGCCCGTGACGTCGCGGCTGACCACGACGATCGGGTGGACGATGCGGTGCACCTGCACGCCGTCGCGCGCGAACTCGGCCGCCACGCTGTCGACGAGGTAGGGCATGTCGTCGGTGACCACCTGCACGACGGTGGCCTCGCGGGTCCAGCCGTCCTGCGGCGCGTTGGGGTTCAGCAGCCGGACCGCCGGGCGTCCCGGCATGCGCTGCTTCGCCAGCTGCAGGTGCGAGCGCACCGCGCCGACGAGCGCCACGGGGTCGTCACCGACGATCTCCTCCGCCGGGATGTGGCGGTAGTACAGGCGGATCAGGTCACCGATCTCGGGCGCCAACGCCGCCGCGGCGTCGATCAGCTCGTCCCGGAGCTGCTCCGGGCTGGCCGAGCGACGCAACGCGCCGACTTCGGCACCGACATCTGTTCCGGGCGGGGACGAGACTCCCGTCGAGCTCATGTGAGGCAACTCTCCAGTTTCGAGATCGAGACGCGTCCGTCACCACAACGTGGCGGACACCCCCACACTAATCCGACCCCGCCGGGCCCGTAACAAAGACCAGGAGTTGTCCAGACTTAAATTTACCTTATGTGACTGGGGGTTTCCCGGTGTTAATCGGTTCAGCTGCCGGGTCGCCGGACGGCCTCGTCCACCGGGGAATCCCTTGGCACCGGGCGCGCCGCAGCGCCGGGCGACGGGGGCCGCGGCGGCGGGATCGGGTTCGTGATCGGTTCAGTCGTCCGGAGGCCGCACGGGGCCTGGCGGCCAAACCGGAGAAGGTTGCCTCGCCCGACTGCGAGGATTCCCACACCGAAACCGCCCGGACGGGCGACACCGTTGCCCAGGTACCCCAAAGCGACGGCACTCAAACGCTGTTTTCGTGGTGCCGCAAAGGTGCTCGTGGTCCGGGCGAGGACGTCAGTCCCCGTTGCGGTTGCGCTCCGCCGACGCGTGCCCGTTGATCGGGCGACGCTTCTTGTCGTCCTCTTCCGAGCCCAGCCGCTTGACCAGTGCGGCGGCACTTGCCGTTCCCGCCTGGTGTTCGGCCAGCGCGCGGGCCAGCAGCTCGGCCAGGCCGGCGTCCGGGGGTGGCTCGTCCTCGGCGATCGCGCGGGCGTAGCTCTCCGGGAAGGGCTGCGACGTCGGCGTCCACGAGTCGAAGTCCTCGAGCGGGTCCAGAGCCGGCGGCATCCGCAGCCGGGGCAGCCACGGGTCCACGGCTTCCTCGGACACCTGTTCGTCACGCGGCGCCGGCGCCAGGTCCGGGGACTCGCGCTTCCACGGCGGGTCCGTCACGTCGGAGACCGCCTCGGGTTCCTCCGTGCGCGCGGTTTCCTCGCGTGCCCCGGCCTCGTCGGCGCGTCGGCGACCGCCACCGCCGCCGGTGGAGATACCCAGACGGTCCAGCACGGACCGAGCCGCGACAGAACCGTGTTCCGCGTCGTGCCGGGTCTTGCGGCCGCGGGAGACCTCGTCGCGGCGGGCGCGTTCCTCGCGGGCCCACTCGTCGCCCTCCCAGAGCGGCGCGGCGGGATCGTCCGCGGGCGCGGGGGCCATCGGCAGCTCGGGCAGAATGTTCGAAAGGTCCGGCAGCGACAGCCGCGGCAGGCCCTCGGCCGGGCGCTGCGGCGCCGGTTCTTCGCGCACGACTTCGGCCACGGGTTCCGGCTTCGGAGCCGGCACGGCTTCCGGCTTCTTGAACGGCTTGACCCAGCCCGGCAACGCCGCCGGCTGCTCGGGTGCCGCCCGACGGCCCGTTTCCGCACGAGTCTGACGGGAAGACGAGTGCGACCCGTTCACGGGCCGCTTGGCCGACGGCGCGGGCGGCTCGGCGACGCGCGGTCGTTCCGGAGCCTCGGCGCGCGGTGCGGACAGTGTGAAGCGCGCGACCTGTTCGGCCGGGGCCTCGGATCGCTCGGCGGGCGCCGCGGGTTCCGGCTCGTCACGGATCACCGGGATCACCGACGTCCGTTCGACCTCCGACTCCGCGGCCGCTCTCCCGAAGGACCACGTCGGCGTCTTCGGGCCGGATTTCTCCGGCTTGCGCACGGGTTTCTCCGGCACCGAACCGGCCGCGCGCACATACGTCGTCTCCGCCGGAGCGGCCGGCCGCGGCTGTGCTTCCGGACGCGCCGGGGTTTCCGCCCGCGACCGGGTTTCCTTCCGCGGCTGGGTTTCCGCGCGCTGAACCTTCGCCACGGCCGGCTTCGCAGCGGCCGGTTCCGGGGCAGCCGGTTCCGCGGGGATCGCCCGGATCAACGCCGTCGTCTCGACATCGCGCAGCGGCGGCTCGACGGCCATCGGCACCGGACGGCCACCCTGCGGCGCCGACCGCGCGATCACGTCGTCGAGGTCCAGTGGCGCCACCGTGTCCGCGCCGAACTCGCCCGCGAGCAGCCCGCACGCCTGGCGGCGCGCCCGCGAGTGGACGTGTTCCGCCGCGCGCGAGCGGTGCAGGCACGCGATGGCTTCCTCGGCGCTGCCGAACCGTTCCTCGATCTGCGCCAGTTCCAGCCACAGCCGTGAGGTGACGGCGGACAGCCCGTGGCGATCGGTGCTCGCCACGGCTTCGCGCACCAGCTCGGCCGCGGCGTCGCCGGCGCCGGCCGGCAGGTGGATGCGCGTCGCGACGGCCAGCCTCAGCCACGCCGTGGGCGCGACACCGGCCGCACGCACGGGCTCGTTCAGCATGGGTTCGGCGATGTCGTACGCCATGGCGGTGTCGCCGCGGTCGAGCAGCGTGCTCACGAGCTGCAGCACGAGCCGCACGCGAACGAGGCCGCCGTCGTCGTCGGGTTTGTCCAGCTTCTCCAGGAAACCGAGGCCGGTACGGGCGGCGTCGGCGGCCGCGGTGAGGTCACCGTGGCGACGCCGGTGGGCTGCGGCTCCGTTGCGCAGCAACGCCCGCACGAGCAGCCGGGTGTCGGCGTCGAGCGACTCGTCGGCGACCACCAGCTTGTCGGCCTCCACGAGCACGCGGTCGAGCTCCGGCTTGCGGCCGAACTGCGCGAGGCAGCCCACGAGGTGGCACAGCGCTTCCGCGCGGTGCACGGCCGAAACCGCCGGCTCCGACAGCACGGGCCGCAGCGCGGCGAGCCCGGTCAGCGGCGTGCCGAGGCTGCGCGCGCACACGGCCAGGTCGATCCGCAGCCGCGCGGCCGTGTCGGTGTACCCGGCGTGCTCCGCGGCCCGCAGGGCGGCGACGGCGCGCCCGACGGTCGACGTGCGACCGCCGAGGCGCACGCGCGCCGCGACCACGAGACTTTCGGCGCGGATCCACTGCTCGTCCGCGCCCGCGGTCTCGGCGAGCGCGGCGGCGCGCTCGCCGAGCACCAAGGCGAGTTCGGGCGCGCGCAGGTGCAGCGCGTCCGCGCGCTCGATCAGCCGCCCGAGGTCGGAGAGGGTCGCTCCGCCGGCAGCAGCGAGCCGCCCGCCCGCGGGTGCGGGCGAGCTCGACCGGTTGTGCCTGCTGGCTTCCACTCCGGCCCCCGGCGTCAGTCGCGCTTCAATTTGCGATGAGTGACCCGGTGCGGCCGCGCCGCTTCGGCGCCGAGGCGCTCGACCTTGTTCTTCTCGTAGCCCTCGAAGTTGCCCTCGAACCAGAACCACTTCGCCGGGTCTTCGTCCGTGCCTTCCCACGCCAGGATGTGCGTGGCGACCCGGTCGAGGAACCACCGGTCGTGGGAGATGACCACGGCGCACCCGGGGAACTGTTCCAGCGCGTTCTCCAGCGAGCCCAGGGTTTCCACGTCCAGGTCGTTGGTCGGCTCGTCCAGCAGGATCAGGTTTCCGCCCTGCTTGAGCGTCAGCGCCAGGTTCAGCCGGTTGCGCTCACCACCGGAGAGCACGCCCGCCGGCTTCTGCTGGTCCGGCCCCTTGAAGCCGAACGCGCTCACGTACGCGCGCGAAGGCATTTCGGTCTGCCCGACGTGGATGTAGTCGAGCTTGTCCGACACGACCTCCCACACCGTCTTCTTCGGGTCGATGCCGGCGCGATTCTGGTCCACATAGGACAGCTTGACCGTCTCGCCGATCTTGACCGTGCCGCCGTCCGGCTCCTCGAGCCCCACGATCGTCTTGAACAGCGTGGTCTTGCCGACGCCGTTGGGGCCGATCACGCCGACGATGCCGTTGCGCGGCAGGTCGAACGACAGCCCGTCGATGAGCACGCGGTCGTCGAAGCCCTTGCGCAGCTTCTCGACCTCGACCACGACGCTGCCCAGGCGCGGGCCCGGCGGGATCTGGATCTCTTCGAAGTCGAGCTTGCGGTGCTTGTCGGCCTCCGCCGCCATCTCCTCGTAGCGGTCGAGGCGCGAGCGGGACTTCGTCTGGCGGGCCTTCGCGTTGGACCGCACCCATTCGAGCTCGGTCTTGAGGCGCTTGGCGAGCTTCGCGTCCTTCTTGCCCTGGACCTCGAGGCGCTCGCGCTTCTTCTCCAGGTAGGTGGAGTAGTTGCCCTCGTAGCCGACGACGCGGCCGCGATCGAGCTCCATGATCCACTCGGCGACGTTGTCCAGGAAGTACCGGTCGTGGGTCACGGCCAGGACGGCGCCGGCGTAGTTCATGAGGAACTGCTCCAGCCACAGCACGCTCTCGGCGTCCAGGTGGTTGGTGGGCTCGTCGAGCAGCAGCAGGTCGGGCGCGGACAGCAGCAGCTTGCACAGCGCGACACGGCGGCGCTCACCACCGGAGAGGTGGTCGACGGGCTCGTCCGGAGGCGGGCAGCGCAGCGCGTCCATCGCCTGCTCGACCGTGGAGTCGAGCTCCCACGCGTCGGCGTGGTCGAGCTCCTCCTGGAGCTGGCCCATCTCTTCCATGAGCTCGTCGGTGTAGTCGGTCGCCATCTGCTCGGCGATCTCGTTGTACCGGTCGAGCTTCTGCTTGGTCTCGCCGAGGCCCTCCTCGACGTTCTGGCGGACGGTCTTCGTGTCGTCCAGCTGCGGCTCCTGCATGAGGATGCCGACGGTGGCACCCGGCTGCAGGAACGCCTCGCCGTTGCTGGCCTGCTCGATCCCCGCCATGATCTTGAGAACGGTGGACTTACCGGCACCGTTCGGCCCCACCACGCCGATCTTGGCGCCGGGGTAGAACGCGGTGCTGACGTCGTCGAGGATGACCTTGTCCCCGACGGTCTTGCGCACCTTCTTCATGGTGTAGATGAACTCGGCCATGAAAGCGATCGTAGAGTGGCCCGATCCGCGCCCCGACGGCGGTCACCACCGCGCTACCGAGGGTCATGCGCACATCACGCGGACGACATCATCGGCGCGGTCATTCCGCCCGTTTGCCGTCGGCCAGGTTCTTGAGCATCGCGTTGTAGGCGGCCAGCTCTTCGCCGCCCGTGTTCTCCTCGCGGCGGTCCTTGCGCTTGGCCTCGCGCTCGTCGGCGCGCGCCCACTGCACGAGCAAGGCGATCAGCACCAGCAGCACGGGCACCTCGCCCGCGGCCCACGCGATGCCGCCGCCGAGTCGCTGGTCGGTGAGCAGGTCGCCGACCCACGGCAGGCGCAGTGAGGTGTAGAACTCCTGGCCGATCACGGCCTGCATGTTCATTAGGATCACGCCGAAGAACGCGTGGAACGGCATCGCGGCGAACATCATCCCGAGCCGCCCGACCGGCGGGATCTTGCGCGGCGCCGGGTCGACGCCGATCACCGGCCAGTAGAAGACGTAGCCGGCGAGGAGGAAGTGGGCGTTCATCGCCAGGTGCGCCCAGTGGTAGTTCAGCGCGGCGTCGAACAGGCCGGAGAAGTACAGCGCGTAGAACGAGCCGACGAACAGCAGCAGCGCGACGACCGGGTGCGTCAGGAACCGCGACACCGGCGAGTGGACGGCCGCCAGGAGCCACTCACGCGGCCCCGGAGGCGCGCCGGAACCCGCGGTCGGCAGGGCGCGCAACGCGAGCGTCACGGGGCCGCCCAGCACCAGCAGCACGGGCACGACCATCGACAGCAGCATGTGCGTGCCCATGTGCACGCTGAACATCGCCGGCGAGTAGCGGCCGATGCCCGACGACGTGGCGATCAGGAGCACCAGGCAGCCGGCGAGCCACGCGACGATCCGGCCGGTGGGCCACGAGTCGCCGCGTTTGCGCAGCCGCCATACGCCGGCGAGATAGAGCCCGGCCAGGACGATCGCGGCCGTGCCGTAGATGAGGTCGAAGCGCCAGTCGGTGAGCAGGCGCCAGAAGGTGGGCGCGCCGTCGAGGTTGTAGCCGATGAGCAGCTCGGTGGTCGAGGGCTGCGTGACCGCGTCGGCCGGTGGTGGTGTGCGGGCCAGGCCGGACGCGATGCCGAGTGTCACGAACATGATCAGCACCTCGACGGCCGCCAGCCGCAGCAGCTGCCCTCCGCCCTTGCCGTCGACGAGGTCCCGTACGCCGCGCTGGCGCTGCTGGTGGCCGAATACGCCGAGCAGCAGCAGCGCGACGACCTTCGCGACCACGAGCAAGCCGTAGTCGGTGGTGAACAGGTCGCCGAGGTTGATGCGCACCAGCGCGTTGATCACGCCGGAGATCGCCATCACGACCCAGCAGACCAGGGCCAGCTTGGAGAACCGCCGGGCGGCCAGCGACAGGTGCGCGCCCCGGCGCCAGCCGAGCGCCAGGAGCGCCACGAGCCCGCCGACCCACAGCGCGGCCGCGATCAGGTGGAACAGCAGGCTGTTGGTGGCCATGTCGTGCGAGCCGCCGCTCGCGGAGTGCCCCGTGACGGCCACCGGGACCAGGCCGGCGACGGCCACGAAGAACAGCACTGCCGTCCAGCCCCACGTGAGCACGAGCCGGCAGCCGAGCGCGAGCAGCACCGCGATCAGCGCCGTCCACAGCCACGCCTTGGGCTGCTCGATCGCGTCGACGAGGTCCAGGAGCGTCTGGGGCGAAAGGACTTCCAGGAACGGCTTGCCGGCGCCGTCGGCCGCGGTGAAGGCCACCGAGAGCAGCGACGAGGCGAACCAGACCCAGGCGGCGATGCCGGCCGCGCGCACGGCGGCGTAGCCCTCGGGCCCCAGCGTGCCGGACTTCTGCGGCGGCACCAGGAACGCGGCCAGCAGCAGCGCGCCGACGCAGACCACGGAGGCGGCTTCGGCGAGCACCCGGACGACCGTGATGCCGTAGCGCGTGACCAGGCCCGGGTCGGGCAGACCGGTGATCAGGTAGCCGGCGCCACCGGTGAGCGCCACGAGCCCGACCGCGACGACCGCGGCGAGCACCACGCCCACCGAGACCAGCGGCAGCACGCTGGTCCTGCGCCGCGCGGCCGGTTCGGGTTTCGTCACTGCGTCCGTGCTCACCGTTCGAGACTAGGCCGGTCCCGTTTCCCGCGGCACGGGGGTGCGGACGGGCATGATGGTTTCGTGCGGATCATCCTGCTGCGTCACGCCGAATCCCTCGGGAGCGTCGACCAACTCGCCTACACCCGGATCCCGGACCACGCGATTCCGCTGACGGAGACCGGCCGGGCCGAGGCCGTCGCGACGGGACCGGTCATCAAGGAACTGCTGCGGGGCGAGCGTCCGGACGTGTACGTGAGCCCCTACCTGCGTACGCGCGAGACGCTGCGGCTGCTGAGCATCGACAGCGACTGCGACCGCGTGGTGCAGGAGCCGCGGCTGCGCGAACAGGACTGGGGCAACCTGCAGGACCCGCAGGACCAGGAGGTGCAGCGGCAGCGGCGGCACGAGTTCGGGCACTTCTTCTACCGGCTGCCGTTCGGCGAGTCGGGCGCCGACGTGGACGATCGCGTGGCCGGTTTCCTCGCCGAGCTGCTGCACAGTGGCGGAACTCACCCGCGCAGCGTGCTGATCGTCTCCCACGGCCTCACGCTGCGGCTGCTGTGCCGCCGGCTGTTCGGCTGGAGCGTGGATCTGTTCGAGTCTCTGTCGAACCTGCGCACGTGCGAGCACCGAGTGCTGGAGCACGACGGGGACAAGTGGTCGCTCGACCGGCCGTTCGGGCAGTGGCGCGAGTCACCGGACGGGGAGACCCAGGGCTAGCTCCTCACGCCGGCGCGCACGGGCTGCGACGAGGGCGGCCGGCACGATCAGCGCGGCGATGAGGCCGACGACCACGAACGACACGGAGTAGGACGTCGCCTGCGCGATGCCGCCGATCATCGGCGGACCGGCGAGGAAGCCGGAGTAGGCGATGGTGCTGACGAACGCCAGCTCGCGTTCGCCGCCTCCGCCGTCGGCGCGTTTCCCGGCGCTGCCGGCCAGGCTGAGGGCCAGCGGGAACGCCGCGGCGAGGCCGGCGCCGGCCAGCGCGAAGCCGACGTACGCGAAGGCGGCCGGCGTGAACACGGCGGTGCAGACGAGGCCGACCGCCGCGACGCCCGCGCCGACGGCGAGCGAACGCGTGGCGCCGAAGCGTTCCTGGCTCCACGCACCGCCGAGCCGCGCGAGCGCCATGGCCAGCGAGAACCCCGAGTAGGCCAGCGCCGCCGCGCCCTGGCCGACGCCGTGGACGGTCACCATGAGCAGGGCCGACCAGTCGGAACTCGCGCCCTCGGCGATCGCCGAGCACAGCGCGACGGCCGCGAGCAGCCACAGCGCGGGCCGGCGGATCGGCGCTTTCCCCCGTTCCGGCGGCTTGGTCTCCTTCGGCGGCCGGTCCCCCGGCACAGCCTTGAGCACGGCGACGAGCACGAGCAGGGCCACCACGGCGGCCACGGAGAGATGGCGCGCGGGCGACCAGCCGTGCCCCGCGGCCAGCCCCGCGAGCAGGGAGCCGCCGAGCGCGCCGAAGCTGAACCCGGCGTGCAGCGTCGGCATCACGGCGCGACCGGTGCGGCGCTCGACGGCGACGCCCGCGATGTTCATGGCGACGTCGAGGGAACCCACACCCGCGCCGAGCACGAACAGGGCACCGGCGAGCAACGGCACATTCGGCGCGAACCCGACGAGCGCGAGCGCGACGGCGGCCACCACGGTGCTGCCCGCGACGGCCGCGCGGGCACCCACGCGTTCGGTGATCCGGCCGGAAACCGGTGCGGCACAGAGCATCCCGACACTCGCGCCGAGCAGCGCGAGCCCGAAGACACCCGGCACGGCGTGCACATGGGCGGCGATGGCGGGCGTGCGCGGAGCCCACGAACCGAGGGCCGCCCCGTTGAGCGCGAAGACCGCGAACACCGCCGTCCGGTCGCGCATCGCCGCCTGCCTCTCTGCCCGGGAGCCCTTGGCCCAGAATGACTTAAGCGCTTCAGAGGGTCAAGGCCGCGCTATGCTCCGCCGATGACGAGCACCCGGCGCCGGCGTCCGACGCTGGACGACGTCGCCGAGGCGGTCGGGGTGTCCCGCGCGACCGTCTCGAACGCCTACAACCGGCCTGACCAGCTGTCCGCGCAGCTGCGGGAGCAGGTGCTGCGCGCGGCCAAGGAGCTCGGCTACCCCGGACCGAACCCGACCGCGCGCAGCCTCGCCACGAGCCGGACGGGCGCGATCGCGTTCCTGCTCGACGCATCGCTGTCGGCGGCCTTCTCGGACCCGGCGCTGTCGATCACGCTCGACGCACTCGCGAAGGCGGTGGAGCCGACCGGCCACGCGCTGCTGCTGTTGCCCGGCGGCGAAGCCCACGGCGGGCCGCCTGCCGAGCGCGTGCTGGCGGCGCAGGCGGACATCGCGGTGGCCTACTCGCTGGCCGACGGCAGCCCGGCGCTGGAGGCCGTGCGCGACCGGGGGCTGCCGCTGGTGGTGATCGACCAGCCCCTGCTGCCCGGCACCGCCCGCGTCGGCTGCGACGACCGGGGCGGGGCCGCGCTGGCGGCGCGGCACCTGCTGGAACTGGGGCACCGACGCTTCGCGATCCTGTCCGCGCCGCGGCTGTCGCCCGACGGCCCCTCCGGCCTGGAGTCCGCGCGCGCGAGCTCGTTCCACGGCACGCGCGAGCGCCTGGCGGGCTACCTGTCGACGCTTTCTGCGGCGGGCGTGACCGACGTCGCGGTGTCCGAGGCGCCGTGGCTGTCGGCGGACACCGCCCGGGCGAGCGCGGCCGAGCTCCTGACCGGTACGCCCCGGCCGACGGCGCTGCTGTGCATGTCCGACCAGCTGGCGCTGGCCGCCGTCGCGGCCGCCCGGCAGCTGGGCCTGCGCGTGCCGGACGACGTCTCGGTGGTCGGCTTCGACGACACCCCGCAGGCCGCCTGGGCAGAGCCGCCGCTGACCACCGTCCGCCAGGACCTCGCCGGCAAGGGACGCACTGCGGGCGAGCTGATCCTGCGCTTGATGGCCGGCGAGAATCCGCCTCCGCCGGTGGTGCTGCCGGTGTCGTTGATCCGCCGAAACAGCACGGCCGCCGTTTAGCAATACCGTTCACCGATCTGTGGACAACTCGCGCCGTTCGAGCGACGGAATACTACTTGTCCACAGACGTAGGAATGCGGGCAGACAAACTCACCCCCACCCGCCATCGTAGGAACCACACATTCCACGGCGGCCCACTCCGGCCGCCACCGAGGGGGGAGTTCCCACGATGTTCCGACGCCTGCTGCCGAAGCTGCCCGTGTTCCCCGGCCACTCCGGCCGGCCCACGACCCCGTCCCGCCTGCCGGGTTTGCCGGCGCGCCTGCCACGCGTCCTGCTCCTGGCGACGGCCGGATTGCTGGCGGGGACAGGGATGGCTTCTGCCGCACCTTCCGGGCAGGCTGTGCACGGTTCCGCCGCTGCGTCGGCTCACCGCGCCACCCACACCTCCCCGGCGGCCGAGCACCTCACCCGTGCGACTCCGGGCCCGGCACTCACCATTCCGGCCCCGACCGCCACTTCCGACCCGGCTTGCGCCGTCGGCGAACTGTGCCTCTGGAACACCGAAACCTACTCCGGCACCACTCAGCACTACGACCTCCGCACCGCCAATCCCGAAGACTGCATTCCCCTGCCCGAGGGATTCGAAGGGCATTCCTTCGTCAACCGCCTGACCCGCGACGTCACCGTCTACCAAAGCGAAGAATGCACGACCGAGGGAGACTTCACCACCTACCCGGGTGGCGGCACTTACGTTCCGCAATCCCCCTTCGTGGTTCGCGCCATCAAAATCTGGAACTGACGCGGGCGCCGTACCCCGGGGCGCACGCACCCCGCTTGCCGCCCCGGGGCACACGCACCCGGCGTGCTCACCCCGCGGCGCACGCACTCTGCTCGCCGCCCCGGGGCACCCTCATCAGGCGTGCTCACCCGTGGCGCAGGCACCCCGTTTGCCGCCTCGGGACGCCCTCATCCGGCGTGCTCACCCCACGGCGCACGCACTCTGCTCGCTCACTGCGGGGCGCCCTGACCCGACTCGCTCGCCCCGGGGCGCACCCACCCGACTTGCCCCGCTCCTCGGCGCTCTCACGACCGGGTGTGGCACTTCGCCGCGACCGGGACCGGCGAGCTGCCGCTCAGCACGATCATGGACGGCAACGGCAACCAACGAGTTCTCCTCGAGGCGAGCTCACCCGGCTCCCTCGCCGCTGGGGCGCTCTCAACCAGCGAGGCCACCCCGACGCGCACTCATCCGGCGTGCTCACCGGGCTCACCCACCTCCCGGGCGATCACCCGGGGCGCATCACCCGACTTGCCTGCTCCTCGGCGCTCCCCACCAGTGACCTCACCCCGAGGTGCCCGTGCCCGCCTTGATCCCCCGGAGCCGCCGCACCCGGCCCACCAACCCTGGCGGCACGCGCACCACCGTGCCCCGGGACCTTCCACCACCTCGACCACCCGACCGGGACCGGCTGATCGGTCACCCGCGGCCCCCACCGCGCCGCCCCACCGATCACCGGCCCCCGGGGCCGTCCCCCGAACGGCCCCACCCCCGTGGGCGCGCCACCTTCCCCGTGTCCAGCGCGCCCACGGGGCCTTCCCCGGCCCCTGCCACTGTCCCCCGCCTACCGCCGGTCCAGATCCGCTGCGGCCGCAGATACCGCCCACCCCATCACCGCTGCCCGACCGCTATCCAGCCACCGATGCTCCGATCTCCGCCCGTCTCCTTCGCTGCGCTCCGGCCGCGCCTCGCGACCGGTGCCGGACCGGGGGCGGTGGTGGGCGGTGGGCGTCGCAGCCGGAGCCGCGGCGGCCACGGTCGATCGCTCTGATCGATTTCGACCACCGTGACCGTCCCAGCGCCCCAGCCCGGTGCGCCGACAAGCCCCCCATTCATCACGTCTGGCCGAAGTCCGACCTCACCTCGAGAGGAACTCCCCCATGCACCCCGACCCTCGCCCGACGACCTGCCGAAACCACGCCTCTCGCCACCCCACCGAGGCCCCTGCCGCGCACGCCGACAAGAGGTCGTGGCGATCCCACCCGTTCGAGCGAGATGTCGTGGGCGGGCAACGGCCGCGGGGAAGCCCGGAGCGCCCGATGAACCCCTGGTGAACGCGCCGCCGCCCGGCCGCCGCGGCAACGACCAAGATCACCCGCGCGGGGACCAGGCGGGGGCGCGGCATCCGGCGAATCCGGCGAACGAGACCTGAAACGATTCGACGGTGTCGAACGATCGAGAGGATGGCGACGACTAAGCTGCCGGTGCTGGAGATCGGCAACCGTCGTCGACCCGGGCCCTCGTAGCTCAGCTGGATAGAGCAAGAGCCTTCTAATCTCTAGGTCGCAGGTTCGAGTCCTGCCGGGGGCACCACCAGCGGAAATGCCGCGCGCAGTCAGCGCGCGGCATTCGCCGTGGCCGAGAAATCGGCGCCACGCCACGGGTCGCGTCGGCGCGGTCGAGAGCGCCCACTGTGGACGGCCCGCAGCGGCCGCCGATCTTCCACACGACCGGACGCCGGATCGCGCAGCGTCCGAATGGGCCAACAGCTCCGGGCCGAGTTCCACTTGAGACACGCTTGTTATCTGGCGCCGCCACGCGGAATGCGCGACGGAGCGGTCACGCGCAGCCACAACGAACCCATCGAGGACCCCGCGAACCACAACGAATCGCGAAACCGGCGGCGCGCCGGGAACCAGGTGGCGCGTGCGTTGTTCGACGAGGCGCGCCGCGTCGGGCTCGTGCGGCGGCACCTGCTCAAGCTGCGTTACCTCGCCGATCACCCGCAGCAGCACAATGAAAACCCGGTCGCGCCGTTCCCGCTCGGCGGCACACCGCGCCGACGCCGCCGCACACCACCCGCGGTTCAGCTGGTGTTCGACTTCGCCGCGGAAGAAGAACCGAAGAGCGACAGGACAACCACCGCTCAGTCCACATCGGACGCTGCCTGACGCCCGACCGTAGGCGAACCGTATCTTCGAGTGACGAAGGGAGAGGTCGTGGACGTCGAGCAGGTGCGGGAAGCCGCCGTCGAACCGTACGCGGACGGGGTGCCGGTGCTCCGGGTCGTCGACGTCGTCGGACGGCGATCCGGGGAGTCGCGGCCGGTGGTGCTGAACGTGACGGAGCTGGACGGCCGGCAGTACGTCTGCGCTCCCGACGGCCGTGGCTGGGTGCGCAACCTGCACGCCGCCGGGTACTGCCGCGTGGAGCGCGACGGGCCCCAAGACCGCGACACCGTCCGGCGAGTCCGGCCCGTCGGCGACGAAGAAGCACAGCCCGTGCTCCGGGCTCAGACCGCGAACTTCCCGGACGGCCGGGCCACGACCGTGCTGCGCCTGGAATTCCTGGACTAGCCCGAGACCTCCCGTTTAGGTGATGCACATCATCTATCACTCTCAAATAGATGAGGTACATAATCTAAGCAAGGAGATCGACCCGCTCGAAGGAGTCCCGGAGATGTCGCAGACCATCACCCCCAGCCAGCTGACCACCCCGAACCTCACCATCGAGGCCGGCAACGGTGTCACCTACGCCTACCGCCGCTTCGGCAACACCGAGCGCGACGTGCGCCCGCTCGTGTTCCTGCAGCACTTCCGCGGCAACCTCGACAACTGGGACCCGCAGCTGGTCGACGCGATCGCGGCCGAGCGCGAGGTGATCCTCTTCGACAACACCGGCGTCGGCGGCAGCTCGGGCGCTACCCCGCGCACCATCACCGCCATGGCGCACGACGCGCTGGCCTTCCTCGACGCGCTCGGGCTCACCGACGTCGACGTGCTCGGCTTCTCGCTCGGCGGGTTCGTCGCCCAGGAACTCACCCTCATCCGACCCCTGCTGGTGAACCGGCTCGTCCTCGCCGGCACCAGCCACGAAGGCGGCTTCGGCTTCCACACCTGGACCGGCGAGACCGGCAACGCCGCCAAATCCGACGAGCCCGGCGCCGAGCACCTGCTGCACCTGTTCTTCGCGAAGACCCCGACCGGCGTCGCGAAGGGCTGGGAGTTCGTGCAGCGCATCTTCACGCGCACCGAGGATCGCGACGAGGGCGTCTCGCTCGCCACCCGCGACGCGCAGCTCGACGCGATCACGGCGTGGGGCATCCCGGACCCGAGCCGCCTCGCGCGCCTCGCCGCCATCACGCAGCCGACACTGGTCGCCAACGGGGACAACGACATCATGGTCCCCACGCCCAACTCGAAGGTCCTGGCGGACCACCTGCCCAACGCCCGCCTCGCGATCTACCCCGGCGCCGGCCACGGCTTCCTGTTCCACTACGCCACCGAGTTCGCCGGCGACGTCAACGCCTTCCTCGGCTGACCCTCCACAACAGACAATGGTCCGGCACCACCGTGCCGGACCATTGTCGTTCGGTCAAACAAGACTCCACAAAGGTCTCACTTGTGCGCGGTCTCGACCACCCGCCGGCGCGCGGCTTCCAGGATCTCGTCGGACAGCGGATCCCCCGCCGTCCCCCTGGCCAGGTACAGCGCGCCCACCAACGTCGCCAGCGTCGCCATGTGGTCCTCCCGCGTGGCGGACTCACCGTCGAACTCGGCGAGCACGTCGAGGAACGTCCGCACGCCGTCGGCATACGACTTGCGCAGCGGGCTCCCCTGCTCGTCCCGCGCCGCCTCACCGCCGAGCGCCGTGGCGGGACAGCCTTCACCAGGCGCGTCCCGGGATTCCTGCGACATGTACGAAGCCGCCAGCTCCGCGCGACGCTCGCTCACCGACGCCTCCGGGATCTGCCGCAGCTCCGCCGCGAGCTGTTCGAACGCCTCCGCCGCCGCCTCCCCGGCCAGCGCCTCCTTCGAGGCGAACTGCCGGTAGAACCCGCCCTGCGTGAGGCCCACTTCGCCCATCAGTTCGGCGACACTGACGCCGCCGACACCCCGCTCGCGGAACAGCCGCGCGGCTGCCGTGACAACCTCACTGCGGTGCCGATCGGCCTCGGCTCGCGACACGCGTCCCATGCGTCCTCCTAAGTAAACCTCTCCCCATGATATATGACGACCATCATCTTTTCGCCGTCGACGACCGTGACGCCCACGACAGCCCGACCACGGACTCCATGACACGTTGGGGTGACTCGAGGGGTGGAACCACCGGAATCCGGGAATTTCCCGAATAGCGGAAACCCCGCGTTCGAAGGAAAGGACGGCGAGGATGAAAACCCGAATCACTTCCTGGGCCACGGCCGGCGCACTCGTGTGCGGCGGACTGGTGGCCACAGCCCTGCCCGCGGCGGCCGACCAGGTGCCGGGCAACCCGGACCGGTTCTACGCCTACTGTTCCATCGACGTGCTCGGTTTCCCGTTGGCCTGTACGGAAACCGACGCCGAGCACGCGTCGCACGAGTGTTTCTACGTGCTCTACGGCGTGGACCTCACGATCGCCTGCGAAAGAATCTGACCACGCCCGCTCAAATGTTTCCGGCCCACGATTCCACGCGCTCGGTCCCGATGTCGGTGTCGTATCCGTGACCCGGGTGCACCACCGTTTCATCGGGCAGCACGAGCAATTTCCGGCGCACAGAATCGTGCAGCGTCGATCGGCTCGACATCACGTCGCCGGTCATGCCCGGGCCGCCGGACAGGAGCGTGTCGCCGCTGAAGAGCAGGCCTTCGTCGGGCAGGTGCAAACACACCGAACCCGCTGTGTGACCCGGGGTGTGCAGCACGACCACCGGTGAGCCGGCGACGTTGAGCACCTGCCCGTCGGCCAGCTCGGCGTCGGGGCGGCGGCCGGGGTAAACCGTGGCCCACAGCTTGGCGTCGCCCGGGTGCAGCAGCACGGGCGCACCCGTCGCGTCGGCCAGGGTGAGCGCGGCGTCGGCGTGGTCGTTGTGCGCGTGGGTGCACAGGATGCCCAGCACGTCGCGCCCGTCGATCGCGGCGGCGATGGCAGTCGCGTCGAACCCGGCGTCGACCACCAGCACCTCCTCCTCGTCGCCGAGGAGCCAGATGTTCGTGTCGACGGCGAACGACACCCCGTCGAAGCGGTAGTTCCCGGCGGTCACCGTGAGATCGACGTCCACGCCCGGGACGATGGCACGCACCACGAGCCGCGGCGGTCTCAAATAGCGACAGCTCCGCGCGGCCGCAGCCCGTCGACGAGTGTCGCGATGGTCTCGTCCACCAGCTGCGCCACCGGCCGCGCCCCGCTCATGCCGCTGGTCACCAGGGACGCGAGCCCCTGCAGCGTCGCGAAGATCGCGAACGCCACGTGCTCACCCCCCACCACGTCGCCGTCCGCCTGCGCGCGAGCGATCATCGCCGACGTCGTGGCGAACGTCCGATCTGCCACCGCCTGCAGCTCACGGGCGTCCTCGCGGTTCTTCGCCGCGAACATCAGGTCCAGCAGTGCCGGCCGCCGCGTCGCGAACCCGACCCACGCACGGGCGAAGGCCAGCAGCGCGGCGGCGAACGGCGCGCCGTCGTCCGCGCGCGCCACCTCGAGCTCGTGCCCCAGCTGCTCGAAACCCCGCTCCGCGAGCGCGTCGAGCAACGCCCGCTTGTCCGCGAAGTGCTGGCGCGGCGCACCGTGGCTCACTCCCGCGTCGCGCGCCAGCTGCCGCAGCGACAGCTCGTCCGGCCCCGACTCCTCCAGCACCCGCTCGGCGTTCTCGAGCAGCACCGCCCGCAGGTTGCCGTGGTGGTAGCTGGTGCGCGCCTCCGTCATGGCCGGAACCCTACGCGAGTGTAGGCAGCGACAACACCTTGACGAACCCCGCACCGCTCCCTAGGTTGTCCGGACATAGGACGTCGGACATCCCACGTCCTGTGTCTCTCCCCCATCCCCACTGACGAGGAGGCGGAACGTGTCACCGATCCGCAGGTTCGGGACGACTCTTCTCGCGGCAGCCGCACTCGGGCTGTCGTTCACCCCCGCGGCCACGGCCGCACCCGCGCACCACGGCTGCACGTCGTCGGTGCCCTTCACCTCCGGCTCCGAGGGCTACGACACCTTCCGCATCCCCGCGGTGGTGCGGGCCGCCGACGGGTCACTCGTGGCGTTCGCCGAAGGCCGGCGCGATTCGGCCGGAGACTCCGGCGCCATCCAGACCGTGTCGAAAACCTCACGCGACGGCGGCTGCACCTGGGGCCCGCTGACCGTCGTGGACACCAACGGCGACAACACCGCCGGCAACCCCACACCGGCCGTGGCGCGCGACGGCGAGCTCGTGCTGCTGACCGTCCACAACGGACCGGTCAGCGAAGCGCAGATCATGTCCGGCACCGCATCCGCCCAGGACACCCGTCGCGTGTTCGTGTCCAGCAGCCGCGACAACGGCCGCACCTGGACGCCGGCCCGCGACATCACCTCCGAAACCAAACTGCCCACCTGGCGTTGGTACGCCACCGGTCCAGGGCACGCCACGCTGCTGCGCCACGGCCCGCACGCCGGTCGGATCGTGGTGCCCGCCAACCACTCCAGCGCTCCGCCCGCCGGCTCCACCGACGTCGGCACGGAGGCGAAGTACTACGGCGGCCACGACCTCTACAGCGACGACAACGGTCGCACCTGGCACATCGGCTTCACCGACGACCGCACCGACGGCGTGATCGCCGCCAACGAGACGTCGATGACCGAACTGCCCACGGGCGCGCTGTACTTCACCAGCCGCAACCAGGGCTCCGCCGCCGACCACCGCGTCGACGGCTACAGCTTCGACGGCGGGAAGACGCTCGTGCGGCCGTACCAGGTGCAGCCGGGGATCTCCGGCACGAAGGTGGAAGGCAGCGTGCTGCAGACCACGATCCCCTGGCTGCTGCTGTACTCCGGCCCGGCCGACCCGGCCACCCGCGCGGTGATGCAGCTGCGGCTCAGCTCCGACGGCGGGTGCACGTGGCGCGCGGGCCGCACGCTGACGAGCAACCCGGCGGGCTACTCCGACCTCGTGCAAGCCGACCCGGCGACCGTCGGCCTGCTCTACGAGACGGGCACCGCCGGCCCGTACGAAAGCGTGGTGTTCCAGCGCGTCCCGCTCACCGACGTGCGCTGACCCACACCTCGGTCCTGCCGCGCCTGGGGGTGCGGCAGGATCGGGGCCGGGGCAGAAGGGGGCACGGCGATGACCGAAGACCGGTGGATCCGGCGCTATCACCCGGCGGACGACGCACCGGCACGGCTGGTGTTCCTCCCGCACGCGGGCGGATCGGCGTCGTTCTTCCACCCGTTCTCGAAGGCGCTCTCGCCCGACGTCGATGTGCTCGCCGTGCAGTACCCCGGCCGGCAGGACCGGTTCGGCGAACCCCCGCTCACGCGGATCCCGGACCTTGCCGACGCGATCACGCAGGCGTTGCTGCCGTGGCTCGACGTGCCCGTGGTGCTCTTCGGCCACAGCATGGGCGCCACTCTCGCGTACGAAGTCGGCCTCCGGCTGGAAGCACGCGGGTCAGGGCCGCGCGCCGTCGTCGTCTCGGCTCGCCGCGCCCCGTCCCGCCCGGGCGACGACACCCGACACCTGCTCGACGACAACGCCCTGCTCGCCGAAGTCGCGAATCTCAGCGGCACCGACCCGCGCGTGCTCGCCGACGAAGAACTGCGCGCAGTGGTCCTCCCCGCGCTGCGCGCCGACTACACCGCCGTCGAAACCCACACCCACCCCGACGCCCCGCCGCTGGTCGCGCCGATCCACGCGCACGCCGGCGCCGACGACCCGCGCGTGACCCCCGAAGACGTTCGCGCCTGGGCCGCCCACACCACCGGCGGCTTCGACTTCACGACCCACGCCGGCGGCCACTTCTACCTCACCGAACGGCTTCCGGACGTCGTGGCGGCACTGCGCAAGACCCTCGCGATCACCCAGTAGGGTGCGCGAAATGGGACTGCGAAAGCTCCTCACCGGGTTCGGCAAGACCACCGCGTTCGCCGCGCTCGGGCGGGCCCTCGTCCCGGCCGACCGCGTGATGTTGCGCGTGACCGGCGGACGCCTGGGTGTCGGCACGCTGCTGGGACTGCCGGCCCTGCTGCTGACCACGGTCGGGCGCACGAGCGGCGAGCCGCGCCAGGTGCCGCTGCTCTACGTCGAACGCGACGGGGGCTACGTCGTGATCGGCTCCAACTGGGGCGGGGAGAAACAACCCGCGTGGTCGGCGAACCTGCTCGCCCAGCCCGACGCCACCGTCAGCATGCGCGGGCGCACCACTGCAGTCCGCGCGCGGCTGCTCGAAGGCGACGAGCGCCAGGAGATGTGGGACGCCGTGGCCCGGTACTGGCCCGCCTACGACACCTACGCCGTGCGCGCCGCCCATCGCGAAATCCGGGTGTTCCTCCTCTCGCCCCGGTAGCTTGGGCCATTCGGCCGAGCGAAGGAGAGGCGGATGCCGCACTACGCGATCCTGATCTACGAGCGCGAGACACCCGGCGGCGTCGCGGATCTCCCGCCCGAGCTGCTCGACGAGCACGCCCGCGTCGAGGACCGCATCACCGCTTCCGGCGGCACGCTGATCGCCGGGTACGCCACGCAGCCTTCGGCCATGACGCGATCGCTTCGCGGCGCGTCGGTCGCCCCCGGCGCCTTCGCGGTGAGCCCGGAGGCCATGGCCGGCTTCTTCATCGTCGACGCGCGCGACCTCGACCACGCCGTGGAGATCGGCCGTTTCGTCCCGGTGCTCGACGGCGGCGTCGAGGTCCGGCCGCTGCTCGGCGGCTGAGCCTCAGCGCGTGAGCACCGGCGCCAGGCCGAACACCTCGAACACCGCGGGGTCCTGGAACACGACGGTGTGCGCGACGCGGCCGTCCGCGATCGAGAACACCTGCAGCGTGTGCAGGCGGAAGTCCGCGCCGTCCCAGCAGTAGGCGGCGAAGGCGGGCTGGCCGTTGGCGTGCGTGCGCTGCAGCTGCCAGCGCGTGCCGCGCATCTCGAACACGCGCGCCATGAAGCGGGCGTAGTCGTCGCGGCCGCGGTACCAGAGCGGGACGGGCGGCATCTCCAGCACGACCTCGTCGGTCAGCAAGGCCACCAACGCGTCGACGTCCGCCTCCTCGAAAGCCCGGACGTAGTCGTCGATCACCTCTTCGCCGGATTCGGTGAGCTCGTCGGCCGACACCCCGGCGACCCCGCTTCGCGCGCGTTGCAAAGCGCTGTTCACCGAGGCCGTGGTGGTGCCGAGCAAGTTCGCGACCTCGGCGGCGCTGAAATCGAGCACGTCGCGCAAGACGAGAACCGCGCGTTGACGCGGGGGCAGCAGCTGCATCGCCGCGACGAACGCGAGCCGCACGCCCGAGCGGGCGGCGGTGACGGCGGCCGGGTCGTCGGGCAGCGGCTGCAGCCACGGCACGTCGAACGCCGGCACGAGCGGCTGCAGCGGATCTTCGCTCGGGCCGCCGAGCCCGGTCGGCAACGGACGGCGGGCGCGGCCTTCGAGCGCGGTGAGGCACGCGTTGGTCGCGATGCGGTAGAGCCAGGTCCGGATCGAGGCGCGCGTGCTGTCGTAGCGTTCCCACGCGCGCCAGGCGCGCAGCATCGTCTCCTGCACGAGGTCCTCGGCCTCGTGCACCGAGCCGAGCAGGCGGTAGCAGTGCACCACCAGCTCGGCCCGGTGCGGACCGGTGCTCGCCGCGAAGTCGGGCACGTCAGTGCGCCGGGGCGTTGCTGTAGGCGGCGACCGACCACGAGCCGGTGGCGCGGCTCAGGGCCCAGGTGGCGATGCGCTCGCGTTCGGTGGGCAGCGAGTCCTCGCCCGCGAACAGGATCCCGGCGCGGCTGACGACGATCGCGGTGTCGCCGTCGACGCGCACGTCCTGCGGCTCGTCGACGCCGCGGGAACCCTTGAGCGGGCCGGCGAACGCGGCGCCCATGTACTCGCGCACTGCGGTGCGGCCCTGGTGGAAGACGCCTGGCATCACCACGGTCGCGTTCTCGGTGTACAGCGCGGCGAACGCGTCGGCGTCGTTGTCGGCCCAGGCGGCGTAGAGGCTGGTGAGCAGGTCGTGGATCTCGGCGGGGGTGGCGGTGGTGGTCATCGTGGTGGTCCCTTCCCTGAAGTGGTTTCGCAGGGACATACCGGCTGGCCGCGTGGAACTCATCGCTGCGCCGGCAGAAACTTTTCGGCTCGCGATTGCAGGTAGCGGCGCTCGGGCAGGCTCGACGTCCGTTTGGCCGCCCGAAGGTAGTGCGTGTGGGCCGCGTCGGTGTCGCCCGCGAGCTCCAGCAGGTGGGCCCGCACGGCGTCGAGGCGATGGCCCTGCTTGAGCCGGCTGTCGTCCTCGACGGTGGAGAGCAGGGCCAGCGCGGCGGTCGGCCCGTCGACCATCGCGACGGCGATCGCGCGGTTGAGCGTCACGACCGGGCTCGGCGCGAGCTCCGCCAGCACGTCGTAGAGCTCGACGATCTGCGGCCAGTCGGTGGTCTCGGTGCTCACCGCGCGGTCGTGCAGCGCGGCGATCGCGGCCTGCACCTGGTACGGGCCCACGGGTCCTCGCCCGAGCGTGCGGCTCACGAGTTCGACCCCCTCGACGATCAGCGGCACCGTCCACAAGCGACGGTCCTGGTCGGCCAGGGGCAGCAGCGCGCCCTCGTGCGTCCGCGCGGGGCGGCGGGCGTCGGTGAGGAGCATCAGCGCGAGCAGGCCCGCGACCTCACCGTCGTCGGGCAGGAGCGTGTGCACGGCGCGGGCCAGCCGGATCGCTTCCGCCGTCAGCTCCACGCGGTGCAGTTCCTCGCCCGAAGACGCGGTGTAACCCTCGTTGAAGATCAGGTACAGCACGTGGAGCACGACCTGCAGCCGCGAAGGCCAGTCCTCGGCCGAAGGCTCGGCGAACGTCGACCCCGCGGCCGCGATGCTCTCCTTCGCGCGCGTGATCCGCCGCGTCGTCGTGGCCTCGGGCACGAGGAACGCCGTCGCGATCTCCGCCGTGGTCAGGCCCCCGACCGCGCGCAACGTCAACGCGACCTGCGAGCTCGGCGTCACCGCCGGGTGGCAGCAGAGGAACAGCAGCGTCAACGTGTCGTCGTGCTCCGGCGCGCGGTCCTCCCCCGGCCCCGGCACCGCCTGTGTGACCTCCTGGACGGCCACGTTCTCTTCGCGCCGGCGGCGAGCGCTCTCGCTGCGCCACAGGTCGGTGAGCCGCCGGGCCGCGACGGTGAGCAGCCACGCGCGCGGGTTGTCCGGCACGTCCCCGTCGGCCCACTGCTCGACGGCCGCGAGCAGCGCCTCCTGCACTGCGTCCTCGCAGGCCTCGAACTGGCCGTACCGGCGCACCAGCACCCCGAGCACCTGCGGCACGAGCGACCGGAGCAGGTCCACGTCCATCAGCCGGGCTCGGTGTCGCCCTCGGCGCCGGCGAAGAACGCGACCGGGCGGACCTCGATGCCGAGGCCTTCGATGCCGGCGTCGGGGATCATCGCGGCGACCGCGAGCGCGCGTTCCCGGGTCTCGCACTCCACGAGGTAGAAGCCGGCGAGGAACTCCTTCGACTCGGTGAACGGCCCGTCCGTCACGACCGGAACCCCGCCGCGCACGCGCACCACGGCGCTGTCCGCGGGCGCGCCGAGCGCCTGGGTGTTGATCATCTCCCCGGACGCGCGGATCTTCGCGATGAAGTCCCCGTGCCCGGACATCACCGCGTCCTTCGTCTCCTTCGAAAGTCCATCCCAGACTTCGGGGTTCATGTGCATCGTCAGCAGGAACTTCACGTCGTCCTCCCCAGGAGCCGGATCCTGACCGGCCTCAACCTAGCGGAAACGACCGTGTCCGGAAGCGCTTCGCGGCTCCGACCCTCGCCCGAAACCACCTTTCGGAAGGGGACCCGAAATGCCCGCCACCCGGTCGATCGTGGCGGCGTTCGCGCCCGACGCCGGCACGCTCATCGTCACCCGCGCGTTGCTCGGCATCGCGGGCGCGACGTTGATGCACTCGACGCTCGCCTTGATCAGCACCCTGTTCCCCGACGTGAAGCAGCGCGGCACGGCGATCTCGCTGTGGGCGTTGTGCCAGTTCGGCGGCGCGGCCCTGGGGCCGGTACTCGGCGGGGTGCTGCTCGCGCACTTCTGGTGGGGTTCGGTGTTCCTGCTCGGCGCGCCCGTGATGCTCCTGCTGCTGGTGGCCGGCCCGCTCGTGCTTCCGGAGCACCGTGGGACCGGTGGCACTGGTGGCTCTGGTGGGCTGATGGGGCGAAACTCGACCCGGCGAGCGTTGTACTTTCGCTGGCCACCGTGCTGCCTGCGGTGTGGGGGATCAAGGAACTGGCCACCGGTGGCGCAACGACGGCGGCTCTGGCAGTGCTCGCCGGGGTCGTGTTCGGCGTCGCCACCTGATCGCGGCCGACGGGGCACGCAGCCCGATCCGCGAGGCGCTGGGGATTCCGCGCAGCGGCTACGGCCACCTCGCGGACAACCTGGACATCGCGTTCCGCGCCGACCTCACGGAACTGGTGCGGGACAAGAAGTTCAACCTGTGCCAGATCGAGAACCCGGCGGCGTCGGGCGCGTTCGTGTCGGTGAACGGCACCGACCGCTGGCTGTTCTCCACGTCGGACTTCCCCGGCTCCGGGACCTTGGGCGACGACGGCTGGCGCGACCTGCTGCGCGCCGCGGTCGGCGTGCCGGACCTCGACGTGGAGGTGCTGAGCCTGATGCCGTGGGAGTCGGGCATGTACGTGGCCGACCGCTACGCCGAGGGCCGCGTCTTCCTCGCCGGCGACGCCGCGCACGCCATGCCGCCCATGGCCGCGGCCGGCGCGAACACCGCGATCGGCGACGTCCACAACCTGACGTGGAAGCTCGCGGCCGTGCTTGCCGGGTCCGCGTCACCGGCACAGCTCGACACCTACCACGCCGAACGCCACCCCCTCGGCTACGCGACGGCCGAGTTCTCCAGCCGGGTCAGCGGCCACCTCGGCACCATGATCGCGTCCGTGACCAGCGGCGAGGTCCCCGCCGACCCGGTCACCGCGTTGTTCGGCGCGCAGTACGACGAGGGCGCCTTCGTCCCCGACAACCGCGGCTCCGCCCCCGTCGACCACTACGCCCCCGGCGGCCGTCCCGGCACCCGCGTGCCCCACGCCTGGGTCTCGCCCGGGGTGTCCACTGTGGACCTCGCCGGCCCGGACTTCGCGCTCCTGACCGCGCCCGGCGACACCCACTGGACAGCGACGGCCCGCCACCTCGGCCTCCGCACTGTTTCGGTCCCCGACCCCGCCTGGCTCGACTCCGTCGCCCTCACACCCGACGGCGCCCTCCTCCTCCGCCCCGACGCGGTGGTCGCATGGCACTCGTCCTGCACCACCCCCCTCGACGACGCCTGCGCCCGCATCCTCGGCCAACCGGCGGCCGTCGGTGGGTGATCACTCACCCGGGACGGGCGCCCGTCGAAGTTCGCCCGCCCCGACGCTCGGCCCGACTCAGCGGCCGCCGGCGCACGCGGCCAGCAGGCAAGCCGGACTCAACGCCCGAAGTACCCCACCGGATCCCCCACCCAGCCGACATGCGCATCAGGCCGAACCAGCACCTCCCCCGTACCCCGCACGAACACCCACCTGGCCCGGTCGACGCGAGAGACGGTGGTCGTCACGAAGAAATGACTGCCGCGCAACCACCGACACGGGCGGCCACCAGACAAGCCGAACTCAACGCCCGAAGTACCCCACCGGATCCCCCACCCAGCCGACATGCGCATCAGGCCGAACCAGCACCTCCCCCGCACCCCGCGCGAACACCACCCGGTCCGGCAACCCGGCCGGACGGTGGTCACCGACGTAGACGAAACGGCCACCCCGCAACTGTTCATACAACCGGCCGCGCGGGAGGTCGCGGTCCTCAGCACGAGCGCCGACAAGGCGGTCAGCACCAGCCGGCGGCGCATAGCGGATCCCGACACCCGAGATCACGCCGGCGACGCGGCGGGCGAGCGGAGCCGCGGACAAGGCGGCGCCGACGAGCCGGTTGCGGGCTTCGCGGAGAACGAGGGGCTTGATCATCGCCAGGCGGATGATCGCGCCGCTGCTGCGGAGGACGAGGCGGCCGACCGGGTGGCGCTCGGCTTCGTAGGTGTCGAGCAGGGTCTCCGGCATTCGACCGGCCAGCACCTCGGCCAGCTTCCAGCTGAGGTTGGCCGCGTCCTGCAGACCGGTGTTCATGCCCTGGCCGCCGGCGGGCGAGTGGACGTGGGCGGCGTCGCCGGCGAGGAAGACGTGGCCGGAGCGGTAGTGCGGGGCCTGGCGCTCGTCGCTGTGGAAGCGCGAGAGCCAGCGCGCGTCGTGCATGCCGAGGTCGGTGCCGAGGGAGCGGCGGGTGATGTCGCGGACCTCGTCGAGGGAGAGCGGTGCGTCGTCCGGAACCTGGGAGCGCCGGTCCCAGGCGAAGACGCGGTAGTAGCCGTCGCCGAAGGGGGCGACGAACGCGAAGCCGTCGCCGACGCCGTTGACCATGAGGAGGTCTTCGGGCGGCGAGTCGAGCCGGACGTCGGCCAGCATGATCGACTTCAGTACCGAACGGCCGGGGAACGGCAGGCCGAGTTGCCGGCGCACGACGCTGTGCAGCCCGTCGGCGCCGACGAGGTAGCGGGCGCGGTAGAGCTGGCCGTCGGCGGTGGTGACGTCGACGCCGTCGTGGTCCTGGGCCAGCGTGCGCACCTCGGCGCCCCACACGAACTTCGCGCCGAGCCGCTCGGCGCGCGAACGCAGGATCTCCTCGGTGTGGGGCTGGGGCGTGATCTGCAGGTAGCCGTAGCGCGAGGGCAGCTTCGCGAGATCGATCTCGACCCGGTCGAACAGCCGCAGCTCGCCCAGCCGCGCGCCCGTGGCGATCAGCTCGTCGGCGACGCCGCGCACGTCGAGGTGCTCCAGCGTGCGGGCGTGGACCCCGAACGCCCTGGTCAGGTTCGATCCCGTGGTCCGCCGTTCGAGCACCGTCACGGCCACGCCGGCTTCGGCGAGATCGCCCGCGAGCAGCAGCCCGACGGGTCCGGCTCCGACGACCAGCACTTCCGATTCCATGTCGACCCCCAAGTCAACATTCGTTTGCCAACATCTGTTGGCATCCAGTAGACGCCCTGGTACTAGCTATGTCAACACTCGTTGGCCTACAGTTGTTGGCATGACCTCGACCCGACCCCGCCGCTCCGACGCGACGCGCGCGGCGATCCTGGACGCCGCCCGCGAGCGCTTCGCCGCGGACGGCTACGAGCGCGCGACGATCCGCGCGATCGCGGCCGACGCGGCCATCGATCCGTCGATGGTGATGCGCTACTACGGCTCCAAGGAGAAGCTCTTCGCGGCCGCAGCCCATTTCGACCTGCGCCTGCCCGACTTCACACAGCTGCCACTCGAAGAAGCCGGCACGCTGCTCGCTCGGCACGTGCTGGCGCGCTGGGCGGGGGACGAGACGTTGTTCGCGCTCCTGCGCGCGGGCGTCACGAACGAGACAGCGGCCGAACGCATGCGCTCGATCTTCGCCGACCAGCTCGGACCGCAGGTCGCGAAGGTGTGCCCGGACCCCGCCGAGGCGCCGGTGCGCGCCGGGTTGATCTCGTCGCAGGTGCTGGGCCTGGCGCTGTGCCGGTTCGTGCTGCGGCTACCGCCGGTCGCCCAGATGACCGAGGACGAGGCCGTGCGCTGGCTCGGGCCGACCCTGCAGCGCTACCTCGTGGGGTACTGAGCTCACTCGAACCGCGTGGCGTCGCCCGCGCCGTAGCGGACGATCTCCGCCTCGCCGGACGAGAAGTCGACCACCGTGGTCGGCTCGACGCCGCAGTCGCCCGAGTCGAGCACCGCGTCGAGCTGGTGATCGAGCTCTTCCTTGATCTCCCAGCCCTGGGTGAGTGGCTCGCCGGAATCGGGCAGCAGCAGCGTGCTCGACAGGATCGGCTCCCCCAGCTCGGCCAGCAACGCCTGCGTGACCACGTGCTCCGGGATGCGCACGCCGACGGTCTTCTTCTTCGCGTGCATCAGCCGCCGCGGCACTTCCTTGGTCGCGGGGAGGATGAACGTGTACGGCCCGGGTGTGGTGGCCTTGATCGCCCGGAACACCGTGTTGTCCACGTGCACGAACTGCCCGAGCTGGGCGAAGTCCTGGCAGACGAGCGTGAAGTGGTGCCGGTGGTCGAGCTTGCGGATCGCCCGGATCCGCTCCATGCCCTCCTGGTTGCCGAGCCGGCAGCCGAGCGCGAAGCAGGAGTCGGTGGGGTACGCGATGAGCCCGTCTTCGCGAAGCAGGTCCACGACCTGGGCCAGCGAGCGCCGCTGCGGGTTCTGCGGGTGCACGTCGAAGTAGCGGGCCATGCGGCGAGCTTAGGGGTGATCCACCTCGGGGGCCGGGCGGGCTCGCCAGCGAGCGGCGAGGCAAAGTGTCGACGTGCACGCTCTTTGGTCCACGGACGAACAGTGGTCGCTGCTGCTCCCCGTGCTGCTCGCGCTGGTGCTGAGCACGGCGATCGGCCTCGAACGCGAGGTCGGCAACAAACAGGCCGGCCTGCGCACGCACACCCTGGTCGGCGTGGGGTCGGCGGTGTTCATGCTCGTGTCGAAGTACGGGTTCGCCGACCTGCTGAACACCGAGCACGTGGCGCTCGACCCGTCGCGGATCGCGGCGCAGATCGTCTCGGGCATCGGGTTCGTCGGTGGCGGGTTGATCTTCGTGCGCCGCGACGCCGTGCGCGGGCTGACGACGGCCGCGACGGTGTGGCTGGCGGCGGCGGTCGGCGTCGCATGCGGCGCGGGGCTGCCCGTGCTCGCGGTGGCGACGACCGTGGGACTGATCGTGATCACCCGCGGTTTCCCGCCGCTTTCCCGGTTCGTGGCACGGCATCGGCGCGAACCACCCATTCTGCGGCTGAGTTACTCCGACGGGCACGGAGTTTTGCGAAACGTTCTCGCAGGCTGTACCGAACGCGGCTGGGTGGTCCACCAGGTGGCGGTCGACAGGGAGACGGTTTCCGAAGAGGGGCAACGGATCGCGGTCGTCACGCTGCGGTTGCAAGGCCGCGGTGATCTTGCGGAATTGACGGCCGAACTCGCGGAACTGCCCGGCGTGCGGAGCACCGCGACGGGCGCGCAAGATCCGCTCGAAGATTGATCGAGTGCCCGCCCCCCACAGCGGCCCGGTCTTCGGGCACACTGGACGGCACACGGAAACCTCGGTGCGGCAAAGGAAACATCGCGCCCGGGGAGAAACCATCCAAATGGGAGGTGAGGCCATGGCCCCCGAAGATGGCGAGGACCTGATGTCCGTCGAGCCCCGTTTCGACCCGGCATGGCGCGGCTTTCACCGAGGCCAGGTCAAGGAATTCGTGGTCTGGGCCCAGGAAGAGCTCCGCCGGGTGGCGGCCGAACGCGACGCGGCGATGTGGCGCGTGGCCCGGCTGGCGGAGCACAACCGCGAGCTGCACGCGACGATCGACCGCATCAGCCGCACGCCCATAGAAGCCGACGCGCTCCAGGAACGATCACGGCGCATGATCGAGCTGACTCGCGAAGAAGCTTCGGAAATCATCGCGCGGGCAAAGGAAAAAGCGGAGCAGACGCGGCTCGACGCGGAGGCCGAGGCCGTGCGGCTCACCGAGAAGGAACGCGCGCTCGTCGCCGCGACCGAGGAAGATCGCCGCCGCGGGCACGCCGCCCACGAGGAGTTCATGCGCCGCGCCGCCGCCGAACGCGCCGCCGCCGACGAGGCCGCCGTGATGCGGCGCCGCCGCATGGAGGAAGACCTCACCGAGGCCCTGAACCGGCGCCGCACCGCGACGATCACCGAACTGGACATCCAACGCACGAAAACGCTGCGCGAGCTCGACGCCCACCGCACCGAGACGTTGCGCAACCTGGCCGCCCAGCGCACGGAGACCCTGCGCGACCTGGAGAACCAGCGCACGGAAACCCACCGGGTACTCGCCGCGCAGACCGCGGAAGCGCAGACGGAGGCCGACACCCGGGTCCGCCGCGCGACCGAGCACGCCAACGACATCGTCACCCGGGCCGACGACCGCGTCGCCGAGCTGACAGCCATCCACCACCGCCTGAAAACGGCGCTCACCGGCACCCGCGAGCTCCTGGCGTCGGCGACCGCCGCGCTGGACCCGCGGCCCGACGACACCAGCACCGCCGTACCCGTCCAGCGCCGCAAACCGGCGCTCACCGAGGCGACCACAACCGGCTGACCTGCGGTTGTCTCACTCCTACAACTTCTGCCGAGCGGCCTGAACACGGGGTCGCCGGCCCGGCTTTTCACGCCGGCCCCGCGTGGAGCGCCCCGCCGAGATCACGCGCGCCCCTAAGTTGGGGCCATGACCATCACCGGGCCGAGGACGACGTCGACGCGGTTGCTGCTCGTCGTCGTGTGCGTGGTGGTGCTGGCGACGGCGACCACGCTCGCCAACCGGGTCTTGCCGGGCTGGGCGTACCCGGTCTGCGGAGCCGTGACGGCGGCGGTGCTGCTCGCGCTGGCGTTCGGTGCCGGGTACACGCCGGCCGACCTCGGCGTCAGCCGCGCGACGCTCGGTCGGGCGGCCGTCACCGGGCTGATCGGGGCGGCGTTGTTCCTGGTCGTCTTCGGCATCGCGGCCGCGGTGCCGGCGTTGCGGACCGTCTACGACGACGGGCGCGTCGGCGACCCCGACCTGCCGCAACTGCTGTGGCTCACGCTCGGGCGGATCACGTTCGGCACGGTGATCGTCGAGGAGATCGCGTTCCGCGGCGTGCTGCCGGCGCTGCTCGGCGCGCGCGACGACCGCTGGCGGTGGGGCCCGATCCTCGGGGCGTCGGCGTTCTTCGGGCTGTGGCACTTCCTGCCGGCGCTGGCCGTCGGGCGCAACGCGGCCGTGCACGCGGCGCTCGGCGGCATCCCGACGCAGCTGCTGCAGGTGCTCGCCATGGTCGCGGCCGCGGCGGCGGGCGTCTTCCTCCACGCGTGGCGGCACTTCGGCCGGGGAGTGCTGGCGTCGGTGCTGGTCCACTTCACGACGAACGTCGGCGGGCTCGTCATCGCGGTGGCCGTCCGGGCGTGAATACGCATACCCCGTATCGGATACGTGGGGTGGGTATACTGGACGACGTACAGGTGCGAACGAAGGGGACGATGCGCGATGACGGGGTACGGCAACGAGCGGGATGCCTATCTGAAGCGTCTGCGCCGCATCGAGGGACAGATCCGAGGCCTGCAGCGCATGGTCGAGGAGGACAAGTACTGCATCGACATCCTCACGCAGGTGTCGGCGGCCACGAAGGCGCTGCAGTCGTTCTCGCTGGAACTGCTCGACGAGCACCTGGCAACCTGCGTCGTGCAGGCCGCCGCGGCCGGGGGTGAGGAAGCCGACCTGAAGGTCCGCGAGGCCTCCGACGCGATCGCGCGGCTGGTCCGCTCGTAGGTCCGGACAATGAAAAAGAGGGGCGCCCCGGCTGGACTGGTCCGCTGTTGTTGGACTGGCTAGCTGAAAGTGAGCTTGTCGTCTCCGACGCGGAACTCGGTCACGTCAGCGACCCACTTCTGGTTCGGCGCGTCGGCGGTGAATTTCTGGAACAGCAGGTTCGAGGCGATCTGGCCTGGGTCACCTCGATCGACACATGGTCTCGCCGCCTGATGGCTCGGCAGACCAACCCGAGCCCTCGCATCAGACTCAGCACGGTTTTCCTCGCGATCCGCCAACCGGCCTTGACCAACGCGTGGTGGACACGGCGATGCCCGTAACGGACATGGTTGCGGGTGAACACGTCCGTGATCGCGGCTTTCAGCTCGGCTCGCAGCCGCTCGTTCTCGCGCCGCAACCGCTGCAGCTCACCCGCCTCATCGGCCGCGGCCTCTGGGCCGGGCGTCTGCCCCGCGATTTCGGACGCAGCCCGTCCTCACCCTCGTTGCGGTAGACACGCACCCAGGTCTCGATCAGCTTCGGCGAGGCCAGCTCGAACTCGCGAGCCAGATCGAGCTTGGACTCACCGACCAGAGACCGCCGCACACTTCAAGCTTGAACTCGAACGGAACGAACGCTTGGTCGACCTGTCCACCAGCGCCCCACCTCCACGCACCGCCGCTGCACGCTTCCGCTGCGACGGCGAACTCCGCCCTGCACACCGCTACTCCCCGGAAGAACGGAACTGGAAACCCAGTCCAACTTCCGGGGAGCTTTCACGGGGCGCCCCTCTTTTTTTCAGCGCGGTTCAACGTGGTTCAGCGTGCGGCGCGGAAGCCGCGCAGACGGAGACTGTTCGAGACCACGAACACCGACGAGACGGCCATCGCGGCACCGGCGATCATCGGGTTGAGCAGGCCGAACGCCGCCAGGGGCAGGGCCGCGACGTTGTAGGCGAAGGCCCAGAACAGGTTGCCCTTGATCGTGCCGAGTGTGCGCCGGGCGAGCCGAATGGCGTCGACGGCGGCGCGGAGGTCACCGCGGACGAGGGTGAGGTCGCCGGCCTCGATGGCGGCGTCGGTGCCGGTGCCCATGGACAAGCCGAGGTCGGCCTGGGCGAGGGCGGCGGCGTCGTTCACGCCGTCGCCGACCATGGCGACCACGCGGCCCTCGGACTGCAGCCGCTTGACCACCGCGACCTTGTCTTCGGGTAGGACCTCGGCGATGACCTCGTCGATGCCGGCGGCTTCGGCGATCGCCTGAGCGGCACCCGCGTTGTCGCCGGTCAGCAGGACCGGCGCGAGGCCAAGAGCGCGGAGTTCGGCGACGGCTTGGGCCGAGGTGGGTTTGATCGTGTCGGCGACGACCAGCACGGCCTTGGCCGCGCCGTCCCAGGCCACGAACACCGCGGTGGCGCCCTGCTCCTCGGCCGCTGCCTTGGCGTCGGCGAGGGCACCGTCGACGTGGATGCCCCAGTCGGCCAGGAAGGTGGCGCGGCCGGCGAGGACGGCCGTGCCGTCGACGAGCCCGGTGACGCCGAGGCCCTCGGTCGAGCGGAACTCCTGGACCGCGGGCAGTTCGCCGATGCGGTCGCGGGCGCCGGCAACGATGGCCTTGGCGATGGGGTGTTCGGAGGCGTCTTCGACGGCTCCGGCGTAGCGCAGGACCTCGGCTTCGGTGATGCCGTCGGCGGGGTGGACGCCGGTGAGGCTCATGCGGCCGGTGGTGACGGTGCCGGTTTTGTCGAGCACGACGGTGTCGACGCGGCGGGTGGACTCGAGCACCTCGGGGCCCTTGATCAGGATGCCGAGCTGGGCTCCGCGGCCGGTGCCGACCAGCAGCGCCGTGGGCGTGGCGAGGCCGAGCGCGCAGGGGCAGGCGATGATCAGCACGGCGACCGCGGCCGTGAAGGCCTCGGCGACGTCGCCGCCACTGGCCAGCCACGCGACGAGCGTGATCAGGGTGAGCATGAGGACGATCGGAACGAAGATCCCGGACACGCGGTCGGCCAGCCGCTGCACAGCGGCCTTGCCGTTCTGGGCCTCCTCGACGAGCCGCGCCATCTGGGCGAGGCGCGTGTCGTCGCCGATCCGGGTGGCTTTCACGACGAGGCGGCCGCCGACGTTCACGGTCGCGCCGGTCACGGCGTCGCCGGTGGTGACTTCGACGGGCACGGATTCGCCGGTGATCATGCTGACGTCGACCGCGGAGCTGCCTTCGGTGACCACGCCGTCGGTGGCGATCTTCTCCCCGGGCCGCACGACGAAGCTGTCGCCCACTCGGAGTTCGCTCACGGGGACTCGGCGTTCGGTGCCGCTCGCCAGGACGGTGACGTCCTTCGCGCCGAGTTCGAACAACGCGCGCAGCGCGGCGCCGGAGCGGCGCTTGGCGCGGGCTTCGAAGTAACGGCCGGCCAGGATGAACGTGGTCACGCCGGAGGCGACCTCGAGGTAAATGCTGTTCGTACCCATCCCCGGGGTCACGGTGAGGGTGAAGGCGTCGCGCATGCCGGTCATGCCGGCGGTGCCGAAGAACAGGGCGTAGAGCGACCAGAGCGTGGCGGCGGAGACGCCGAGGGAGATCAGGGTGTCCATGGTCGCGGCGCCGTGGCGCAGGTTGGTCCACGCGGCGCGGTGGAACGGGAACGCGCCCCACACCACGACCGGCGCGGCCAGGGTGAGCGAGAGCCACTGCCAGTTGTCGAATTGCAGCGCGGGGACCATCGCGAGCAGGATCACCGGCACCGTCAGCAGCGCCGAGTAAACGAGCCGGTCCCGCAGGGGGCGCGTCTCATCGCCCGGCTCGGGGGGTTCGGGCTTCTCGGGTTCGGGGCGCTGCGCCGTGTAGCCGGTGGCCTCGACGACACCGACCAGATCGTCGACCGACACCGTGGCGGGGAACTCGACGTGGGCCTTCTCGGTGGCGTAGTTGACGCTCGCCGTGACCCCGTCGACCTTGTTCAGCTTGCGCTCCACGCGCGCGGCGCACGAAGCGCACGTCATCCCGCCGATGACGAGCTCGACCGTCTGCGGAGCGTGTGTCGTCGTGGTCATGGCGGCCTACGCGACGAGCCGGTAGCCGGCCTGGGTCACGGCCGCCGAGACGGCGGCCACGGCCAGCGGCTGCTCGCTGACGACCTTCACCGCGCCCGACGCGAGATCCACGTCGACTTCCCGGACACCGGTGATCTCCCCGACCTCTTCGCGCACCGCGCCGACGCAGTGCGCGCAGGTCATACCCTCGACGGTGTAGGTGGCTTCGGTCATCACCGGCTCCTTCGTGCTGTGGCGTCCCTGATCTCTTTATACCCCTTGGGGGTAGGGGTTCACCACGTGGGCCGCCTGTGGGACCGGTTACCCGGCCCGGCAGACTGCGGTGATGCGGAAGCTGTACGCGATCGGGATCGGGGCCGGCGACCCGGAACACCTCACCGTCCAGGCGATCGACCGCCTCAACCGCGTCGACGTGTTCTTCGTCCTCGACAAGGGCTCCGCGAAGGCCGACCTCGTACGGCTGCGCCAGGACATCCTGTCGCGCTTCGTCACACGGCCCGGCTACCGCGTGGTCACCGCCACGGACCCCGACCGCGACCGCACGCCGCCCGACTACCGCGCCGCCGTCGCCGACTGGCACGAGCTCCGCACGGACGTCTACGAGCGTCTCATCCGCGACTCCCTCGGCCCCGACGACACCGGCGCCTTCCTCGTCTGGGGCGACCCGTCGCTGTACGACAGCACCATCGCCCTCATCGAGGCGGTGCTCGCGCGCGGCAACATCGCTTTCGACTACGAGGTGATCCCCGGCGTGAGCAGCATCTCCGCCCTGGCCGCCCGCCATCGCACGACGATGAACCAGATCGGCCGCGCCGTCCAGCTCACCACCGGCCGGCGCCTCGCCACGGGCTGGCCCGCGGACGCCGACGACGTCTTCGTCCTGCTCGACGCGCACACCACCTTCGACCAGTTCACCGACCAGGGGCTGCACATCTACTGGGGCGCGTACGTCGGCACCCCGGACGAGATCCTGCTGTCGGGCCCCCTGGACTCCGCGTTGGCCGCCCGCCTCCGTTCGGTCCGAGCGGAGGCCCGCGCAGAGCACGGCTGGATCATGGACACGTACCTGCTGCGCCGGCGGGTGGGCCGCAGCGATGGGTGAGCTCCAGGACCGGGTTCAACGCCGGCTCGACACTTTGGTCGACACCGGCGCGGAGACCGGTCTGCAAGTCGCCGTCTACGAGGACGGCGCGCTCGTCGTCGACGCGGTGGCGGGCACGGCCGAGCCGGGGCGACCGCTCACCTCCGGCACGCCGATCTTCAGCTTCTCCACCGCCAAGAACGTGGCGGCCACGCTCGCCCATCTGCTCGTCGCGCGGGGTTTCCTCGACTACGACAGCCCGGTCACGGATCTCTGGCCCGAGTTCGGCGCACACCGCAAGGCCACCGCGACACTCCGGCACGTGCTGACCCACACGGTCGGACTGCCGGCCATGCCGCGCGAGATCACCCCGCGCGAGCTTCCGGACTGGTCCCGGGTGTGCGAGTCGCTGGCCGCCGCCCAGCCGCGCTGGCCGGCGGGCACCGCCACGGGCTATCACTCGTACACCTTCGGTTACCTCGTCGGCGAGCTGGCCCGCCGTGCGACCGGGCGGTCCATGTCCGAGTTGCTACGCGAGTGGATCACGGCGCCGCTCGGGATCGAGGGGCAGCTCTACTTCGCCGCTCCGGAGGAGGAGCTGGCGGGTTTCGCTCGCCTCGAGCAGCAGACTTCGCGCTGGCCGGCCGCCCCGATCCTCGCCCCGTGGGAAAGCCGGCCGAGTGCCGATTTCGGAAACACCGGCACAATCCTGCGCGCCGACATCCCGTCCGTGGGTACGGCCACCGCGCACGGCCTCGCCGCGATGTACAACGCCGTCCTGCAAGGCACGCTCCTGGATTCCGCGCGCTTGACGGAACTGTCCGCGCTCGCGTTCGAGGGCACGGACCAGGTCTTCGGCAATCCGGCGCGTATGGCCCTGGGCTTCCCGATCGGCCGCATCGGCGCCCCGGCCGAGGAGAACTCCGCGGCCTTCGGCTGGCCGGGCGGAGGCGGCAGCTACGCCTACGCCGACCCCGCTCGCGGAGTCGCCTTCGCCCTCACGAAAACCCGGCTCGTACCGAACTTCGACACCGCGCTGTCGGTCACCGCGATCCTCGCCGACCATCTGTCCGGAACCCGTTGAGCTTCCGCACGAAGGGGAAACTGATGTCCACTCCTACGGCTGACAACTCGAGCGCCCCACAGACCAGCCTCGGCCCGTTCTCCTCGCCGGGCGCCAGCCCGACGCCGTGGGAGGCCACGGAGTGGGCGCTGCGTCACATCCAGAAATTCCACCTGTGCACGGTGCGTCGCGACGGCCGCCCCCACGTGACACCGCTGCTGGCGATCTGGGCGCTCGGCGCGATGTGGTTCACCACAGGTGACAACGAGCAGAAGGCCAAGAATCTCAGCTCCAACCAGGCCTGCACGCTGAGCACCGGAACCGGCACCCTGACCGGCATGGACTACGTCATCGAAGGCACCGCGAGCCTGGTCACCGACCAGGCCACCAGGGATACCGCGGCGACGGCGTTCGAGCAGGCCTACGGCTGGCAGCTCAGCCGCGAGGACGGAACGTGGTACCAACTGGGCGACGCCATCAGGACCGGGAACGTCCAGCTCTACCGGGTCCAGCCCGACAAGGCTTTCGCCTTCACAACCGGTAGCGAGTCGTCGCAGACTCGCTACCGGTGGAGCTGAGTCGAGGACCCGGCTGGCAGCGGTGCAATGCTTGAGAACCGTGGAGTCGCCGGTGAAGGGCGTAGCTTCCCGGTGATCGAGTAACTGGTCTCAAACAAGCCGACGTTTGTCTATCCCGGGGTGATCACCTGTCCGGGTCAGACGGGCCGGCTGCGGTCGAAAAGGTCGGGAAATAGAGGCAGGCCCCGGGAGAACCGTGAAGATTCTCGACCGGGGCCTACTCTAAGTAAGTTCGGCGGCGTCCTACTCTCCCACAACCCTTCGGTTGCAGTAC
>NZ_JBFBAE010000041.1:0-78093 GCF_040689465.1 Amycolatopsis sp. NPDC051373 | reverse complement strand
TCCGGAAGACATTCGCCGATCACACAGGACAACCGGAGTGGGGACGGGCCAGCGAAACAAGAAGTCGCCAAGCGCTCCATCGACCGGCCCGTCCAGCACCCACGCTAAACCCCACCAAGCGACTTGACATCCCTTAGGAACGCAACGGGTCCTGCTACAAGTCCCACCTCTGGCGCGACACGCTGCGCGACGCGGACATCACCCACAAACGCACGCGCCCCTACCGGCCGCAGACCAACGGCTAGGCCTCCAGGGCCAGCCCCACGCCGAAGCCGATGAGGACAGTGCCGGTCACGCCGTCGAGGGTGCGGCGCACGCGGCGGCGCTCGAGCCAGCCGCGCACGCGGTGCACGAGCAGGAGCAGCAGGATCTGCCAGACCGCACCCACGGCGGCGACGGTGTAGGCGAGCAGCAGGGCGTCGCCGGTGGTGGTGACGCCGGGCGTGAGGAACTGCGGCAGCACCGAGAGGTAAAGGACCAGCACCTTCGGGTTGGTCACGTTGGAGAGGAACCCCTCGCGCCAGCGGCGGAACGCGCTCTGGCGGGCGCGTTTCGCCTCGGCGAGCGACTGGTAGTCACCGCGCCAGGCGCCGCGCAGCGCCTGGAAACCGAGGTAGCAGAGGTAGGCGACACCGAGCCACTTCACGGTTTCGAAGATCGGGCGCGAGTTCGTGATCACGGCCCCGAGGCCGAGCGCGGCGAGGGTGCCCTGCAGGAAGTTGGCCACGGCGATCCCGGCGCACGCCCACGCGCCACCGCGGGCACCGCCCGACAGCGCGTTCTTCAGGACGACCATGCTGTCGGGACCGGGCGCCACGGCGAGCACCACCATCATGGCGAGGAACCCGCCGTACACACCCCACGTCATGCGGCGAACGTTAACCCGGGTCAGGACTCCAAGGCCAGGGCCGCCCCGAAGCCGACGAGCGCGGTGCCGGTCACGCCGTCGAGCGCGCGGCGCACCTTGCGCTGCTTGAGCCACGCGCGCACGCGGTGCACGAAGAACAGCAGCACCAGCAGCCACACCGTGCCCAGCACCGCCACGGTGTAGGCGAGCACGAGCGCGTCCCACGTGGTGGTGCGCACGGGGTCGAGGAACTGCGGCAGCACCGACAGGTACAGCACGAGGACCTTCGGGTTCGTCACATTGGACAGGAACCCCTCGCGCCAGCGGCGGAAGCCGCTCGTGCGCTTGCGCTGGATCTCCTCGACTTCCGCGTAGTTACCGCGCCACGCGCCGCGCAGGGCCTGGAACCCGAGGAACACGAGGTACCCCGCGCCGAGCCACTTGAGCGTGATGAACACCGGCTGGGACCGGGCGATGACCACGCCGAGCCCGAGCGCCGCGGCCGTGCCCTGCAACGCGTTGCCGGCGAAGATGCCGGCCGTCGCGAGCAGCCCGCCGCGGGCGCCGCCCGACAGCGCGTTCTTCAGCATCACCATCGTGTCCGGTCCCGGCGCCAGGACGATGAGGACCACGATGACGAGATAACTGCCGTACCCACTCCAAGTCACGTTGTTCCACGGTAATCGCCGCTCACCGCGGGGTCTCGCGGATTTCGGTCACAGCACTTCGCCGCGCGGGGCAACCCCGGCGAACCGGACGACGTGCTCATCCCGGGAGAGGGAGGGTGCGATGAATCCGATCGAAGAAGGCGAAACGGTGTTGTGGACCGGCGGGCCGCAGCGCCGCCACCGGCGCTTCCGTGACTTGTTGCTGTGGCTGCCGGTCGTGGTTCTGGTACCGGGCTTGGGTCTGCTGGTCGCGTTTTACCCGGACCATGAACTGTGGATCAGCTGGTACTTCTCGATCGCCCCGGCGGTCAGCTTCGCGGCGAACGCCGGCTCGGCGCGGTCCAAGCGGTTCGCCGCGACCTCGTACATCGTGACCGACCGGCGGCTGATCCTCGTGGTGCACTGGCCGCACGGCAACGATTTCCGCTGGGTCCCGATCCGTCTGCTCGGCTCGCCGCGGGTGCACGAGCTGGGCGACGGGGTCGGCACCGTCGACTTCGACCGGTCGGTGACGCGGTGGATGCGCCGGCGGGAGCCGTGGCGATTCCCCAGCCTGGCCCCGATCGATCCGGAACTGATCGCCATCCCCGACGCGCGGAAGGTCGCCGAGCTCATCGACCGCAACGCAGCGCACGCCTCGGTCGCCGGGTAGGCACGGGAAGTTCGCCATGCTGGGCAACCCCGGCGAACCGGACGGCGTACTCACTACCGGGGAGGCGCGATGTATCCAATCGAGCCGGACGAGACGGTGTTGTGGACGGGGCGGCCGCAGCGGTACTACTGGCGTTACCGCGACTACCACTGGTTCGTGGTGGTCCTGGTGGCCATCGTGGCCGGCCTGGTCCTGACGGGCATCTACGACGCCCCGGAGGCCGGTATCCCAGTCATCGCCGTGACGGTGTCGAGCATCGTCGGCTCCGCGATCGCGCGGCACTGGGAGCGGGCGAGCCGCGTCGGGGCGACCACGTACGTCGTGACCGACCAGCGGCTGCTGTTCGCCCGGTACTGGCCGCAGGGCTCCGAGTTCCGCTGGATTCCCTTGGCGTACCTGCGCCGGCCGCGGGTACGTGACATCGGGGGTGGGCTCGGCATCATCGACTTCCGGCCGACCGTGTCGGAGTGGGTCAAGGACCAGGGGTACCGGCCGCGGCCCGTGTGGTACCCGGAGCTGCCGGAGCTGATGGGAATCCGCGACGCGCACGAGGTCGCCGAACTCATCTCGCGGACGTCGATCGCCAGGTGAGTTCGCCGCGCGGGGCAACCCCGTCGAACCGGGCAGCGTGCTCAGTTCAGGAATGGGAGGGCGCGATGTTTCCGATCGAAGAGGGCGAGACCGTGCTGTGGTCCGGCCGCCCGCAGCGCTACCACCGGCGGTTCCGCGACTACTACTGGTGGGTGGTGCTCGCGATCCTCGTGTTCGGCGGCAGCTTCGTGATCGCTTGGTTCGACGTGCTGAGCGCGGCCTTCTACGCGTGGATCATCGTGCTCGTGCTCGTCGTCGGGTTCGCGGTCGAGCGCCCGAAGGAACGCCGCGCGCTGCTCGCCATCACGACCTACTTCGTCACCGACCGCCGGCTGGTGTTCGTCGCCCAGGGCGGGTCGGGCTCGGAGTTCCGCTGGGTGCCGCTCGCGGCGCTCCGGGCGCCCCGGGTACACGACCTCGGCGACGGCCTCGGGACGATCGACTTCCGCCCGACCTGGTGGGAGTGGGTCAAGGACCAGGAGTACCGGCCCCGGCCCGCGTGGCACCCGATGCTGCCGGAACTGGTCGCCGTCCGCGATGCCGCCCAGCTCGCCGACCTGATCGCGCGGAACGCGGCCCGCCCGTCGCACGTTGGGTGACACGTGCAGGTCATCATGTCGATCGCCTTGCCCGCCGCGACGCTGTTGCTCGTCATCGTGGGCGCCTGGGAAGTGCGGCCGGGCCGCAAGCCGTCGCGGCTGAAGCGGCGACTGTCCTCGACGTACCTCGACGAGGTCACCTCGTTCCTCTACGGCACCAAGCGCAACGAACTCGAGCACCGCGACTCCGTGGAGATGACCCTCGACCAGGACGCTCAAGGCGCGCCGCCGCTGGGGATGATCGACCTGGACCGCGGCGTGCCGATCGTGCGTCCCGCGAACCAGGACAAACGGGCCACGGACTGAAAGCTTTCGAACACGGATTGTTCCGGCCGGTCAATTTACGGTAACGGCTGGCGCCTATCGGCTGTGCTCGGCGTGCCTCGTACCCGGTCGACACCTACGTTCGACGCACGGAAATGTGATCGAAACGAGGTGCTGTGATGAAGCACGACGAATGGTCGCGACGGCAGTTGTTCCGGAGATCCGCGCTGGTGGGAGCAGCCGTACTGGGTGGTCCGGTGTTTCTTTCCGCATGTACGTCGACGTCGTCCGGTGACGCGTTGCAGGCGGCTCAGTCCGCGAAGAAGATCAAAATCGGAATCGCGAACGAATCCCCCTACGGATTCACCGATCAAAGCGGAAAAGTCACGGGCGAGGCCCCTGAAGTAGCGCGAGTCGTATTCCGGAACTTGGGGATCGACAACGTCGAGGCGAGCGCGGTCTCCTTCGACCAGTTGATCCCGGCGCTCAACGCGAAGCAGTACGACGTGGTGGCGGCCGGCATGAACATCACGGCGGCACGCTGCGGGCAGGCCGCGTTCTCCATCCCGGACTACTCGGCGCTGACCGCGCTGCTCGTGCCGAAGGGCAACCCGCAGCAGGTGCTGACGTTCCAGGACATCGCGGCGAAGAAGGTCAAGGTCGCGGTGCTGTCCGCGGCGGTCGAGAAGGGTTACGCGACCAGCGCCGGTGTGTCCGAGGACCAGATCCAGACGCTGGACTCCCAGGACAACATGCTGCGCGCCGTCACCGACGGCCGCGTCTACGCCGCGGCGCTCACCGACATCTCGCTGAAGGACGTGCTGAAGAAGAACCCCGGCGCGGCCGCCGAGGTGACCCCGGGGTTCGACCCGGTCGAAAACGGCGTGCCGGTGATCTCGGCGGGCGGGTTCGTCTTCCGCACGGCCGACAAGCCGCTGCTCGACGCGTTCAACACCGAGCTGAAGAAGCTGCACGACAGTGGGGAGTGGACGAGGATCGTCGCGCCCTTCGGCTTCACGCAGGCGAACCTGCCGAAGCCGGACGTGACGACCGAGAAGCTCTGCGCCGCGTGACGGGCGGCGCGCCGTGTCGAACGTGCCGCACATCATCTCGTCCATCCTCGCCGGGCTGGGCACCACGGTCGAGGCCGCGGTCGGCGGGATCGTCGTCACCATCGTCGTCTCGCTGATCGCCGGACTCGCCCTGCTCTCACCGAGGTGGCCCGTCCGGGCGGTCGCGCGGGTGTACGTCGAGGTTTTCCGTGGAACGTCCGAGGTCGTTCAGCTGTTCTGGCTGTATTTCGTGCTTCCGGTGCTCGTCGGGCTCCAGCTGGTGCCGTTGTTCGCCGGCATCCTGGTCCTTGGCCTGAACCACGGGGCGTACGGCGCCGAGGTCGTGCGCGGCGCCGTGCGGTCGGTGCCGAAGGCGCAGTACGAAGGGGCTGTCGCGCTCAACTTCTCACCGGTGCAGCGGATGGTGCGGGTGCTCCTGCCGCAGGCGTTCGCCGAGATGCTGCCGCCCTTCAACAACCTGTTCATCCAGCTGCTGAAGAGCACCGCGCTGCTGTCGTTCATCTCCGCGGGCGAGATCACCGAACGTGGTGAGCTGTTGCGGCCGGTGTTCGGCGCGGACATCGGCTGGATCTACGGCACCGAGCTGGTGCTCTACCTCCTGCTCGCCATCCTGATCACGACCGGGATGCGGGCGCTGGAGCGGTGGGCGGCGCGCCGGCTCGGCCGCGCACCGGTGGCGAGCACGGCCCGGGTGCTCTCGGTGGGGGGCGGAGGCACCGGATGAACTGGGACTGGCAGGCCGCCGCCGACGCGCTCCCGTTGCTGCTGAAGGGATTGCTGGTCACGGTCGAGCTCACGTTGCTCGGTTCGGCCGTCGCGTACGCGCTCGGCTTGATGCTGGCCTTGCTGCGCCGGGCCGGGATCCCGGTGCTTTCGCGGCTGGTGTTGTTCTTCATCGAGTTCATCCGCAGCACGCCGCTGCTGATCCAGGTCTTCGTACTGTATTGGCTCGTTCCGCCGTTGACGGGGATCACGATGTCGGCGTTCGTCACCGGTGTCGTGGCGCTCGGCGTGCACTACGCGACCTACACCGCCGAGGTCTACCGGGCCGGGATCGAAGCCGTCCCGAAAGGACAGTGGGAGGCGGCGGTGGCGCTGAACCTGCCACGACCGCGGGTGTGGACGGCGGTGGTGCTGCCCCAAGCGATCCCGCGGGTGGTGCCGGCGCTGGGCAACTACACGATCTCGATGTTCAAGGAAACGCCGCTGCTGCTGGCGATCGGCGTGCTGGACGTGCTCAACCGCGCCAAGGAGGTCGGTGCGGAGACCTTCCGCGTCGTCGAGCCCTACACCCTGGCCGGGGTGCTGTTCCTGCTGGTCAGCCTGCCCTCGTCATTGCTGGCCCGACGATTGGAACGCCGTGCCGAACGAACCTGACACCGCGATGATCCGGTTTTCCGGTGTGGTCAAGAAGTTCGGCGACCACGTCGTGCTCGACAACCTCGGCTTCACGGTGGCGCCGGGAGAGTTCGTCTCGCTGATCGGTCCCAGCGGATCGGGCAAGACGACGATCTTGCGACTGCTGATGACGTTGGAGAAGGTGGACGGCGGCACGATAGACGTCGGCGGCGAGTGCCTGAGCCACACTCGCCGCGGCGACCGGCTGGTGCCCGCGGACGAGAAGCACCTGCGGCTGATTCGGCGGCACATCGGCATGGTGTTCCAGCAGTTCAACCTGTTCCCCAACATGAACGTGCTGCGCAACATCACCGAGGCGCCGGTGCGTTCGCTCGGGGTGCCGGCGGCCGAGGCCGAGCAGCGGGCGCGTGAGCTGCTCGGCCTGGTCGGCCTCGAGGACAAGGCCGAAGCGCATCCGACGCGGCTCTCCGGCGGGCAGCAGCAGCGGGTCGCGATCGCCCGGGCTCTGGCGATGCGGCCCGACGTGCTGCTGCTCGACGAGGTCACCTCGGCGCTGGACCCGGAGCTGGTCGCCGACGTCCTGCGAGTGCTGCGCGACATCGCGACCACCACGGACATCACCATCCTGTGCGTGACGCACGAGATGCAGTTCGCCCAGGACGTTTCGGACCGGGTGATGATGTTCGACCACGGCCGGGTCCTGGAGGAGGCGCCGCCGGAGAAGCTGTTCACCGCTCCTTCGCACGAGCGGACGAAGGAGTTCCTGCGGGCGGTGATCGACCGGCGCTAGCCCAGGATTTCCTCGGTGGCCCGCACCGTCGCGAACTGGTTGTGCAGGTTCGCCGCGGTGACGCGGGAAAGCTCGTCGGCCGTCACGGTCGTGCCGTCGAGGGCGGGCAGGTCGAACGTGAAGGTCGCGTCGAGCGCGAAGGTCACGTCGTAGCCGAGGTTGCCGCCCATGCGGGCCGTGGTCTCGCAGCAGAAGTTGGTCTGGATCCCGGCGAGGACGAAGCTCGTGATGCCGTGGGTCTTGAGCCACGCGTCGAGGTCGACGTCGCCGAGGAAGGCCGAGTTCACCTTCTTGCCGAAGACCAGGTCGGGGCGGGCGCCGTCGAGCTCGGGCAGGAAGTCGTTACCCGGCTGGCCGGGCCGCAGCGGCGAATCGGCGTGCACGGAGTCGTGGTGCACGAGGACCACAGGGGCGCGGCGCTGCTGCCACGCGTCGAGCAGGGCCTTGATGTTGGCCTCCGCGCCGGGGTTGTTGCGCGGGCCCCAGAACTGCTCGTCGGAGAACCCGCGCTGGACGTCGATGAGGATGAGTGCGGTCATACCGCTGAGTCTCGCCGGGCCGCGAGCACCGAGGGGAGTGGCAGAAGGCGCGCGATCCGGTACTTTCCTGCCATGCGGACGATCGGGGTGCTGCTCCTGCCGGATACGCGCGCGTTCGACCTCGGGGTGATCGCCGAGGTCTGGGCGCAGGACCGCAGCGAGAGCGGGATCGGCCCGTTCACCGTGCGGCTGTGCGGGGCGGGCCGGCGGCGTACCCCGTTGTCCCCCTTCGGAGAGGTCACGTCGACGCACGGGTTGACCGGACTCGACGGCTGCGACCTGGTCCTCGCGCCCGGCCGCGACGATCCGCACGCCCCGGTGCCGCCCGCCGCGTCGGCCGCGTTGCACCGGGTCCACCGTTCCGGCGCGACGGTGGCGGGCCTGTGCTCCGGCGCGTTCACCCTCGCGGCAGCGGGCTTGCTCGACGGCCGCCCCGCGACCACGCACTGGTGGGATCTCGACGCACTCGCCGTCGCGGCGCCGAGAGCGGAGCTGCAGCGCGACGTCCTCTACACCGAGTGCGACGGCGTGCTCACCTCGGCGGGCGTGGTCGGCGGTCTCGACCTCTGCCTGCACCTCGTGCGCCGCGACCACGGCGCCCACGTCGCGGCGAAACTCGCGCGGCGTCTCGTGATGCCGCCCGCACGCGAGGGCGGCCAGCGCCAGTACGTCGAGAACCCGTTGCCCGCGGCGCCTGCCCGGCCGGGTCTGTCGTCCACTATGGACTGGGCGCTGGCGCGGCTGGCCGAGGAGATCGGCGTGGCGGACCTGTGCGGCCACGCCGGGATGAGCGAGCGGACGTTCCACCGCGAGTTCGCCGCGGCCACGGGCGTCACGCCGGGGCGGTGGCTGCGCGTGCAACGGGTGCGCCTGGCGCAACGCCTGCTGGAGACCACCGAGCTGCCGGTGGAGCGCGTCGCGCAGCGGTCGGGGCTGGGCACGGCCGCGAACTTGCGCCGTCGGCTGCGCGCGGAGGTCGGCGTCGGGCCCGATTCGTACCGGCGCACGTTCCGTTCCGCGCCCGGCGGCGTTACGGTCGGGGTATGGCCGAGTACGAGCACATCCTCGTGAAGCGCGACGGCGACACGATCACCATCACGATGAACCGCGCCGCGCGGCGCAACTCACTGTCCGCCGACCACCTGACCGAGCTGCTCGCGGCGTTCCGCGAAGCCGGCACCACCGGCGCGACGGGCATCGTCCTCGCCGGCGCCGGCCCGGTCTTCTCCGCGGGCCACGACTTCGGCGACGTCGCCGCGCGCGACCTCATGGGCGTGCGCGAGCTGCTGACGTTGTGCACCGAGCTGATGCGCACCATGCAGTCGCTGCCGCAGATCGTGGTCGCGCGCGTGCACGGCCTGGCGACCGCGGCGGGCTGCCAGCTCGTGGCCTCGTGCGACCTCGCCGTCGCCGCGTCTTCCGCGGGTTTCGCCCTGCCCGGTGGCAAAGGCGGCTGGTTCTGCCACACCCCGGCCGTCCCGGTGGCGCGCTCGATCGGCCGCAAACGCCTGATGGAGCTGGCTCTGACCGGCGACGTCGTCGACGCCGCCACCGCGCTCGACTGGGGCCTGGTCAACTCCGTCGTCCCGGACGACGAGCTGGACGACGCCGTCGCCGCCCTGCTCGCGCGGGCCACGCGCGGCAGCCGCGCGAGCAAGGCCATGGGCAAGCAGACGCTGTACGCCCAGCTCGACCGCCCGGAAGCCGACGCCTACGCCATCGCGTTGGAGGTCATGGCCTCGGCGTCGCAGCTGCCGGGCGCGCGGGAAGGCATGGCGGCATTCCTCGAGAAGCGCAAGGCGGAGTGGCCAGACTGAGAAGTCTCAGCCGCATTCAACGACGCTCCCGCAGCAGCAGGAGCGTGTACGCGGCGATCGACTGCGCGTCGGTGATGCCGCCCGCCGAGATCATCTTCTCGACCTCCGAGCGGGTGAACCACGCCGTGGTCATGTCCTGTTCCTCGAGCTCGCGTTCCGGCTCGCCCTCGGTCAGTTCGGTGGCGAGGTAGACGTGGCCGCGCTGGCTCGACATGCCGGGCGCGACTTCCAGCAGCCCGATCTCCGTGACGGTTCCGGCCCGCAGGCCCGTTTCCTCGCGCAGCTCGCGGCGCGCGAGCTCGGCGGGCGGCGTCTCGGCGAGGTCGGGGGCCGTGCCCTGGCAGAACTCCCAGCGACGCTCGCCGACGGGATAGCGGAACTGGTCGACCAGGAGCACGCGGTCGCCGTCCATCGGGATGATCAGGGCGTAGGTCGGTTTGTCGACCACCCCGTAGATGCCTTCGCTGCCGTCGGTACGGCGAATGGCGTCCTCTCGCACCGTCATCCAGTTGTTCCGATACACCTCGCGGGTCGCGACACGCTGAATGGGGTCCACTCGCCCAGTATCGCCGAGCCTGTCCTACCCTCGGCGGGTGCGTCTCGTGATCGCTCGCTGCCAGGTCGACTACGCCGGCCGCCTCACCGCCCACCTGCCGATGGCCACGCGCCTGCTCCTCGTCAAGTCGGACGGTTCGGTGTCCGTGCACTCGGACGACCGCGCGTACAAGCCCCTGAACTGGATGAGCCCGCCCTGCTGGCTCATCGAGGACGGCAAGCTGTGGATCGTCGAGAACAAGCAGGGCGAGAAGCTCGTGATCTCGCTCGACGAGATCTACCACGACCACGAGCAAGAGCTGGGCGCCGAACCGGGCCTACAGAAGGACGGCGTGGAAGCGCACCTGCAGGAACTGCTCGCCGAGCACATCAAGACCCTCGGCGACGGCTACACCCTCGTGCGCCGCGAGTTCCCCACCGCGATCGGCCCGGTCGACATCATGGCCCGCGACGCGGACGGCAAGTCGGTCGCCGTGGAGATCAAACGCCGCGGCGAGATCGACGGCGTCGAGCAGCTCACGCGCTACCTCGAACTCCTCAACCGCGACCCGCTCCTGGCCCCCGTCCAGGGCGTCTTCGCCGCGCAGATCATCAAGCCCCAGGCCCGCACCCTCGCGGAAGACCGCGGCATCCGCTGCCTGACCCTCGACTACGACGCCCTGCGCGGCATCGAATCGGACGAGTTCCGGCTGTTCTGAGCCGCCGGCGCAACCCCCGACGACCGTCCTGAGTGGACGATGTGGTGCCTTGTGAGCGCATCTGCGCGTTCGTGAGGTTCCGGTCATCGGTACCCGAGCCGTCAAGATCACACTCCTCGAACGCCCGCGTTTCCCCAGCTCATCGCCGTGGCGAGAAGGCGTTTTCCGAGATCGCCCGTGTCGGGGTGCCGCTTCGGAATCCATGCAGTACTGTCCGGATCTGACAGGACGCTGGTGTTTCCTGTGGGAAATTGTTGAATTCGGAGGTGGCTCGCGTGGAGGTCCTTGCCGACGCGAACCTGCGGCTCGACGCGAGTGCGATCGACTACATCGAGCTGGCGTTCTATTTCGTGCTGGTGCTGGGCATCGGCTATCTCGCCCGCAAGCAGGTGTCGAGCAGTCTCGACTTCTTCCTCTCCGGGCGCTCGCTCCCGGCGTGGGTGACCGGCCTGGCGTTCATCTCGGCCAACCTCGGCGCGATCGAGGTCATGGGCATGTCCGCCAACGGCGCCGAGTACGGCCTGCCGACGGCGCACTACTTCTGGATCGGCGCGATCCCCGCGATGCTGTTCCTCGGCGTCGTGATGATGCCGTTCTACTACGGCTCCAAGGTGCGCAGCGTTCCCGAGTTCATGCTCCGGCGCTTCGGCCCCGCCGCCCACTGGGTCAACGGCAGCAGCTTCGCGCTCGCGCAGATCCTCATCGCGGGCGCCAACCTGTACCTGCTGGCCAGCGTCGTGAACCTGCTGCTGGGCTGGCCGATCTGGGTCTCGATCATCATCGCGGCCGTCATCGTGCTCACCTACACCGCGCTCGGTGGCCTTTCGGCGGCCATCTACAACGAGGTGCTGCAGTTCTTCGTCATCCTCGCGGCGCTGATTCCGCTCACGATCGTCGGCCTGTACAAGGTCGGCGGCTGGAACGGCCTCATCGAGAAGGTGACCAACAGCCCGGGCGGCGCCGCGCAGACGCACTCGTGGCCCGGCAACCAGCTGACCGGTTTCGGCAGTAACTTCCTGTCGGTGCTGGGTCTCGTGTTCGGCCTCGGGTTCGTGCTCTCGTTCGGTTACTGGACCACGAACTTCGTCGAGGTCCAGCGCGCGATGGCGTCGAAGAGCATGTCGGCCGCGCGGCGTACGCCGATCATCGGCTCGTTCCCGAAGATGTTCATCCCGTTCGTGGTGATCATCCCGGGCATGGTCGCCGCGGTGACCGTGACCGAGCTGCAGGGCGCGAACAAGCAGGCCCTGCTCGACGGCAAGCCCGCGCCCAGCGGCGCCACCTTCAACGACGCGCTGCTGCTGCTGATGCGCGACGTGCTGCCGAACGGCATCCTCGGCGTCGCGATCGCGGGCCTGCTCGCGTCGTTCATGGCCGGCATGGCGGCGAACCTCAGCTCGTTCAACACCGTGTTCACCTACGACATCTTCCAGACCTACATGGTGAAGAACCGGCCGGACAAGTACTACCTGAACACCGGCCGCGTGGTGACCATGGTCGCGACGGTCCTGGCGGTCGGCACGGCGTTCATCGCGTCGACGTACGCGAACCTGATGGACTACCTGCAGACGCTGTTCTCGTTCTTCAACGCGCCGCTGTTCGCCACGTTCATCCTCGGCATGTTCTGGAAGCGGATGAGCAAGGCGGCCGGCTGGTCGGGCCTGGTGGTCGGCACGGCGGCGGCGATCGTGGTGTTCGTGCTCGACAAGACCGACGTCATTTCCCTGCCGGGGCAGGGCGCCAGCTTCGTGGCCGCGATCGCGGCGTTCGTCGTCGACATCGTGGTGAGCGTGGGTGTCACGTACTTGACGCCGCCCAAGCCGGAATCGGAGCTGGTGGGCCTGGTCTACTCGCTCACGCCACGCAATTCGCTCAAGCACGAGACCACGGGCGAAGACGCGGGCTGGTACCGAAAGCCGGTGCTGCTGGCCGGCATCGCCGCCGTCATCACCCTCGTCCTGAACTTCGCCTTCTAGGAGGACGACCGCCATGGCAACGGAATCCACACCGCGGGCGCACAAGGCCGGAGCGTTCGACATCCGCCTGATCATCGCCCTGCTGACCGGCGTGTACGGCATCATCCTGACGGTGATGGGCGCGGCGTTCGACACCGAGGCCGACCGCGTGAAGTCGTCCGGGGTGAACATCAACCTGTGGGCCGGTATCGCCCTGCTGATTTTCACGGCGCTGTTCATTCTGTGGGCGCGGCTGCGGCCGATCGTCGTGCCGGACCAGACCGGGCAGCCCGACGAGGACGAGACCACCGAACCGCCGGCAGCCGGATAGGCGGGTTGTCCGGACAGCCGGGGCCGGCTGCCGCTACCGTGCTCCGCGTGGCGCGCGATCTCAAACTCGGCCGGCTGTTTCCCCTGGTGGTGGCCAGTGTCCTCCTCCTGGCCGCCTGTGGTGGTCCGCAGCTGGGCAAGGAGAATTTCCCCCGCACCACCGTCCCCGCCGCGAGCGGGGACGGTGGCAGCGGGCCGATCACCGATGCCGCGGTCGCGGCGGGCGCGCTGCGCCAGGTGCTGCCGTGCCAGTTCCTCGACAACACGTCGCTCTCCGCGCTGGGCACGCCCGAGGGTGAGCCCACGGCGTCGAGCGTCCGGTTCGATGAGTGCAGCGCCAAAGTGCGCGACGCCGGCGGCAAGGAGCTCTCGGTCGACGTGCAGCTCGGCGCGATCGTGCTGTTCGCCTCCGACAAGACCACGGGCCAGGTCGGCGGCCTGCCGCAGGTCGAGGTGCCCGACACCACCGGCGGTTCGTGTGAGGTCAGCGCGCTCACCTCGCGCGATCCGAGCCTCGGCCTCGCGTTCGAGATCGATTACCCGGGTGGCGATCCGTGTCGTGCGGGACGAACCTTGCTCGCTCCCGCCGTGGACAAGCTGCACAACTCCCCGCAGAAATACCCGGACGTCAAGGGATCCGTGCTCACGGCCGACGCGTGCGCGGTGCTCGACCAGTCCGCCGTGGACGCCGTGCTGAAGGGCACGAAGGGCGGGGCGACCGGGCTGCACAGCTGCCAATGGGGCAACAGCCCGAACATCGCGGTGATGTTTTTCCCGGCCCTCCCGCCGCTGGAGGGCGACGGCTGGCTGAAGGCCGACGTCGGCGGCGCGAACCAGGCGTACGCCAAAAAGGGCACGGCCGGGACGGACTGCAAGGTCGAGTGGCAGCACCGGCCGTGGCAGGGTGACCACGTGGAAGTCGTCCAGGTGGGGTTCACCGACTACGACCTCAAGCCCGGTACCGGCGACCCGTGTGCGACGGCGACGACGCTGGCGAAAAGCGTCGCGGGGAACCTGCCGCGGGCCTGAACCTTGGCGGCGGGCCGGTGTCGGCGGCTAGGTTGGGGGCATCCACCACGCCGATGTGTCGGAGGCCTGTCATGAAGAAGATCATCAACGATCCGGCGACAGTGGTCGCGGAGTCCTTGAGAGGCCTCGCCGTGGCCCACGCCGACATCGTCCGCGTCCAGGAGGACCCGGCCGTCGTGGTGCGGGCCGACGCGCCGGTGCCGAGCAAGGTAGCCGTCATCTCGGGCGGCGGCTCCGGCCACGAACCGATGCACGGCGGGCTCGTCGGGCGCGGCATGCTCGACGCGGCGGTGCCCGGCGCGGTGTTCACGTCCCCGACGCCGGACGCGGTGCAGGCCGCGGTCGCCGCGACGACCGGGCCGTCCGGTGCGTTGCTGATCGTGAAGAACTACACCGGTGACGTGCTGAACTTCGAGACCGCCGCCGAGCTGGCCGCGGCCGAGGACCTCGATGTGCGCAGCGTCGTGATCGACGACGACGTCGCGGTGAAGGACTCCACGTTCACCGCCGGCCGCCGTGGCGTCGGCGGGACCGTGCTGCTGGAGAAGATCGTGGGCGCGGCCGCGGAGCGGGGCGACTCGCTCGACGCCGTGGAGGCGCTGGCGCGCAAGGTCGTCGGGCAGGTGCGGTCGATCGGGGTGGCGTTGAGCGCGCCGACCGTGCCGCACGTCGGCGAGCCGAGCTTCGACCTGGGGCCGGATGAGATCGAGTTCGGCATCGGCATTCACGGCGAGCCGGGCCGCGAGCGCATCCCGGCCGAGCCCGCCGACGCGCTGGTGGCGCGGATGGTCGAGGCGGTCGTGTCGGACCTGCCGTACGAGCCGGGCGACAAGGTGCTGCTGTTCACGAACTCCATGGGTGCCACGCCGTTGCTGGAGCTCTACCTCGCGCACGGCATCGCCGAGCGGCTGCTGGCCGAGCGTGGGATCGTGGTCGAGCGCAGGCTGGTCGGCCCGTACATCACGAGTCTCGAGATGCAGGGGATGAGCCTGACGCTGCTGAAGCTGGACGACGAGCTGACCGAGCTGTGGGACGCGCCTGTGTGGACGCCCGCGCTGCGGTGGGGGATCTGATGGGTTGTTCTTCCGAAGGAGTCGCGGCCGCGCTGCGAGCCGCGGCCGAAGTCGTGGCCGAGCACCGCTCCGAACTGGTGGAGCTCGACCGCGCCATCGGCGACGGCGACCACGGCGAGAACATGAGCCGTGGGTTCACCGCGATCGTGTCCGCCCTGGAGACGGAGGTGCCCGCCACCCCGGCGGGCGTCGCCAAACTGGCGGCCACCACGTTGATCTCGAAGGTCGGCGGCGCGGCGGGACCGTTGTACGGCACGGCTTTCCTGCGCGCGTCGACGAAACTGGGCGACGCGGCTTCGATCGACGTGCCGCTGCTGGTGGCCGCTCTGCAGGCCGCTTTGGACGGTGTGCAGGCGCGTGGCAAAGCGGTGGGCGGCGACGCGACGATGGTCGACGCGCTCATCCCGGCCGTCTCCGCGGCCGCCGATTGCCCCGCGGACGCTTCGATCGCGGACGTGCTGACCGCGGCGGCCGACGCGGCCGACCGCGGCGCCGAGTCCACAGTGGACCTGATACCCCGTAAGGGCCGGGCTTCGTATCTGGGCGAACGCGCCGTCGGTCATATGGACCCCGGGGCCCGCTCCACGGCCCTGCTGCTGCGCGCGTTCGCGGAGGCCGCCCGGTGACCGTGGGGATCGTGCTCGTCTCGCACAGCGCCAAACTGGCCGAAGGCCTGGCCGACCTGGCCGCCCAAATGGCCCCCGACGTCCGCATCATCCCCGCCGGCGGCCTCCCCGACGGCGGCGGCATCGGCACCGACTACGACGAAGTCGTGGCCGCCGTCCAACGCGCCGACTCCGGCGACGGCGTGGTGCTGCTATACGACCTGGGCAGCGCGCAGATGACGGCGGAACTCGCGGTGGAGTCGCTTTCCGGCGGCCTTGCCGCCGTGGTCGCCGACGGCCCTCTGGTGGAGGGCGCCATCGCGGCCGCCGTCGCTGCTCAGGGCGGGGCGGACCGCAAGGCAGTGGCTTCGGCCGCTGCCGGCGCCGGCCTGGCCCCGGACCTCGCCGCGGTGGACTCTCCTGGTGATGCCCAGGAGAAGGAACTCACGCTGACGAACGAGGTCGGCCTCCACGCCCGGCCCGCCGCCGTCCTGGTGCGCAGCCTGGCCTCCGTGGAAGCCGAGGTGACGATCCGCCTGGGCGACCAGGAAGCCGACGCCCACAGCGTCCTGGCCCTCATGTCCCTCGGCGCCCGCCAGGACGACCACATCGTGGTGCGCGCCCGGGGGCCCGAGGCTTCGGACGCGCTCGCCAAGGTGACTGGTCTGGTGGAGTCGAACTTCGGGGAGTAGCGGGTGCACGGGCGGACAGCCAGAGCCGTTGACCGTCACGGCCCGGCAGAAATTCCCCCGCCCTCCCAAAGGGGGCGTGCCCATGTCCATTCTATCGGCCCACTCCGACAGAATCGGTGACTCAGCGCCGGATCGCGTCAGTTGTCCACAACTCGGCAAGCCTGTGGACAACTGAGGCGATCCCGGCGTTCTCCTTCATCACCCACCCGCGCATTCCGGCAATTCACTAACCGGAATCCCCTCACGCCGCCAGTGCGATCCCCAGCCAGATCGCCCCGATCACGGCTGCCCCGCACAACGCCGCGAGCAGCAACATCACCGTGCTGATCTGCCCCGGCTGGCGCGGCAGTCGCATCGGTTGCGTCGGCGGGCCCCAGTAGTCCTGGGAATTCTGTGCGGCCGGTCCGGTCGTGCTCGTCATGGCGCTACCTCCATCCCTCGACCGGCTAATCCTTTGTGGTCCGGACGTCGGGCCGGCCGCGTTGTCCGTTACCGGAATCGAGGACCGGATTTTGACCGATTCCCGATCGAAAGGAATCGTCGCGGTCGGTATTCGCGCTGATCTCCGGAGTTGTCGGTGCCAAGCGATACCCTCGCGCGGTGAACCTCCCCGCCGAGTTCAGTGCTCTGATCGAGCACGCTCGCACCGCGATGCGACTCCACCCCGGGCAAGGCGAACCCGCCGCGAGCGAGAGCCACCTCGGCGGTCCGCTGCTGTGGCCCGCGAATGAGCCGTGGCCGACGTGTCCCGTGACCTGGCCGCCGCGGCCCGAGGCGTCCGACGATGGTTGGACGGCCGGCCACCCGGACGACGAGCCGGCGCCGGCGATGGTCGGCGCCGCCCAGTTCTACCGCCGCGACTTCCCGGAGCTTCCGTTCCCCGGCAGCGCGGATCTCGCGCAGGTCCTGCTGTGCCCGACTCTGCACGAAAGCAAGCACCACTACGGCCCCGCCGTGCGTCTGCCCTGGCGAGACTCGAGCACCGTCGGCGAAGTCGCCGAAGCGCCGGAGCCACCCGAAGAGGCGGACGACATGTTCCTGCCCCAGCCACGCGTCCTGCACCCGTGCCGCCTCCCGGAATTCCCCTACGTCGAGGAGTTCTCCCAGGACCGCCGCGCGGAGCTGGGATTGCCGACGAGCCGCGATGACGTCGAGTACGAGCTCGGCCAGTTCTCGAAAGTCGGCGGCTGGACGGCTTGGTACGCCGGGGATCCGGACGACCTGAGCTGCCGCGAGTGCGGCGCGCGCCTGCGTCAGGCGATCGCCCTGGCGACGCAGGAGGACGAGATGCCCTGCGGGTGCGAGCGGAGTGACGACGAGGAAGCCGGCTGGGAGTTCGGCGAGCAGGGCGCGTTGAACATTTTCCTGTGCCCCACCGACCCGCGGCACCCCGTCAAGGTGCGGACGGGGTAGGCGGCAGCAGCGGCCCACCGCTCCAGTGCTGGAACACCAGGTTCGTGTGCACGCGTGCGACCTCGTCGCGGGCCGTGAGCTCGTCCAGCACCAGCCGCTGGAGTTCGGCGGCCGAGCTGGTGGCCACGTGGGCTAGGAAGTCGTCCGGGCCGGTGAGGTGGTAGACGGCGCGCACCTCGGGCAGAGCGAGCAGGTCGGACACGAACGGGTCCACCAGCTCGCGCCGGTGGGGCCGGACCTGCACGAACAGGAACGCCTCCAGCGGCCGCCCGAGTTTGGCGGCGTCGACGGAGGCGTGCTGGCCCGTGATCACGCCCGTCGAGCGGAGGCGGGCCACGCGGTCGAGGCAGGTGGACGGCGCGACGCCGACGGCGGCCGCGAGGTCCTTGTTCGACGTCCGGGCATCGTTCTGCAGCACGCGCAGAATCTCGAGGTCCACCGTGCTCAGTTCGACGGAATCGCTCATCCGCGAATGATATCCGAAACTGTTGCGGCAAAACCGCACGATGGCCGACGCTCAACGCCATGACGAACGCGCTGCGCACCCGAGCCGTCCACGCCGGCCGCGACGACCTGACCGACCTGGGACTGCACGCCGTACCCCTGGATTTTTCGACGACGTACCCGTCTCGCGACAGCGCGGCCGAGGCACTGCGGATCGACGAGTTCTCGACCGGCGGCGAGGTCTCCGGCATCTACGGCCGCGTCAGCAACCCGACCGTCGAGCGGTTCGAGCGCGCGCTGGCCGAGCTGGAGGGGTTCGACCACGCGGTGGCGTTCGCGAGCGGGATGGCGGCGGTGTCCGCGTGCCTGCTTTCCGCCGCGTCGCAAGGAAAGCGGCACGTCGTCGGTGTCCGGCCGCTGTACGGGTCGACCGATCACCTGTTGACGTCCGGGCTGCTCGGCACCGAGGTCACGTGGGCGGTGCCCGGTGAGGTGGCCGCGGCGCTCAGGCCGGACACCGGCCTGGTCTTCGTCGAGACACCCGCCAACCCGACGCTCACCGAGCTCGACGTCAAAGCCCTGGTCGACGCGTGCGGCGACGTGCCCGTGCTCGTCGACAACACCTTCGCCACGCCCGTCCTGCAACGCCCCGGCCGCCACGGCGCGCGCCTCGTGCTCCACAGCGCCACGAAGTTCCTCGGTGGCCACGGTGACGTGATGGGTGGCGTCGTCGCGTGTGACGCGGAGGAGGCCGCGCGGCTGCGGGGAATCCGCTTTGCCACGGGCGCCGTGCTGCACCCGCTGGCCGGATACCTGTTGCTGCGCGGGCTTTCCACGCTCCCGCTGCGTGTGACAGCGGCCAGCGAGACCGCCGCCGTGCTCACCGAACGCCTTGCGCAGCACGAAGCGGTGACCGCCGTGCACTACCCGAAGCTCGGCGGCCCGCTCGTCGCGTTCGAGGTGGCGGGTGATCCGCACGCGCTGATCGGCGCCGTCCGGCTGATCACGCCGGCGGTGAGCCTCGGCAGCGTCGACACGCTCATCCAGCACCCGGCGTCGCTCACACACCGGGTCGTCGCCGAGAGCGACCGCGAGGAGGCGGGCATCACCCACGGGCTGATCCGGCTCTCGGCCGGGCTCGAGGACGTCGAGGACCTCTGGCTCGACCTCGACCAGGCGCTGAAGGCCTGCTGAATCTCAGCCGCCGCAGCACCCGCCGCCGCAGCAGCCGCCCGACGGCGCGGGGCTCGCGGCGGAGCCGGTGAGCGCGACGGTGGTCAGCAGCTTCACGGTGTCGGTGTGCCCCTCGGGACACGGCGCCGGCGCGCCGGACTCGCTCATCGGCCGTTGCAGCTCGAAGGTGTCGGTGCAGTCGCGGCAGCGGTAGGCGTAAGTGGGCATGCGTCGATTATCGCTGCCGCGCAGGCGGGTGGGAAGCTGTCTTCGTGGACGTTCCCCAAATCACGGACCTCCCGCACCTCGGCCAGGTCGTCCCCGCGGTGCTGGGCGCGCTCGGCGTGCCGGGCGAGGCGGGTTCGCTGGCGCTGCCGGAGGCTCGCAGCGCGTGCGTGCTGCTCATCGACGGGCTCGGCTGGCAGCTCCTCGCCGAGCACGCGGCCGACGCGCCGGTGCTCACGGAGCTCGCGAAGAGCCCGCTGCGCGTCGGCTTCCCGTCGACCACGGCGGCCGGCGTCGCCGCGATCGGCACCGGCCTGGCGTCGGGGGAGCACGGGATGGTCGGGTACACGTTCGAGGTGCCGGGCACGGGCGTGCTCAACGCCCTGCGCTGGCGCTCCCACGAAGACGGCAGCGACCTGCGCGGCGCCCTCCCGCCCCGCTCGGTCCAGCCCCTTCCGACGACTTTCGAACGCGCCGCCGCGGCCGGCCTCGACGCCGCCGTCGTGTCCTCCGCCCAGTTCTCCGACACGGCCCTGACCCGCGCCACCCAAAGCGGCGCGCGCTACGCCGGCGTCCACGCCCTGGGCGACCTCGCGGCGCGGACGCTGGAGGTGCTCGCGGCACCGTCGTTCTGCTACGCCTACCACAGCGAACTCGACCTGCTCGGCCACCTCTACGGTCCCGGCTCCACCGCCTGGCGCATGCAGCTTCGGCACGTCGACCGCCTCGTCGAGTCCATTGTGGATGGACTCCCCGCGGGGGCGCTGCTGGCCGTCGTCGCCGACCACGGCATGGTGACCGTGGACGACAAACTCGACCTCGAGGACACCCCGGAGCTGCTGGACGGCGTCCGCGCCTTCGGCGGCGAGGTCCGCGCCCGCCACGTCTACACCGAACCCGGTGCGGCCGCCGATGTCCTCGCGGCCTGGCAATCCGTCCTCGGCCCGCGTGCCTGGGTCCTGCCCCGCGACGAGGCCATCGCGCAAGGCTGGTTCGGCACCGTGAGCGACCGCGTGCGCCCCCGTATCGGCGACGTCGTCGCCGCGGCCCAGGGCACGTTCGGCATGGTCCGCGGCCTGGCCGAAGCGGTCGAGACGTCCCTGATCGGCCAGCACGGCTCGCTGACGGAGGCGGAGCAGCTGGTGCCGCTGACCCTCGCGCAGGGCTGACGCCGTTCGTGGCGTTGGCACTTCCGCAGGGCGATCAGTCGGTACCCGTGGCCCGCGCACGGCTGAGCCGACCGGTCTGGGTTTGTCGCCGGGGCGGCAATCCTGAGCCTGCTGGGCTGGCCAACTTGGCCTGAGCCTCGAGGTCGCGTTCGGGAAACCCGGCGACGTGGAACGGTTGCCGCTTCACTTGCCGGCCTTACATGCCCAGCCGGCAACCGCTTGTCGCGTGGAGCGAACCAGCCTCGGTCGGTGGGGGCTGCGTTCGGCGAGGGCTGCCCGGCCGGCACCGCGCCAGGGCGGCGAGATCGACCGGGTCTGGCACGCGGCAGATCCGGGTGACCAGATCCAGCGGTGTGGATTGCATCAGGCCACCGCTCGGCCGCGGTCAGGCCGGAGCGGCAAGGTGGACCACGCTCGGCGGCCCACCGATCCAGCCGGTTAACGTGTTTCCCGTGCCCCGACACAATCGCCCCGGCCGAGACCGGCATGGTCGTGCCGAGCAGCCCGACCTTGGCGCGGCCAGCGGCTGGGCACACGCCGAGTCCGGCCCCGACGGCGAGTGGCTGGTGCGTACCGTGCCCGGCTCGCACGCGACCAAGACGTACCGCTGCCCCGGCTGCGACCACGAGATCCGGCCCGGCACGCCCCACGTCGTCGTGTGGCCCGCCGACGAAACCGGTTCCGTCGCCGACCGCCGCCATTGGCATCGCACCTGCTGGGACGCCCGGGCCCGGCGGCGCCCGAACCGGCGCTGGTAGCCCGAAACCGCAACGGGCGACTGCCGGGGAACGGGCGCTGGTGGCCCGAGACCGCAACGGGCGACTGCGGGGAACGGGCGCTGGTAGCCCGAGACCGCAACGGGCGACTGCCGCGGAACCGGCGCTGGTGGCCCGAGACCGCAACGGGCGACTGCCGGAGAACTGACGCTGGTCGCCCGAAACCGCAGCGGGTGCCCACCGGGAACCAGTGCCGGAACGCTCGAAAGACCCCGACGCACTCCGAAGCTCGCCGAACCTCACCGGCGGAAATGTCGCGAAACCGCCCCTCGTACGCCTCCTCCTCGAATCGCGTGAACCCCAGCCGCTCCACCACCCGCAGCGATGGCGCGTTCGTCGCGTTCACGCTGATCAGCACCGGAATCGCCGGCAGCTCCCGCTCAGCCCACTCCAGAGCAGCCCCAGCCGCCTCCACGGCGTACCCGCGCCCCCACGCCGAGGGCGCGAAGCGGTACGCCAGGTTCAGCACCCGCTCGCCCCGGAACAGCCGCAGCCGCACTCCCGTCAGGCCCAGCACCTCGGCCCCGCCCTGCTCCCGGACGGCGCAGTAGCCGAACCCGTGCTCGGCCCAGTGGGCGAGCCACGAGTCGAACAGCAGGTCGCCGGCCGGGGTGTCCGGTGGGTCCGGGTTGAAGCGGTGCGTCGCCGGGTCGGTCTGGATGGCGACGACGGCGGCGCGGTCCTCCTCGGTGAACGGCCGCAGCACGAGCCGTGAAGTCTCGATCTCCCTGGGCATCTCCCTCAGCACACCCCGCACGCTAGCGGCGGGGTCCGACAGAATCGCCGTCATGACCGAACTGCCGCTCCTCATGCTGCACGCCTTCCCCCTCGACGCCCGCATGTGGGACCCCGTCCGCGCGCCCCTGGCCGCGCGCCTGCGGCTGATCACGCCGGACCAGCGCGGCCTGGGCCGCAGCCCGTTGCCGGAGACCGACCGTGAGCCGAGCCTCGACGACGCCGCGCGCGACGTCCTCGCGTTGCTCGACCGGCTGGAACTCGACGAAGTGGTGCTCGGCGGCTGTTCGATGGGCGGTTACCTCGCGCTCGCGGTGCTGAAAGCAGCCCCCGAACGCGTCGCGGGGCTCGTGCTCATCGACACCAAAGCCACGGCTGACACGCCCGAAGCGGCCGAGAACCGCCTCAAGGTCGCCGAACGCGCCGAGGCCGAGGGCGTCCAGGGCTGGCTTGCCGACGCGAACCTGCCGAACCTCCTGCACAACCAGGAGCCCGCCGAACGCGTGCGCGAGCTCATCGACGCGCAGCCGCCCGCCGGGGTCGCGTGGGCGGCACGAGCGATGCGCAACCGGCCCGATTCGCTGGACGTGCTGCGCAAGTCCGACGTGCCCGCGCTCGTCATCGTCGGCGAGGAGGACAAGCTCACCCCCGTTCAGGAAGCCGGCAAGATGGTCGACGCCCTCGACGAGGCCACGCTCGTCGTCCTGCCCGGTGCTGGGCACCTCACACCCCTCGAAGACCCCGCGGGCGTCGCCGAAGCGATCCTCGGCTGGTTCGCCTAGAAGTAGTCCGCCAGCGCCGCCCGCGCTTCGCCGAGCCGCGCGGGCCAGCGCAGCGCGAGCAAATACCGCCACACCACCACGAACAGCTCGCGCAACCGCAGACACGCCTCGACCGAAGCCGCATCCACCTCGTCCGGATAGGCCGCCAGGAACGACCGTCCGCCCTGTTTCGCCAGGATCGCGAGGTCCCAAGCGAGCGGTCCGCGCCAGGTGTCCTCGAAATCCAGCCAGCACGGCCCTTCCGCGGTCGCGATGACGTTGCCCGGGTGCGCATCGCCGTGCAGGGCCTGGATCCGGTCCGCCGGCAGCGCGGCCGCGAGCCGCAACGCCTCGGCGCGCAGGGAATCCGCGGCACCGTCCATCGTGGCGCCGTGCCGGTCGAGCGCGCTCAGTAGTTCGTCGACGGGCCCGCGCACGGGAAGTTCACCCGGATAGGCACTCAGTGCCGCGTGGACGGTCGCGAGTGAACTCGCGACTTCGCCCGGGCTGTGCCGATGGTCCGGATCGTGCGGTGTCCAGTGCCAGAGCGTCACCGGCAGCCCGTCGGCGAAATGGGGCCCGGCCGGGGGATCCGTGGTGGGTGAGACGACGAGCACACCACTCTGCGTGAGGTGGCGGGAAACGGCTACGTCGCGCTCGAGCCAGGCCGTCGCGTCGGGCCGCAGCAGGCGCGTCGTCCCGGGCACCCGCGCGACGACGGAACCCAGTCTCACCAGCACGTTCGAGCGTTCGTGCAGGACCTCGGCCGACCCCGTCGCGAGGCCGAGGCGGCGGGCCACCGAGAGGGCCGCGTGGAGCGCGGAAGCCGTGTACGGGTCGGCCATGCGGTGATCTAACCAGCCGGTGCGAGCGACGGTGGGTAGCGAGGGCTACCATCCCTCTAGCCGTCGGATCGGGCTCGTCCCGACCCTCGGCGACCCGGACGATGACCACCACAAGGTTTCAGTGTTGGAGGCAGGAGTGACGGCCGTAGCCCCCAAGCCGATCGCAACGCGCCCATACCCCGCGCGCGAGACGGTTAAGGGTTCGTACCTGCTGCGGTTGTTCCGCACGACGGACCACAAGCAGATCGGCATCATGTACCTGGTCACCTCGTTCGCCTTCTTCATGGCGGGCGGAGCGATGGCCATGCTGATCCGCACGGAGCTGGCCCGCCCGGGCCAGCAGTTCCTGTCGCAGGAGCAGTACAACCAGCTCTTCACCATGCACGGCACGGTGATGCTGCTGCTGTACGCGACCCCGATCCTCTTCGGGTTCGCCAACTTCGTGCTGCCGCTGCAGATCGGTTCGCCCGACGTCGCGTTCCCGCGGCTCAACGCGTTCTCGTACTGGCTCTACCTCTTCGGTGGGCTGATCGTCCTTTCCGGATTCCTGACGCCGGGTGGCGCCGCCGACTTCGGCTGGTTCGCCTACACGCCGCTGTCGGACGCGATCCACTCGCCGGGCGTCGGCGCCGACCTCTGGATCTCCGGCCTGATCGTCTCCGGTCTGGGCACGATCCTCGGTGCGGTCAACATGGTCACCACCGTGGTCTGTCTGCGCGCGCCGGGCATGACGATGTACCGGATGCCCATCTTCACCTGGAACATCCTGGTCACGAGCATCCTGATCCTGCTCGCGTTCCCGATCCTGACCGCGGCCCTGTTCGGCCTGCTGGCAGACCGGCACCTAGGGGCGCACGTGTTCGACCCGGCCAACGGCGGGGTGATCCTCTGGCAACACCTGTTCTGGTTCTTCGGTCACCCAGAGGTGTACATCGTCGCCCTACCGTTCTTCGGGATCGTGTCAGAGATCTTCCCGGTCTTCAGCCGCAAGCCGGTGTTCGGTTACAAGGGCCTGGTCTTCGCGACGCTGGCGATCGCGGCCCTGTCCGTGGCGGTGTGGGCGCACCACATGTACGCCACCGGTGCCGTGCTGCTGCCGTTCTTCTCCTTCATGACCTTCCTGATCGCGGTCCCGACCGGTGTCAAGTTCTTCAACTGGATCGGCACGATGTGGAAGGGACAGCTGTCCTTCGAGACGCCGATGATCTTTTCGATGGGCTTCATCGTCACGTTCCTCTTCGGCGGTCTGACCGGCATCCTGCTGGCCGCGCCGGCCATCGACTTCCACGTGTCGGACAGCTACTTCGTGGTGGCGCACTTCCACTACGTGCTCTACGGCACGATCGTGTTCGCGACCTTCGCCGGGATCTACTTCTGGTTCCCGAAGATCACGGGCCGGATGATGGACGAGAAGCTGGGCAAGTGGCACTTCTGGACCACGTTCATCGGCTTCCACGGCACGTTCCTGGTCCAGCACTGGCTCGGCGCCGAAGGCATGCCCCGCCGCTACGCCGACTACCTGGCCAGCGACGGATTCACCACGCTGAACACGATCTCCACGATCGGCGCGTACATCCTCGGTGCGTCCACGCTGCCGTTCATCTGGAACGTGTTCAAGAGCTACCGCTACGGCGAGATCGTCACGGTCGACGACCCGTGGGGCTACGGCAACTCCCTCGAATGGGCCACGTCCTGCCCGCCGCCGCGGCACAACTTCACCGAGCTGCCCCGGATCCGGTCCGAGCGTCCGGCGTTCGAGCTGCACTACCCGCACATGGTGGAGCGCATGCACGCCGAAGGTGAGATCGGCTTCTTCGGCAAGCCGCGCCACCAGGCCGCGCCGTCGCAGAAGCTGGTCGACGCGACGATGCCGGGTGACCACAGCAACGACAACTCGGGCGAGCAGTAAGGCCCGGCTGAACGACCAGGGCGCGTGCCCGGCTTCCGTGTGAAGCCGGGCACGCGCCTTTTTGTTGGTCTTGAGCTATTCGTGAGCCTCAGCCCATGCCGCCCGGGCCTGGTCGCGCAGCTCGGCTGGGAGCTCCTCGGCCACCGCCGCCAGCTCCAGCAGGTCGCGGACATGGCGAGCGTCGAAGCCCGGCATGTTCGCCATGCGGATCAACCACGGCACGGCCGGCGCCATCCAGTACGGCCGGCGGCGCCGGCACGCGGAGGCCACGGTCAGTTCGACCAGCTGCTGAGGACTGGAAACTCCGTGCCCGCCCAGAAGCGCGTGAAGGCGTCGAGGGACGCCTCGAGGCTTCTCTCGAGGAACGGCCACATCGGCACGTAGCCGGACTCCTCCAGGGTGAATCTGCCTTCGTCCTCCATGCCGACACCGAGCGTTCTGTCCGGCATCACACCCAGCCGTGCGCCACAACACCTGTCCAGGACTGGTTTCCATGCCGTCTCAGCCGGCCTGGGATCGCTACACTTTTCGGACTCTACGCTGGGGATTCAACACAATTTCGCGCTCCGGTATCGGCGAGGGGGGCGGGTTGGCGGCGTTGGCGGAGTGCGCCCCCGCTCCCGGTCGCGTCCCTCGTTCGTGCCCGGCTTGTGTGAAGCCGGGCACGCAGCCTTTTTGCGCCCGGCCTTCCGCGCCAGACTGGGCGTGCTCGCACAGCGCCGAACGAGGGATAAAGCCCAGTGACCCAGACGCCCGTCCTGATCACCACGACCGGTCCCGACAAGCCCGGTGTCTCCTCCGTGTTGTTCGCCGTGCTCACCCGCCACGACGTCGATGTGCTCGACGTCGAGCAGGTCGTGATCCGCGGACAGCTCGTGCTGGGGGTTCTCGCCGGCGTCTACCGCGACCCGGAGGGCCTGCAGGAGTCCGTGGAGCAGGCGATGGCGACTGTGGGCATGCAGGTGGAGGTGAAGATCGGCGACGCGATCGGCGCCGACCCGTTCGCCCTCGGCAAGCAGGACTCGTCCCACGTGCTGGTGATGCTGGGCCGGCCGGTGACGGCGCGGTCGTTCTCCGAGGTCGCGGCCCGGCTGGCCGCGCTCGGCGCGAACATCGACTCGATCCGCAGCGTCGCCGACTACCCGGTGACCGGGCTGGAGCTCTACGTCTCGGTCCGCGAGGACACCGACGCCGCCGACGCCGAGCTGCGGTCGGTGCTGGCCGACGCCGCCTCGACCGCTGCTGTCGACGTCGCGGTGGAGCGCGCGGGCATCAGCCGGCGCGCGAAGCGGCTGGTGGTGTTCGACGTCGACTCCACGCTGGTGCAGGGCGAGGTCATCGAGATGCTCGGCGCCCACGCCGGCGTCGAGCCGCAGGTGCGCGAGATCACCGAGGCCGCGATGCGCGGCGAGCTGAACTTCACCGAGTCCCTCGAACAGCGCGTCTCGCTGCTGGCCGGGCTGCCCGCGACGGTGCTTGACGAGGTCGCGGCCTCGATCGAGCTCACGCCGGGCGCACGCACGACCGTGCGCACGCTCAAGCGCATGGGCTTCCGCTGCGGCGTGGTCTCGGGTGGGTTCACGCAGGTCATCGACCACCTCGTGGACGAACTCGGCCTCGACTTCGCGGCGGCCAACGAGCTGGAGATCGTCGACGGCAAGCTCACCGGCCGCGTCGTCGGCGAGGTCGTGGACCGCGCGGGCAAGGCGAAGGCGCTTCGCCGCTTCGCCGACGAGTACGGCATCCCGCTGGGCCAGTGCGTCGCCGTCGGCGACGGGGCCAACGACATCGACATGCTCGCGGCCGCGGGCATGGGCGTGGCGTTCAACGCGAAGCCCGCGCTGCGCGAGGTCGCCGACACCGCGCTTTCGCACCCCTACCTGGACGCGGTGCTGTTCGTCCTGGGCGTCACGCGCGCCGAGGTCGAGGCGGCCGACGCCGCCGACGGGCTGGAGCTGGTCAGGCCGTGAACCACGTGCTGGAGCCGCTGGGCAGCCGCTACGCCTACTGGCTGGGGCTGCCCGCCCAGGACACGTCCGACACCTCGGACGAGGACCCGGCCCAGGTGCGCGCGATGCCGGTCATCCTGCGCATCGAACGCGCCGAGCCGCCCGGCCGCACGCCCCTGCTGGAGGCGGCGGCCTCCGCGGCGCTGGCCGTGTGCCTCGACGAACGCTCCAGGCCCGGCGGCGAATGGGCCGAGCCAATGCACGCGTGGCTGGACAACCGCATCCGCAAGGTCGCGCGGCGGGCCCGGGGCACGCACTGGCAGGCCGTGCTGGACCTGCCGGGCATCACCGTCGAGGTCGACGGCGCCGAGGTACGGGCGCTCGTGCCCGGACTGGTCAGCGAGACGCCGAAGGAGGTGTCGCGCCTGCAGATCTCCGGTAGCGAGCTGCCGCCCGACACCCCGGGTCCGGCACCCGAGGGCGTGCCGCTGCTGCTGCTCAACCCGGAGGTGCCGATGACCGTCGGCAAGGCCTCCGCGCAGGTCGGGCACGCGACGATGATTCTGGCCTCCCTGCTGTCGGAAGCCGAGCTGGCGGCATGGGCGGCGCAGGACTACCGCGTGGCCGTGCGGGCGGCGTCGCCCGCACGGTGGAAGGAACTGTGCCCCGTGGACGACCCCGAGGCCGGCTGGCGCGAGGACCGCGTGATCGCCGTCCGGGACGCGGGGTTCACCGAGGTCGATCCCGGCACGATCACGGTGCTGGCGCAGTACCCGGCGTGAGTGCGGTGCGTCTCCACGCGGAACACCGGTGTGCCGCTTGCGGTTTTGATCAGTAGACGATGTCGTGAGGAGCGGGCGATGACCCTGGAAGTGCAGCGCGAAGGCGAGCACCAGTTCGTGGGACGCAACGAGCGCGGCGCGGAGGTGCGGATCGGGCGCAAGGGCGCGGAAGGCTCGTTCTCGCCGGCCGAGCTGCTGCAGATCGCGACCGCGGGCTGCTCCGCCGTGACCGCGGAGAACCTGATCACGCGCCGCATCGGCGAGGACTCGAAGTTCAGCGTCGGCGTCACGGCTGATCGCCGCGAAGGTGCTTCGGAGCTCGACGGCGTGCACGTGACCTTCGACGTCGACGTGTCTTCCCTCGACGCGGATCAGCGCGAAGCCCTCGCGACCGCGGTGGACCGCGCGATCGACCGCCTGTGCACCGTGAGCCGGACGCTCAAGAAGGCCATTCCCGTCACGGAGTCCTTCCCGACCGCCTGACGCAGCGAGAGCCGAGGCCCCACGCGAGGGCCTCGGCGCTGCTCTGTGCGGGAAAGGTCAGCTCTGCCAGACCACGTATGCCTGGTCGGCGTCCGTGGTCATGGCCTCGATGAACTTCTCGTTGTCGAAGCCGGGCAGCGACTGGAGGCGCTCGATGAGGGCGTCGGCCGCAGGGTCTCCACTGGGGACGGCCGTGCCCTTGCCGTCGTTGCCGACGAGCATGAAGAACACGTCCTCGTTCCACGGGCCGTCCGGGATCACTCTGACCATCACGGACGAGAGCTCCGCCCACTGGACGGCCTCTTCGCTGCCATCGGCGAGACGGCGCCGCACCCCGGTGTCGTCGACACTGACGGTCCGGGATCGTGCGCTGGACGAATCCTGGGTCAACCGGTGCTCCCTGTCGTGTTCGTTCTCTTCACCGTACCCGCCCGGGTTGTGCGCGCCGTCACGCGGGCGCCGCCGCGTCGAGCCGCTTGAGCGCGTCGCGTGCGACCTGGGGATCCGTGGTGGGCCAGAAGGGTGGCAGCGACGCGCGCACGAAACCGCCGTACCGCGCGGTTGCCAGGCGCGAGTCCAGCACCGCGACCACGCCACGGTCGGTCATCGAGCGGTGCAGCCGGCCCGTGCCCTGCGCGAGCAGCAGCGCCGCGTGCGTGGCCGCGACCGTGAGGAACCCGTTGCCACCACGGGCTTCCACGGCCCGCTGGCGTGCCGACAGCACCGGGTCGTCGGGGCGCGGGAACGGGATCCGGTCCACCACCACCAGCTGCAGCGACGGCCCCGGCACGTCGACGCCCTGCCACAGCGTGAGCGTGCCGAACAAGCACGTGCGCGGCTCGTCGGTGAACTGGCGCACCAGCGTGGGCATCGAGTCGTCGCCCTGGCACAGGATCGGGTAGTCGAGCCGCTCGCGCATCGCCTCCGCCGCCTGCTTGGCCGCACGCATCGACGAGAACAACCCGAGTGTGCGCCCGCCCGCGGCCTCGACCAATCCGGCGAGTTCGTCCATTGTGGACTCCGCCAGCCCGTCGCGGCCCGGCGGCGGCAGGTGCTTGGCGAGGTAGAGGATCCCGTTGCGCCGGTGGTCGAAGGGCGACCCGACGTCGAGGCCCGTCCACTTCGGTCCCTTGTCCTCGTCGGCCGGCGCTTCCTTGTCCGTGGCCGCACCGGGTGCCTTCGTGACACGCGCGCCGCCCGGCGGCAGGCCCCACTGCCGCGCCATGGTGTCGAACTCGCCGCCCAGGGTCAGCGTCGCAGAGGTGAGCACGGTGGTGTTGAGGTTGAACACGCGCTCGCGCAGCAGCCCCGCGACGCCCAGCGGTGCCACCTTCAACGCCGGCGGCCTCGGGTTCGCCGAGTAGCGGTCGCCCGTGAGCCACACGACGTCGCGCTGGTGGGCCAGATCCTCGTCGTACGCGTCGAGCAGGCGCGCGGCCGTGTCGTGCACCTCTTCGAGCAGCGAGCGCGCCAGCTTGCGCGCGGTGGCCCCGTCGACGTCTTCCTTGCGGTCGGAACCCAGCGCCGTCAGGCAGCCCTTCGCCGCGTCGCGCACCGCGGGAATCGCGCCGGTCAGCGCCTGCGGCAGCGAATCCAGCCGCCCGGCCGGGAGATCGTCGAGGATCAACGCGAGGCCGTCGCTGGCTTCCAGCAGGCGGTCGGCGACGTCGGCGTCGATCAGCCGCCCGCAGCGGCGCGCGGCGGCGGACACCATGGCACTGGTCAGCTCGCCTGTGGCGACGGACGTGACGCGGTCGACCAGGTCGTGGGCCTCGTCGATGATCACGAGGTCGTGGTCGGGCAGCACCTGGTAGCCCTGCAGCGCGTCGATGGCCAGCAGCGCGTGGTTGGTCACGACCACATCCGCGCGCCCGGCCTCGGCCCGCGCGCGCTCGGCGAAGCAGTCGGTGCCGATCGGGCAGCGCGCCGCGCCGAGACATTCCCTGGCGGTGACGGAAACCTGGCGCCACGCCTGGTCGGAGACACCCGGCACGAGCTCGTCGCGGTCACCGGTCTCGGTGTCGGAAGACCACTCGTGCAGCCGCGTGACCTCCTTGCCCAGCCGGGAAACGGCGAACGGGTCGAACAGCTGCGCGTCTTCGGGCTCGTCGGGCGCGCCCGTGTCGAGCCGGTGCAGGCACAGGTAGTTGCGGCGGCCCTTGAGGATCGCGAAGGTCGGTTCGCGCCCCAGCGGCTTCTTCAGCGCCTTCGCCAGGCGCGGCAGGTCGCGGTCGACCAATTGACGTTGCAGCGCGATCGTGGCCGTGGAGACCACGACGGTGGCTTCCTTCTCCACCGCGTGGCGGATCGCGGGCACCAGGTACGCCAGCGACTTCCCGGTTCCCGTACCCGCCTGCACGGCGAGGTGTTCACCGGTGCGGATGGCGTGGCCGACGGCGTCGGCCATCTTCACCTGGCCCGGCCGCTCGGCTCCGCCCACGGACTCCACAGCGTGGGTGAGGAGTTCGAGGACGCCGGGAAAATCAGTTCGAGCGGGCACAGCGATACACGATAGCCGCCGGGGCCGACAGGTTCGGCGCTCCGCCCGCGATCGGGCCGTTCGTGCCGGAGCGCCGCGCACTCAGTCTTCCTTGTGCAGCCGCGCCACCGCGGCCCACGCGAGCGGCAGGACACCCGCCGCCACCACGATCTTCAGCGCGTCGCCGATCAGGAACGGCACCACGCCCTTGGCGAACGCCGTCGAGAAGTCGAAGCCGGCGGCGGCCATCAGCCACGGCACGCCGAACGCGTAGATCACGACGTTGCCGAGCACCATGGTCCCCACCGTGCGCAGCGGAGTGCGGTCACCACCGCGGCGGGCGAGCGCGCCCACGAGCGCACCGGCGAACACGAACCCGACGACGTACCCGGCCGAAGCACCGGACAGCCCCGACGTCGCACCCTGGAACCACGGCACGCCGGCCGCGCCGACGAGCAGGTACAGCAGCATCGAGGCGGCGCCGCGGCGCATGCCGAGCGAAGCGCCCACGAGCAGCGCGGCGAACGTCTGGCCGGTCATCGGCACCGGGCTGCCCGGGACGGGGATGACCAGCTGCGCGGCCACGCCGGTGAGCAGGGCGCCGCCGGCGACCAGCGTCAGGTCGCGCACCAGGGCGCCGGGCACGAGGTCGGCCAGCACCTGGCGGCGGCCGGTGAGGGACAGCGACGACACGGAGACCTCCCACGATCGAAAACGGACGTCCGAGGAGGTTAACGCTCGTTACCCCGGGTTTCTCCCACAAGTTGCGTTCCTCACCACACCACTCGTCCGGGTGGTGTAGGGGTTGTGACGTTTCGCGGGGGTGCCCTGCTGCCGAGGATGCAACCACAGGTCGAAGGGAGCACGGGTGATGCGCGGACGGGTCTTGGTCACGGCGACGGCACTGGTGGGCGCGGCCGCGGCGGGACTACCGGCCCCGGCGCTCGCCGACGGCCCCACCTCCACCGGCTGGGGCTCGTCGGGCAGCGTCGACGTGCTGGTCGACAACCAGCACGTGGTCACCGGCGACCTCGCCCGCTGCGACGCCGACGGTCCCACCACCGCGCGCACCACGGGTGGCGACACCGGCGACGTCGCGGTGTTCGGCCTCGGCGCCACCACCTGCGGCCGCCACGGCGCCGTGGTCACCGTGGCGACGGGCGGTCAGCGGTTCGAGGCCGACGTGCTCAAGCGCTTCGGCGGCCCGGCGATCACCGTCCGCACCTACTCCGCGGGCTGCTCGACCACCAAGAACGGCAGCAGTGGCACGGTCTCGATCGGCGAAGTCGGCGGGTTCACCGTGCCGTCGTCGATCCCCGCGAACTATCGCGTGCTGATCCCCGGCGGCGAGGCGGGCACGGCGCTGGCGGCGGTCACGATCAACGAGGCCGTGACCCCGCAGCCCGCCGACGGCAGCCTCGTGACGCACGCCGTGCACATCCAGCTGTTCCCGCAGGGCGGCCCGGCCAGCGGTGACATCTACCTCGGCACCGCTGCCTGCAACCCGTTCGGCAAGGGCGGCGCGCCGCAGCCGCCGGCCTGAGCGCGCTGAGCGTCCACTCAGGACGCGGCAGGCACCACCGCGGTGCCGGAGTAGGTGACACCGGCCTTGTCGAAGTCGGCCAGCGTCGCGTCCACGGTCGGCTGCGAACCGCCGACGGTGAGGTCCAGCAGCACCTTCACACCGAACCCGGCCTGCGCGGCGTCCAGCGCCGTGGCGCGCACGCAGAAGTCCGTGGCGATGCCGACGACCTCGACGTCGGTCACGTCGTTGGCGCGCAGCCACTCCTCGAGCGACCGGCCGTCGCCGGACTTGCCCTCGAAGCCGGAGTACGCCGCGGTGTACTCGCCCTTCGAGAACACGGCCGTGATCGGCACGACGTCGAGCGACGGGTGGAACGACGCGCCCGCGGTGCCCGCGACGCAGTGGCGCGGCCAGCTCGTGGAGAAGTTCGGCGTGTCGCTGAAGTGGTCACCCGGGTCGATGTGGTGGTCGCGGGTGGCGACCACGTGGTCATAGCCCCCTTCGGCGGCTTTGCGCGAGATGGCCTCGGCGGCGGCCGCGCCGCCGGGCAAGCCCAGCGAGCCGCCCTCACAGAAGTCGTTTTGCACGTCCACCACGATCAGCGCGGTTCCCATTTCTCGGCTCCCTCTACAGAAACGTCGTCGGTATCGCGGGCTCGCCGTGCGAGAGCTTGAGCCCTTCCCACGGCAGGCTGATCTGTGCGCGCCGCAACCGGGCGCGCGCGTCGTCCAGCGTGGGCAGATCATCCACCGCGCGGCCGCCGCGCACCAGGGGGATCTGCAGGTCAAGATCGTGTTCCTCGGGCTTCGGGCGGCCCGAGGCCTCCGTCCACACGACCTCTTCCACGGCCGTGCCGGTGGAGCGGTGCCGCCGCAGCGAGTGCTTGCGCCCACCGCGGGATTCCTTGTGCGCGCTGCGTTTCGCGACGGGCCGGCCGTCGACCTCCACCAGCTTGTAGACCATGCCGGCGGTCGGCGCGCCCGAGCCGGTGACCACGGAGGTGCCCACGCCGTACGCGTCCACCGGCTCCGCGCGCAGCGCCGCGATGGCGTGCTCGTCGAGGTCGCCGGACACCACGATGCGGGTGTCCCGCGCACCCAGGGAGTCGAGCTGGTCACGGGCCTTGCGCGCGAGTGGGCCGACGTCCCCCGAGTCGATCCGGATCGCGCCGAGCTCGGACCCGGCCACGTGGACGGCGGTCTCGATGCCGGCGGTGATGTCGTAGGTGTCCACGAGCAGGGTCGTGTCCGGGCCCATCTTGTCCACCTGGGCGCGGAAGGCCTGCTCCTCGCTGTCGTGCAGCAGCATGAAGGCGTGGGCGACGGTGCCGCGCGTGGGAATGCCGTAGCGGCGCCCGGCCTCGAGGTTCGACGTGGTCGCGAAGCCCGCGATGTATGCGGCGCGCGCGGCGGCGACGGCGGCGTACTCGTGGGTGCGGCGCCCGCCCATCTCGATGATCGGACGCCCGTGCGCGGCGCCGGCCATGCGGGCGGCCGCGGAGGCGATGGCGCTGTCGTGGTTGAGGATCGACAGCGCCAGCGTCTCCAGCACCACGGCCTCGGCGAACGTGCCGCTCACGGTGAGGATCGGCGAGCCCGGGAAGTACAGCTCACCCTCGGGGTAGCCCTCGATGTCGCCGGAGAACTCGTAGCCGGCCAGCCACGACAGCGTCGCGTCGTCGACCACCGCCGTCTGCTCCAGGACGGTCAGTTCGGCGTCGGTGAACCGGAAGTCGGCGATCGCGTCGAGGACGCGCGCGGTTCCGGCGACGACGCCGTAGCGCCGCCCGTCGGGCAGCCGGCGCGCGAAGACCTCGAACACGCAGGGCCGCTCCGCGGTCCCGTCGGCCAGCGCGCTGCCCAGCATGGTCAGCTCGTAGTGGTCGGTGAGCAGCGCCGTGCTGGCGCTGGTGACCGGCTCGGGTGCACCCATGGGGCCAGCCTATTCACCCACATGGCCGGACCTGGCGCGGCGTACCCCGTGACCCCCGTGACACCATGGGGTGCATGTCCACGCCTGTCGCATCCGAACAGACGCAGGTTGATCCACTCGGGGCAGAGGTCGCCGAGGAGGACAAGCCCTGGCGGACCGTCGTGTGGAACGATCCGGTCAACCTGATGTCGTACGTGACGTACGTGTTCCAGAAGCTGTTCGGCTACAGCCGGGACCACGCCACGAAACTGATGCTCGACGTGCACCACAAGGGCAAGGCGATCGTGTCGTCGGGGTCCAAGGAGAAGGTGGAGACGGACGTGGCGAAGCTGCACGCCGCCGGGCTGTGGGCGACGATGGAGCAGCCCTCGTGAAGGCGTGGCGCCGCAAGGGCGACGTGATCCTCGCGGGGTTCGAGCAGCAGGAGGCCGCCGTGCTGCGCGGCCTGGTCAGCCAGCTCGAGGACATGCTGCGCGCGCGAGGGGACGAGGCGCCGCAGGACGAGCTTTCCGAGCTCACCGGCATCCGCACCGGCCCGTCGGAGTCGCCCGACGACCCGGTGCTCTCGCGGCTGCTGCCCGATTTTCACAAGCTCGACCCCGACAACCCCTCGCGCGAGGACCTCGACTCCGCGGCGGCCATGCGCTCGCTGCACGAGCCCGAGCTGCTGGAGACGAAGGTCGGCGTGGCGAAGGTCGTGCTCGACACGCTGCCGCGCGACGGCGGCGACGTGCACTTGGACGTCGAGCAGGCCGACGCGTGGCTGGGCGCGCTCAACGACGTGCGCCTCGCGCTGGGCACGGCGCTCGACGTCACCGAGGACATGCCCGACGAGCTGCCCGACGACGACCCGCGCGCCCCGCACCTTGGCGTGTACCACTGGCTGACCTGGGTGCAGGAGACGCTGATCCAGGCGCTGACCGCGTGATCACCGACGTTCCCGGTGTCCTCGTCGGGCACCACCACCGCCTCGGCGACGGCTGGGCCACCGGCACCACCGTGGTCCTCGTACCGGACGGCGCGACGGGCGCGGTCGACCAGCGTGGTGGCGCGCCCGGCACGCGCGAGACCAACCTGCTGGAGCCGGAGAACCTGGTGCAGCGCGTGAACGCCGTGTGCCTGTCGGGCGGCAGCGCGTACGGGCTGGCCGCGGCCGACGGCGTGATGCGCTGGCTTTCGGAGCGGAACCTGGGCTTCCCCGTCGGGCTCCAGCCGCACGAGGTCGTGCCCATCGTGCCCGGCGCGGTGCTGTTCGATCTTCCCCGCAGCGACTGGGGCAACCGGCCGGACGCGGCTTTCGGTTACGCCGCTTGCGAAGCGGCCTCGAAGACGTTCGCCTCGGGCACGGTCGGCGCCGGCACCGGGGCCGTGGTCGGGTCGCTCAAGGGCGGCATCGGCTCGGCGAGTGAGGTGGTCGACGGCGTGACCGTCGGGGCGCTGGCGGCCGTGAACGCCGGCGGCGAGGCCGTGGACTTCGCGACCGGGCGCGCGTTCGCCGCGGACCACGAGGTCGCGGGCGAGTTCGACGTCCGCTGGCCTTCGCGGCCGGGCGAGGTGCCACCGGCGCGGACCGACCTGAACACCACGATCGGCGTGGTCGCGTGCGACGCGGCGCTGTCGAAAGCCGAGGCGCGCCGGCTCGCGGTGGCGGCGCAGGACGGCCTGGCCCGCGCCGTGCGCCCGGCCCACACGATGTTCGACGGCGACACGGTCTTCGCACTGGCCACGGGGGCTCGCGAGTTGCCCGCCGGCGTCGGCACGTTCGCCGACGGGCAGCGCGCGGCGGCGCTCGACGCGTTGTGCTCGGCCGCCGCGCGGGTGTTCGCCCGCGCGATGGTCCACGGGCTGCTCACGGCCACCGCGGCCGGTGGGGTTGCGGCGTACCGGGACGTGTGGCCCGAGGCGTTCGAGGGTTAGAGGTCCGGCAGCGGGTCCCGCGGGGCCCACACGCCGTCGCGTTCGAGGTCGGCGGCCCGGATCGCGACGATGTCGGCCTCGTCGATCTCCAGCACGAGGTCCGCGAACGAGACCGTCGGACCCAGCGAGGGGTGCTCCTCAACCGGCCCCAGCTCGGTGGAGCGCGGCAGCACCTCCCACACCGCCTTCGGCCGCAGCCGCCTGAAGCGGCCGCAGGCGAGCACGACCACGCGGCGGTCGGTGACCACCACCAGGAAGCCGTAGAGCGCCGCCATCCCGTTGAGGTAGAGCGAGTTGCCGGGGAACACGTACTGGATCCGGTCGCCGTCGGGCAGGAACGGCAGGCAACGGTCGCGGACCTTCGTCGGTACAGGCACGCCTGAAATTGTCCCCGACCAGGTGCGTGAGCGGAAGGTCTCACAGTCTGGACAGGGTGGGTCCACCACCTAAGATGTCGAATGTGCTCCGGATCCGCCGTGAATTCGTCGACGAGATCGTCGCCCACGCCCGCCATGACCACCCCGACGAGGCGTGTGGGGTGATCGCCGGTCCCGTGGGCTCCGACAGCCCCGAACGGTTCATCCCGATGCTGAACGCGGCGCGGTCACCGACGTTCTACGAGTTCGACTCGGGTGACCTGCTCAAGCTCTACCGCGAGATGGACGCCAACGACGAGGTGCCCGTGGTGATCTACCACTCGCACACCGCGACGGAGGCCTACCCGTCGCGCACCGACGCGAACATCGCCGCCGAACCCGACGCGCACTACGTGCTCGTCTCCACGAAAGACCCCGATTCGCACGAGTTCCGCTCGTACCGGATCGTGGACGCCGAGATCACCGAGGAGCCGGTCGAGATCGTCGACTGAGCTGCCGGAATAAGGGCTGCGTCCCGCGCGTCAGCTTCACAGAACCCACTTCGGAGGTAGAAAACCATGGCCGTGACCGTCTCCATCCCGACCATCCTGCGCACGCACACCGGCGGCGAGAAGTCCGTCGAGGCGGCGGGCAAGACCGTCCTCGAGGTGATCGACGACGTCGAGTCGCGCCACTCCGGGCTGAAGGCGCGCCTGGTCAAGGAGGAGAAGCTGCACCGCTTCATCAACGTCTACGTCAACGACGAGGACGTGCGCTTCGCCGGCGGCCTCGCGGCCGAGGTGAAGGACGGCGACACGCTGACCATCCTGCCCGCCGTGGCCGGCGGCGCGCGCTAAACCCATGGCCCGCTACGAGTCCCTCCTCGACGCGCTCGGCGGCACGCCGCTCGTGGGGCTGCCCCGGCTTTCGCCCACCCACGACGTGCGGTTGTGGGCGAAACTCGAGGACCGCAACCCGACCGGTTCGATCAAGGACCGGCCGGCGCTGGCCATGATCGAGGCCGCCGAGCGTGAGGGCCGCCTGCGGCGTGGCTCGACGATCCTCGAGCCGACCTCGGGCAACACCGGTATCTCGCTCGCCATGGCCGCGAAGCTCAAGGGCTACGGCCTGGTGTGCGTGATGCCGGAGAACACCTCCACCGAGCGCAAGCAGCTGCTGCAGGCCTACGGCGCGCGGATCGTGTTCTCGCCGGCGGCGGGCGGCTCGAACGAAGCCGTGCGGCGGGCCAAGGACCTGGCCGAGCAGAACCCCGACTGGGTGATGCTCTACCAGTACGGCAACCCGGCGAACGCCGACGCGCACTACCGCGGGACGGGCCCTGAGCTGCTGAAGGACCTGCCGACGATCACCCACTTCGTCGGCGGCCTCGGCACCACGGGCACCTTGGTGGGTGTCGGGCGGTACCTGCACGAGGCGAAGCCCGGCGTGCAGATCATCGCGGCCGAGCCCCGTTACGGCGAGCTCGTGTACGGCCTGCGCAACCTCGACGAGGGGTTCGTGCCGGAGCTGTACGACCCCAGCGTGCTGAACGGGCGCTACTCCGTCGGCGCGTACGACGCGCTTCGGCGGACGCGTGAGCTGCTGGAGAACGAGGGCATCTTCGCGGGTATTTCCACGGGTGCGGTCCTGCACGCGGCGTTGGCCGTCGCCGAGAAGGCCGCCGCTCGCGGGGAGGCCGCGGACGTCGCCTTCGTCGTGGCGGACGCCGGCTGGAAGTACCTGTCCACGGGCGCGTACGCGGGTTCGCTCGACGAAGCCGCCGCGCGGCTGGACGGGCAGCTCTGGGCGTGAAGACGATCGGGCTCCTGGGCGGCATGAGCTGGGAGTCTTCGGCGGAGTACTACCGCCTGGTGAACGAGCGCGTGCGGTCGGCGCTGGGCGGGTTCCACTCCGCGCGGGTGGTGCTGTACTCCGTGGACTTCGCGGAGATCGAAGCGCTGCAGGCTTCGGGTGACTGGGCGGCGGCGGGGGAGTTGCTGGCCGCCGCCGCTTCGGCCTTGGAAGCGGCCGGCGCGGACGTGATCGTGTTGTGCACCAACACGATGCACAAGGTTGCTTCGGCCTTGCGGCTGCGGGTGCCGTTCCTGCACCTGGGGGACACGACGGCCGCGGCGGTGTTGTTCGCCGGGATTTCCTCAGTGGGCCTGCTGGGGACGGCGTTCACGATGAGCCAGCCGTTCTACCGTGAACGCCTTGCGGCGCACGGACTCTCGGTGCTGGTTCCGTCCGAAGTGGACCAGGAGCTGGTGCACCGGGTGATCTACGACGAGCTGGTGCACGGTGTTGTCCGGCCGTCTTCGCGGGCGGCTTATCGCGAGGTGATCGCGCGGCTGGTCGAGGGCGGCGCGCGGGGCGTGATCTACGGCTGCACGGAGATCGAGCTGCTGGTCGACCAGTCCGACAGCTCGGTTCCGGTCTTCCCGACCACACGGCTGCACGCGGAGGCCGCGGTGGACTGGGCGTTGGGGCTTCGGGAGCTGCCGCCGGCTCCGGCCTGAGCTTCTGGCAGCGTGCTGGCAGGGCGTGCCAGGTGGGTGGCAGCGCGGTGTGCGCGCCGTGCCAGTGGATCACGGCAGCCTTGGGTTCGAGCGGCTTTCCGCGCCGCTGTCGAACTCGAAGGAGCCACCATGAACACCGTCACGATCATCGGCGCCGGCCTCGGCGGCCTCACCCTCGCCCGCGCCCTGCACGTCCACGGCATTCCCGCGACCGTCTACGAAGCCGAGGCGTCCGCGGGTGCGCGGGCGCAGGGCGGGATGCTCGACATCCACGACTACAACGGCCAGATCGCCGTCGCGGCTTGCGGCCTGACGGACGAGTTCACCGGCCTCATTCTCGATGGCCGTCAGCAGATGCGGATCCTCGACAAGCACGGGACCGTGCTGCTCGACAAGGCCGACGACGGCACCGGAGGCCGCCCTGAAGTGCAACGCGGGGAGCTGCGGCAGCTGCTGCTTGACTCACTTCCCGCCGGCACCGTGCGCTGGGGTCACAAGGTCACCTCGGCCCGCACGCTCGCGGACGGCCGCCACGAGGTGACGTTCGCCGACGGCAGTGTCGTGCTCGCCGACCTGCTGGTCGGTGCGGACGGCGCGTGGTCCCGCGTCCGCCCGCTGCTTTCGTCCGCCGTCCCGACGTATGCGGGCACGGCAATGGTCGAGACCTACCTGTTCGAGGCCGACACCCGCCACCCCGCCACCGCCGCGGTCGTCGGCGGCGGCTCGCTGGGCGCGATGGGGTCGGACAAGGGGATCATGGCCCACCGCGAAAGCGGGGACACGCTTCACACGTACGTGTCGCTGACGCGTTCGCTGGACTGGTTCGAGGCGATCGACTTCACCGATCCCGCGGTGTCCGCTGCCCGTGTCGCCGAGGAATTCGCCGGCTGGGCCCCGGAAATCACCGCGCTGATCACCGACGGCGACACCCCGCCGGTACTGCGCCCGCACTACGTCCTGCCGCTCGAGCACCGCTGGGCCCGCGTCCCGGGTGTCACCCTCGTCGGCGACGCGGCCCACCTCATGCCGCCCAACGGCGAAGGCGCCAACCTAGCCATGCTCGACGCCGCGGAGCTCGCCCAGGCCCTTGCCGCCCACCCGGCCGACGTCGAGACCGCGCTCGCCGCGTACGAGGCGACGATGTTCCCGCGCAGCACCGAAATCGCGGTCACCAGCGCCGAGTTCGAGGAGGCGATGGCCGGGCAGTCCGAGGAGTCCGCCACGGAAAACATGATCAAGATCTTCTCCGAACTGAACGCGGGCGAGAGCCCCTTCGAATCTCGGCGTTAGCCTCGAAGCCGTGCCCGACACCTTCGAGACCGCCCTGCGGATGATGCGGCGCCACGACCCGCACACGCAGGAAGAGGGTTTTCAGCTCCTGCTCGCCGAGGTCGAGGACCACGTCAAGGAGCTGATCGCGGAGTTCGAGCGGGCAACCCAGGACATCGGCTTGCGCCGCTGGCTGCTGGAGCTGCTCGGCGAGGCGGCGGCGCCCGAGGCGCTGCCCGTCTTCGCCGCGCAGCTCGACAGCCACGACGAAGCTTTGCGCTCCTGGGCGCTTCGGGGGCTGGAGCGGCTGGACACCCGCGAAGCCCGGACGGTTCTGTGGCGGGCGCGGGCCAACGGGACGATCACCTAGGTCGCGCCCGGTTCGGGTGGAGGCGTCGGCCCGGGGTCGGACGATGGGCCACCCTGCCCGGACCGGCCGTGGCGGCCGTGTCTGCGTGCGGCGCGGCTGGGGCCGGTAGGTGGGCCACCGTGCCGCAACGCTTGCCGGCCAGGGCAGGCCGGATGCCGCCGGGTCGAGGCCGCCCGGCCGTGTATGCGCGTGGCGTAGTGGTTTGGCGAGCCGGCCCCGGCACCTTCGCGGCGGCCGCGAGCACGGCCCTGAACTCGAACATCAGGGAATTCACCCGAGGCCACCCGGACCGGACGGACGTAGCCTGGAACCCGTGAGCACACTCCCACCGCAGCCCATGCCGTTCGGGGACCAGCCGGCGGACAAGGCGAAGGCCACCGACGTGGCGAAGCGCATCCTGCCGCCCAACCCCAAGGCGGCGGCGATCGTCGCGGTGGGGTTCACGCTCGTGCTCTACCTGGTGGAGCTGCTGGACGTGATCCTGCCCGCGAACCTCGACCACGGGGGCATCGTGTCGAGGCAGCTGTCGGGGCTCGACGGGATCCTGTGGGCGCCGCTGCTGCACGCCGGGTGGGGGCACCTTTTCTCGAACACCGTGCCGGTGCTCGTGCTGTCGTTCCTGGCGATGGCAGCGGGGATCGGGCGCTGGGCGGTGGTCACGGCGATCATCTGGATCGTGTCGGGCCTGGGGGTCTGGCTGGTCGGGCCGTCGAACGCCTACACGGTCGGCGCGTCCGGGCTGGCGTTCGGGTGGCTGGCGTTCTTGCTGGTCCGCGGCATCTTCAACCGGGCGTTCGGGCAGATCGTGGTGGCGATCGTGCTGCTGGGCGTGTGGAGCGGGATGCTGTGGGGCCTGCTGCCGGGCAACCCCGGCATCTCCTGGCAGGGCCACCTGTTCGGTGCGCTCGCCGGTGTTCTCGCGGCCTGGCTGACGGCGCGGGGCGACCGTCCCAAGAAGAAGGCGGCCGGTAGCCTCGAGGTGTGAGCACCCCGACCGCCGACGCGCCCATCGGGGTTTTCGATTCCGGCGTCGGCGGTCTCACCGTCGCCCGGTCGATCCTCGAGCTGCTGCCGGCCGAGCAGCTGCGCTACGTCGGCGACACGGCACGCAACCCGTACGGCCCCCTCCCCATCGCGACGGCCCGCCAGTACGCCCTCGAAGCCCTCGACGACCTCGTCGAAGGTGGTGTGAAAGCCCTGGTCATCGCGTGCAACACGGCCTCGGCCGCCTGCCTGCGCGACGCCCGCGAACGCTACGACGTCCCCGTCATCGAGGTCGTCCTGCCCGCCGCTCGCCGCGCCGCGTCGGTCACGCACAGTGGCCGGGTGGGGGTGATCGGGACCGAGGGGACCGTTCGCTCACGGGCGTACGACGACGCTTTCGCCGCGGCGCCCGACGTGCAGCTCACGAGCGTCGCTTGCCACCGGTTCGTCGACTTCGTGGAGCGCGGTATCACGTGCGGGCGCCAGATCCTGGGCCTCGCGCAGGGTTATCTGCAGCCGCTGCTCGAAGCCGAGGTCGACACCCTCGTGCTCGGCTGCACGCACTACCCGCTGCTTTCCGGCGTGCTCCAGATCGTGATGGGCCAGGACGTCACGCTCGTGTCCAGCGCGGACGAGACGGCCAAGGACCTCTACCGCGTGCTCACCGAGCTCGACCTGCTGGCCGATCGCGACAGGCCGCCGCAGCACGAGTTCCTGGCCACGGGATCGCCGGAGCCGTTCACGCGGCTGGCGGCGCGGTTCATGGGATTTGCGCCGGGTGTCCTCGCGCCGACCAGCGCCTAGGCTGAACCCTGTGCGACTGACGATCCTCGGCTGCTCGGGCAGCGTCCCCGGCCCGAACGCCGCCGCGTCCGGGTATCTGCTGGAAGCGGAGGGGTTCCGCCTGGGCCTCGAGCTCGGCAACGGCGCGTTCGCGCAGCTGCAGACAGTGCTCGATCCGTTCGACCTCGACGCGCTCCTCCTGTCGCACCTGCACTCGGACCACTGCGCCGACGTCAACTCCCTCACGGTGCTGCGCCGCTACCACCCGGCGCCGCCGTACCCGGCCCGGCCGCGGCAGCTGCCGCTCTACGCCCCGGCGGACGCGCCTGCGCGGCTGGCCCACGCGTACGCCGCCGACGCCGACGAGCGCGCCGCCGTGGACCTGTCCGACGTCTACGCCTTCCACACGCTGCGTGAGGAAACCGTGCGGATCGGGCCGTTCGACGTGACGGCAGCCGTGGTGCAGCACCCGACGCCGGCGTTCGGCCTGCGGATCTCCTATGGCGGCGCCCTCCTCGCCTACACCGGCGACACCGGCCCGTGCGCCGCGCTGGGCGAGCTGGCCGACGGCGTGGACGTACTGCTGTCCGAGGCTTCCTGGACGGACGCGGCCGACCGGCCCGACGGCGTGCACCTGTCCGGAAAACAGGCCGGTGAGCTGGCGAAGGACGCCGGCGTCGGGCGGTTGCTGCTCACCCACGTCGCGCCGTGGACCGACAGCCGCGCGGTGCTCGCGGAGGCGACGGCGGTGTTCCCGGACAGCGAGCTCGTGACGCAGGGCGCCGTCTACGACATCTGACCGGCGGGCTGTCGGGCGCAAGCTCTGAACTCCGCCTTCCTCCCCTCCACCGCCCTCAACGGAGTGGCAGGCCACGCAGTATCTTCTCAGGCGTGACGAGGAAAGATGGCAGGAACGACGACCAGCTCCGCGACATCAAGATCACCCGCGGGTTCCAGAAGTGGCCTGCCGGTTCGGTGCTCATCGAGTTCGGCAACACGCGCGTGCTGTGCGCGGCCAGCGTCACTGAAGGCGTGCCGCGCTGGCGGGCGGGCTCCGGGCTCGGCTGGGTCACGGCGGAGTACGCGATGCTCCCGTCGGCCACCAACACCCGCGGCGACCGCGAAGCCGTGAAGGGCCGCATCGGCGGCCGCACCCACGAGATCTCCCGGCTGATCGGCCGGTCGCTGCGCGCGTGCATCGACCTCGCGGCGCTGGGCGAGAACACGATCGTGATCGACTGCGACGTGATCCAGGCCGACGGCGGCACCCGCACCGCCGCGGTCACCGGCGGCTACGTCGCCCTGCGCGACGCCATCACGTGGCTCGGCGCGGCCAACCGGCTCAACGACCCGCAGCCGCTGTCGTCCTCGGTCGCCGCGGTGAGTGTCGGCGTGGTCGACGGGCGCGTGCGCTTGGACCTGCCGTACGAGGAGGACTCGCGCGCGGAGGTCGACATGAACGTCGTCGCCACCGACGCCGGCACGCTCATCGAGGTGCAGGGCACGGGCGAGGGCGCCACCTTCGCACGGTCCACTTTGGACACCATGCTCGACCTGGCGCTCGCCGGCTGCGCGACGCTCACGCAGCTGCAGAACGAAGCGCTGGCGCTGCCGTACCCGGGCGAGCTGCCGCAGCCGCGCCCGGACAAGAAGAAGGGCGCCAAGTGACGAAGCTGCTGCTGGCCACGCGCAACCAGAAGAAGCTCGGCGAGCTGCGGCGCATCCTCGAGGCCGAGGGCATCTCCGGCATCGAGGTGCTGGGCCTCGCCGACGTCGACGAGTTCCCCGAGGCCCCGGAAACCGCGCCGGACTTCGAGGGCAACGCCGTCGCGAAGGCCCGCGACGCCGTCGCGGCCACGGGTTTGCCCGCCGTCGCCGACGACTCCGGCCTGGCGGTCGACGCGCTGAACGGCATGCCCGGCATCCTCTCCGCCCGCTGGTCCGGCCGCCACGGCGACGACGACGCCAACCTCGACCTGGTGCTCGCCCAGCTCACCGACACCCCCGGCGACCGCCGCGGTGCGGCCTTCGTCTGCGCCGCCGCCCTCGTCCTCCCGTCCGGCGAGGAAACCATCGTCCGCGGCGAATGGCGCGGCACCCTGCTGCGCGAACGCCGCGGCACTAACGGCTTCGGCTACGACCCCATCTTCGTCCCGGACGGCGAGTCCCGTTCGTCGGCGGAACTGGAACCGTCCGAAAAGGACGCGGCCTCCCACCGGGGCCGCGCGTTGCGGGCGCTGCTGCCGGCGCTGCGCGACCTCGCCAAGGCCTGACGCGGCCGCTGGTTATGCAGCCGGCCTCGACGTGCGGGTCGAGGCCGGCGCACCTTGGCCGGGCGGCGGCTGAGCTCGGTTGCGGCTTGGTGACCGCCCCGGACGGCGAGTCCTGCTGTTTGCCGGCACTGATACCGTCCGATAGGACACTGCTTCGTGCCGGGCCGCTGTTGCCGGCGCTGCGGGACCGCCTCGGCCCGGCTGATTCCGGTCGCGTCTGGCCCTTCCCCGAGTACCCCGATGTGGCATTCGGTGCACTGAACGCACCGAACGCCACATCGGCGCGGCCGGCTACTTGTCGCTCGGTCCCATCACCTGGACTTCGCACCCCTGCTCGATCTTGTCCGAGTTCGGCGGCTGGCTGTTGCTCGTGTAGTGCCACGGAGACTCGTCGTCATCCGGGTCTTCGGCGACGTGCATGCCCTGCGACGTCATGCATTCGACCCAGCGGTGCAGGTTGTCCTTGTACGCCGGGTTCGCCGGGTCCTCGCCCCACGGCAGCAGGGGCAGCTTGGACCGGCACGCGTCGCCGGCGGCCTGGTGGTCCTTGGACCACTGTTCGGCGCCCGCGATGCTGTGGGGCTGCTGGTCGACGTCCGCGTCGTGGTCCTTCATGCAGGTGCGCCACGGTTCGATGAGCCGCTGGGAGTCTTCCGGCGATTCGTCGACGCGGTGGCGGCGGCGGCCGCCGTCGGCGTCGGTCGAGGCAGGCGCCGAGGACGACGCGGTCACCGACGGCGTGCCCAGCGAAGCGACCTGAGGGCTGGAAGGCGCGGGCGACGAACACGCCGCGAGAACCAGCGCCAGCCCCGCGAGCCAGACCACTTTGGACATTTGAAGCTCCCTCATGTCGTTGCCAGCGCCTGCGTCGGGGTGAGCCGAGATGCGCGGATCGACGGATGGATCCCCGCCAGCGCACCCACCACCAGTGCGCCCGCCACGCCACCGGCCACGGACAGTGGCGGGATCACGGGCGGCCACCCTTGGTACGTCGTGTAAAGCAGCGTCACCACGATCCCCAGCACCGTCCCCGCCAACCCGCCGAGACCGGAAAGGGCCACCGCCTCAGTGAGGAACTGCCCGCGGATCTGCCCCCTAGTCGCCCCCAGCGCGCGCCGCAGGCCGATCTCGCGACGGCGTTCCAGCACCGAGATGAACATCGTGTTGGCCACGCCGACCCCACCGACCAGCAGCGCAACCCCCGCCAGCCCGAGGAACAGCGCGGAGAACGTCGTCTGGCTCGCCTGCTTGGCCGCCAGCGCGTCCGACGGCCGGCTCACCGAAACCAACCCCGGCAGCTGCGGGTACAGCGTCGCGGGCAGCACCGCGCGTACGTCGGGAATCGCGTCTTCGCGCGCCTTCACGTAGATCACCGTCGGGTGGCCGTCGAAGCCGAGGAACTGCTTCGCCGAACCCCAGCCGACGAGCACCGCGCGCTCGATGTCCGGCGCGAGCGGCATCGGCGCCAGCACGCCCGTCACGGTGTACCACTGCTTGCCGATCATCACGATCGGCGCGGGCCGCCCGGGCGTCACCGCGGGAATGCCGAGCCGCGACGCCGCGACGTACCCGAGCACGACCGCGGGCAGGTTCTGCGTTGCCGCGTCGAGGAACTTGCCGCTCTGCACGGTGCCGTTGAGCGCGGACAGCAGGTCCGGGCTGCTCGCCAGCACGGCGAGACCCGAGCCGTCCAGCGGGTCGGTCAGATCGGAGCGCCGCACGGTCTGGTGCGTGTTCGCGACGGCCGCCGCCGTGGTGACCGGGCCGATCCGCGCGACGCTGCCGACGGACGACTCCGGCAGCAGCACCGGCGGCGTCTGGTTCGGCTGCGGTTCGGCGCGCAGCATGTTCGTGCCCAGCGCTGTCAGCTTGTCCAGCAGCGCGGCCTGGCTGGAGGCGGGAATGCCCGTGACCACGATCATCGTCGCGATGCCGAGTGAAATCCCGAGCGCCGACAGCGCCGCGCGCAGCCGCCGGGTGCTGATGCCGAGCAGGCCGAGACGCAGGACGTCGCGCAGGCCCAGGCGCACCGGGCGCGTGTCGAGTGCTGTGCTCACGCGGCACTCACCACGAGGTCCTGCACGATCCGGCCGTCGCGGAACTCGATGCGCCGCGGCAGGCTCGCCGCGATGTCGCGGTCGTGCGTGATGATCGCGATGGTCGTTCCCTCGGCGTTGAGGCCGTGGAGCAGCTCCAGCACGGCGCGGCCGTTGGCGGTGTCGAGCGCGCCCGTCGGCTCGTCGGCGAGCACGAGCGCGGGGTCGTTGACCACGGCCCGCGCGATCGCGACCCGCTGGCGTTCACCACCGGAAAGCTCGTGCGGCCGGTGGCCTACGCGGTGCGCGAGCCCGACCCGGCCCAAGGCCTCCAGAGCGAGCGAACGACGTTGCTTGCGCGGCACCCCGGCGTAGAGCAGGCCGGTGGCCACGTTCTCCGCCGCGCTGAGGCCGTCGGTGAGGTGGAACTGCTGGAACACGAACCCGAGCCATCGGCCGCGCAGCGCGGACAGCCGCCGGTCGCTCAGCTGCGTCACATCCTGGCCGCCGAGCTCGACGGTGCCGGAGGTCGGCAGGTCGAGCGTGCCGACGATGTTCAGCAGCGTCGACTTGCCCGAACCGGACGGTCCCACGATCGCCAGCAGCTCACCCTCGGCGACGGCTAGCGACACGTCGTCGAGCGCCTTCACACCCCCGGCGTAGTGCTTGCTCACCACGCGCAGGGCCAGCACCGGCGTCACCTGGTCGTCACCACCCGCAGGCCCTCGGTGATGCCCGGGCCGCTGATCTCCACCTGGTCGCGGGCGAACATGCCCGTCTTCACCGGCACGAGCTTCCCGCCCTGCAGCTGCACGGCGTAGCCGCCTTCGCGCAACGCGACCAGCGCGCCGAGCGGCACGGCCAGCACGCCGGCGTGGGTCTCGGTGGCCACCTTGACCTGCACCGACGCCGAGTCGAGGTCACCGACGTCGGAGGCGTTCGCGGGCACCACGGTCACGTTGATCTTCGGCAGCCCCTGCGCCGGGTCGCCGCCAGACGGATCGCCGCCGGTCACGGCGGTGCTCACCGACGTGACCTTCGCCGGGATCTCCTTGCCGTCCGGGCGCACCATCGTCACGTCCATGCCGGTCTTCACCGAGCCGACCTCCGCCGCGTCCACGGGCGCGATCACGACCTTCGCCGTCGGCGTCGTGGTGAGCAGCGGGCCCGCGGCGGGGTCGCCGAGCTGGGCCGTCACGCTGTTCACGCGCGCCTCGCCGGGCAGCACCACGACCTGGCCGACATCGAGCGTGCCCGTGTCCGGCAGGCCGGCCTTCTTCTCCCACTTCTTCAGCGCGTCGGCGAACGTGAACTTCGCCTTCTGCGGATCCTTCGCGCGCGTGCCGACGGAGTAGCCGAGGCGGGCGAGGTTCTCGGCCACCGTGGCGACGTCCGGGCCGGTCAGGCCGGGGTTGTCGAGCTTGCGGAACAGCGGCGTGTCACCGAAGAACACCGGCACTCCCACGCCGTTCACGGAGTACAGCGGCTTCCCGCGCTGGGCCACGGTGCCGACGTCCGGCAGCCGCGTGACCACGCCGGCGCCCGCGCCCTTGAGCGGCTCGGGCGTGCCGAAACCGAGGGTGCCGGTGAACGTCCGCGTGTTCGACAGGTCGGTCTCGGCCACGGCGACGGTGGTCACGGCGGGCGGGGGAGCCGCGGCTTCCGCCGTGTCGCGGCCGTGGTCGATGGCCACGTACGCGCCGACGCCGAGCAGCACCACAACGGCGGCCGAGGCTGAGACGGCGATCGCGCGCCGCCGGGACTTACCGGCCACTGACGGCCTCCATCATCGCTTCTCCGCTTCCATCACCCGGCGCGTCCGAAGTGGACTGAGCCGGTGGGTCCGGAGGCCACTATCGCGGCGAATTGTCAGGAAGCCGTCAGGAAGCGGTGCTGATCCGGTGTTCCCGCGGCGCTGGGTCGCCCGCGTCGGCGGAGATCCTTATGCTCGCAGCATGTGCGCAGAAATCGTGCTCGCGGAGGACGACCCGAAGCAAGCGGAGCTCGTCCGCCGCTACCTCGAGCGGGAACGCCACTCGGTGGTGGTCGTGCCCGACGGCCGCGAGACGCTCGACCTCGTCCGCCGCCGCCCGCCGGACCTGCTCGTGCTCGACGTCATGCTGCCCGGCATGGACGGGCTCGAGGTGTGCCGGATCCTGCGCGCGGAGTCCGACGTGCCCGTGCTGATGCTGACCGCACGGTCCACAGAGGACGATATGCTCCGTGGTCTGGACCTCGGAGCCGACGACTACATCACCAAACCGTACAGCCCCCGCGAACTGATGGCTCGGGTGCGGACATTGTTGCGCCGCACCAAAACTTCCGTTCCTCAGGGTGGACCGCTGCGCGTCGGCGTGCTGACCGTGGACGTCGGCCGGCACGAGGTGGCCGTGTCCGGCCGGCTGGTCGAGACCACTCCGGGCGAGTTCCGGCTGCTCGAGGTGATGGCCGCGCACCCGGACCAGGTGTTCACGCGCGGGCAGCTGCTGGAGCACCTGCACGGCTTCGACCGCTACATCACCCAGCGCGCGATCGACGTCCACGTGATGAACCTGCGCAAGAAGATCGAGGCGGCGCCGCGGAAACCCAAGCGGCTGCTGACCGTGTACGGCGTCGGCTACAAGCTCACGGCCGGGCCGCCCGATGCGGCGTAGCCTGCTGGTCCGGCTGATCGCGGTGTCGGCGCTGGTCGCGGTGTGTGCGATCGCGGCCACGGCGTGGCTCGCCGCGCGCACCACCACGGGCGCGATCCGGCAGGAGCAGGGCCAGGTCTTCGCCGATGACGGCACCATCTACCAGGGCTTGCTCCGCTACGCGGCCACGCACCCGAACTGGGACGGCGTCGGCAAGGAGGTGACCGCCTACGCCGGGAGCACCGGCCGCCGCGTGGTGCTGGCGACACCGCAGGGCAAGGTGATCGCGAGCTCCGACCCCGACCCCGGACGGTTGCCGCCGCAGCCTTCGGTGGTGGTCGACCCGTTGTCGGTCGACCCGGGGCTGGGCGTGCAGTCCACACCGGACCGGATCGACCCGGAGGCGGTGGGGCCGTACAAGCTGCCGCAGGACGAAAAGGCGACGCTGACGGCCGTCGCGCAGCGGGTGCTGCGGTGCGTGCAAGAGCGCGGGGGCGTCGGCAGCATCGAGGTGTCGCCCGGCGGGCACCCGCGAGTGGTGGCCGATGACCCGTTCGCGCTGACGCGGTGCAACGGCACGAGCCTCGAGCAGCCCACCGACACCGAACAGGCGGCGCTCGACAAGCTGCAGGACCTCGTGAACGCCTGCCTCGGCCGCAGCGCGCAGAGCGCTCCGGCGGCGCAGCTGTCGCTGTCGTGGACGTTCATCGGGCCCGAGACCGGCGCGACGGACGCCACGGACACGACGGCGCAGAGCTGCGTGACGTCCGCGCGTCATGAGCAGCTGGCGTCGTACGTCGCGCCCCCCGCGTGGCTCTACATCACGGAGAAGGGCAGCGACCAGCCGCCGAGCGGGTTCACGCTGTCGTCGGACAACCAGGTGCGCCTGGCCGAGGTGGCGGGCGCGATCCTCGTGCTCACGGTCGTGGCCACCGGGCTCGCGTCGATCCGGCTCATCCGGCCGCTGCACGCGCTCACGGGCGCCGCGCAGCGTATGGAGGCGGGCGAAGCCGGCGCGCGCGTGAAGGTTAAGGGCAAGGACGAGATCGCGCGGCTGGCGCGGGCGTTCAACGACATGTCCGAGGCGCGCGAGAAGCTGGAGACCGCGCGCAAGGCCATGGTCAGCGACATCGCACACGAGCTGCGCACGCCGCTGTCCAACATCCGCGGCTGGCTGGAGGCCACGCAGGACGGCGTGAGCCGGCTCGACGACGAGCTCGTCGCGTCGCTGCTCGAAGAAGCTCTGCACCTGCAGCACATCGTCGACGACCTGCAGGACCTCGCCCTCGCCGACGCCGGCGCGCTGCGCGTGCACCCCGAGCCCATCGACGCCAACTCCCTGCTCACCCAGCTCGCCGCGGCCCACACCGCCCGCGACGACGCGGCGGGCGTTCAGCTGGTGGTGCGGTCGATGGCCGACCCGACCGTCACGGCGGACCCCGTGCGCCTGCGGCAGGCCATCGACAACCTCGTGTCCAACGCCGTCCGCCACACCCCCCGCGGCGGCTCCGTCACGGTCAGCGCCACGCGTGTCGATTCGGACGTCGTGTTCTCCGTGGCCGACACCGGCGTCGGCATCCCCGCCGACGACCTGCCCCACGTCTTCGACCGCTTCTGGCGCGCGGACAAGGCCCGCACCCGCGGCGCGAGCGGCGGCAGCGGCCTGGGCCTCGCCATCGTCCGCAACCTGGCGGCCGCCCACGGCGGCACGGTCTCGGTGCGCAGCACGCTCGGCGAGGGCTCGACGTTCACGCTGCGCCTCCCCGCCGCCGGCCCGCCCGAGTGAACCGCTCACCCGGGCGGCGGGCTTTGCGGCTCAGGCGGGATGCCGAGGTCGCGGATGAGTTTCGCGACGTGCCCGGTCGCGCGGACGGCGGGTGTCGCTCGTGTTGTCCGCATGGTGGCCGCGATCGCGTGTGGTCGGTCCCGCCGCGTCGCGGTGGTGCGTGCTTTCGCGCGGTGCGGTTTTCGCGGTGAGCTGCCGGTCGTGGAGCTGAGTCCCGCCCCAGGGTCACGGCCGAGGCGGGCTTTGCGGCTCAGGCGGCGATGCCGAGATCGCGGATGAGCTTCGCGACGTGCCCGGTCGCGCGGACGTTGTAGAAGGCGTTCGCGATTTTGCCCTCCGGGTCGACGATGAAGGTCGAGCGGATGACGCCCTGGTAGACGCGGCCGTAGTTCTTCTTCTCGCCGAAGGCGCCCCACGCGGTGAGGACGTGCTTGTCCTCGTCGGAGAGCAGGGGGAAGGTCAGCTGCTCGTTCTCGACGAACTTCACGAGCTTCGCCGGCTTGTCCGGGGAGATGCCGAGGACCTGGTAGCCGGCGTCGTTGAGCTGGGCGAGGCTGTCGCGGAAGTCGCAGGCCTGCTTGGTGCAGCCGGGAGTGCCGGCGGCCGGGTAGAAGTACACGACGACGGCCTGGCCGCGGAAGTCGCTGAGGGAGACGCTCTTGCCCGTGCTGTCGGGCAGGGTGAAGTCGGGGGCGGCGTCGCCGGGGGAGAGTCGCTGCTCGGTCATGAACGCAGCGTACTGTGCCGAACGTTACCAATCCGACCACAGTCACGGCCGAATGGCTTCGTAGCAACGGTTGCGTGCCGCGTGGGGGTCGGCCTGCTTTTGGCCGGATTGGTAATTCAGGGCCGATCGTTACCAATCCGACCACAGTCACGGCCGAATGGCTTCGTAGCAACGGTTACGTGCCGCGGGGGGTCGGCTTGCTCTTGGCCGGATTGGTACTTCAGACGGCCCCGCAGTACGTGGCCACGGCGGGCTCGCTCGCGCTGGGTCGCAGCTGCACCGTGAGCTGCGTGGTGCGGTCGGGCACGGCGAACGCGAGTGTCAGCTGCGCGGAGCGGCCCTGCTGCAGGTCTTTGCCCGCGTCGGTGATGCCGCCGAGGCCCTGGGTGGCGTCGACGACCTGTTTGGTCGGGTGTCCGTCGATCATCGCCGCGACTGTGAAGCCGGAAAGCCGGTAGGAATCCGCGCCGTTGTTGGTGATCTCGATGCCGAACGACGCCGCGCGCGAGCTGCGCGGGTACGCCGCGGGGCTGGGCTGGAACGACTGCGGGGCGGAAACCGAGATCGTGATGCCGCTGGCGAACCGGTGTTCCGCGCCGAACTGCAGGTCACGCGACGTCTGCGCGGCCGCGGCCTTCGCGGGGCCGCCGCCACCACCGAGCGCCGCCGTCCCTTCCTGCGCGTCGACCCCGCAGGCCGCCACCGCCATCAGCAAACAGGCGGAAAGCAACAGCTTGGGGGTGCGCGCGGGCGCCATCTCGGTTACTCCAGTCGGGGCGGGGGCTCAGGCCGTTCGGCGTAGTGACCGAGGTCGACCCGCTCCACTGTCCCTGCATGTGCACGTGCGCGCGCACGAAGACGCGGACCTGGTGTACAGCCGTGGCCGATCCGTGACCGAAAGGGCACTCCGGGTGACAGTCGTCACCGATGTGCCACTTAAACGGCGAAGGCGAACAAGAGGATGAAGATCGCCACGCCGGCGCCCCACGCGACCATCAGCCACCCGAAGTCACGCACCGGGTCGACCGCGCGGCTCTCCTCGCCCGGGATGTACACACCGCGGTTTTCGAACCAGTCCGTCCACTTGCGCAGCAGGCGCAGCGGATTGCGTGACGGCACGACTCACCTCCCGGATCGGCTTCGCTCCTGCCAGCCTACGGGGGACTCGCCCACCCGGTGAAGGAGCGTCGAGCGTGCGGAAAAGCGTGATCCTGCTGGCTCTCACGACCGTGTTCGGCCTCGCGGTGGCAGTTCCGGCCGCCGCCGCGTCTGGTGCCGCCCCGCCGGGCACGGCGCCGCTCGACCACCCGGTGTGGGTGTGCCTGCCCGGCATGGCCGCGAACCCGTGCAACCAGAACCTGGCGGGTGACCCGCAGATCGCGACGCCCGGTGGGAGCTTCACCGTCGGCTACCCCGCATCGCCTGGCCGGGTGACGTTCGACACCACTCGAGTGGAGTCGGGCGCGAGTGTGGTGGAACCGTTCGAGCCGCCGGCCACCCCTCCGGTGGACTGCTTTTACGTGTACCCGACCGTCGACCTGGTCTCGAATCCGGCGCTGCAGATCGGCTCGCTGCCACCCGGCCCGGACGACGCCGCGGCCGCCGTGACCTACGCCCAGGTCGGTCCGCTGCTCAGCCACTGCCGCGTGTTCGTGCCCGCGTACCGGCAGGCGCCGCTGGCCGCGCACATCGTCGGCGTGCTCACCGGCACGGCACCCGACTACGCGCTGGGCCTCGAAGACGTCGAACAGGCGTGGGACACGTACTGGCGCGACTACAACATCGACCCGGTCACGCACCGTCGCCGCGGGGTGGTCGTGATCGGCCACTCGCAGGGCGCCGCGGACGCGGCCTCCCTCTTGCGCGACCGCGTGGACGGTCATCCCGACGTGCAGCCCTCCTTGGTGAGTGCGCTGCTTCTCGGCGGCAACGTCCAGGTCCCCACCGACCGCCCGGCCGGCGGCGGCTCCGATCCGGACGCGGCTTTCCAGTACCTGCCCGTGTGCGGTCGCGCTTCGGCCGCGGCGCCCGTGCCGTTCGGCTGCGTGGCCGGTTACTCGTCGTACAAGCAACCGGCCGGAACGGTCCCACCGCCCGGCTCCGCCTTCGGCCTCTCTTCGACGCCCGGCCACCGCATCCTCTGCACCAACCCGGCCGCCCTGCTGACCGGCGCCGCCCCCGACGCGACGACCCCGCTCGACCCCCGGCTCCCCACCCGGACTTTGGTACAGGGCAGCGCTCTTCTCCCCGACGGCCACCTCACCGCCGTCCTTCTCGATACCTCGCTGCCGGTGTTCCCCACCGGCTTCGCCCGCTACCCCGGCGAGTTCACCGGCGCGTGCGAGTTCCGCACCGTCCCCGGCGGTACCGCGTCCTCGCTCCAGCTCTCCGGCGGCGACGCCTTGGTGGGCCCTCCGAAAAGCGGCGGCCTCGGCCTCCACGTCGACGACTTCTCGCTGACGTTGGGCGACTTGACGGCTCTGGTCGACGCCCAGTCGGCACAGTGGGGGCCGGTCTCGCGGTGAGACTTCCGCGAATCCGCCTGGTTGCGGGGCATGGTTTCGTTCGATCGCGAGGGTTCGGTCCCGCTCAAGAGGCGGGCACGGGCTGCTTCGTGCTTGCCTTTCGGCGGCGTTCCTGCCTTCGGGCCGCTGGGCGGCGTCGGTGACTTGCCCGGCGAGAGGTTGCCGGGCGGTTAGGCGAAGTCGGCCAGGCGCGCGGCGATGCGAGGCAGGTCGAGGTGGCCCTGGACGACGTCGTAGACGAAGGGCTCGGCGGCGTCCTCGTCGAGGGGTGTGCGGAGGGGTTTGTCGTTGAGGCCGAGGAAGAACCAGGTGGCGGTCCAGGCGAGGCGTTTGTTGCCGTCGATGAGAGGGTGGCCACGGCCGAGCGACTCCATGAGCGCGGCCGCCTTCTCCCACACGCCGGGGTAGGCGTCCTCCCCGAAGACCGACGTGCGCGGGCGCGCCGCGGCCGCCGCGAGGATGCCCGTGTCGCGCACCGCGAGCTCGCCCCGCACCACCCGGCGCGCGACGACCATCAAGTCGTGGATCGTCAGGTACTCGGTCATCGCGCCAGCCGCTCGTTGAGGCCGGCGCTCGCTTCCAGCACGTGGTCGAGCACCGTTGCGCGCTGCTGGGCCCGCGAAGTCACGGCGGTCATCAGCGTCTCCCGCACGTACTCCTGAAGGCTCCGCCCCTCGGCGGCCGCCTGCCGCTCGATCTCCCGCACCTCGCGGTCACTGAATTCGACCGGCAGCACCTGACCCATGTCCTGAACCATAAAGCCTCACCCCGCTTGGCGAACCCCGGTTTTCCCGCCCACGACCGGACATCGCTCAGTGGGGCGCAGGGGGATACGGCGCTGCCGGCAGGTACTGCTGCTGCGGAGCCCCCGGCGCGCCGGAACCCGGCATCGGCTGTCCCGGCGGCACCGAACCCGCCCAAGGCTCTCCGGGCTGACCCTGTGCCGGGACGGCACCGGACCACGCCTGACCGGGCGCGACAGACCCCTGCGACGCCGGCCCGGACGGCGCTGCGCCGGATTGCCAAGCTTGGCCGGGTTCGCAGGCGCTCGCCCATTGCTGTCCGGGAGTGGGCCCTGGCATCGCCTGTCCAGGAGCCTGTCCTGGCACTGCGCCGGATTGCCAGGCTTGGCCGGGTTCGCCGGCGCTCGGCCATTGCTGTCCGGGAGTGGACCCGCGCATCACCTGTCCAGGAACCTGCTCCGGAACCGCGGCGCCCTGCCACGCTTGGCCGGGATCACCGGCAGCCGGCCACTGCTGTCCGGGAGCCGGGCCCGGCATCGCGGCTCCGGGAATCTGTCCCGGAACCGCGCCCGGCCAGGCTTGGCCGGCCCCGCCAGCGCCCGGCCACTGCTGACCAGGAACCGGCCCGGGCACGGCCTGCCCAGGAACCCCCTGCCACTGTTGACCAGGAGCAGACCCAGGGATCCCAGCGCCCTGCCAACCGGCCGGCCCGCCGTACCCCGGCTGCCAACCCGGCCCACCGGTGAACCGCGGCATCACCTCCGGCAAAGCCACCGCCACCGCGGGCAGCCACAGCAGCACCGCGATCACAGCTGCCAAGCCGGCCGGCAGGAACACGTCCTCGAAAGCACTCGACCGCCGAATCCCCAAGATCCGCATTGACCCGGGCACCGCGAGGACCATCTGCACAACCGCACCCAGCATCAACACCCGCGCGACCCGTGGCCGTCGCGCGGCCAGCAGTGCCGCGCCGACGAGCACCCCGAGGCCGAGCAAAGCGATCACCAGGTGGAAGTACGGGCCGGGATTCAGATCGAAACGCCGGCTCAGCTCCTCGACCTCGTTCCACACCAGCAGCACTTCGCACACCCCGGCAACACCCGCGAGCACGCATGCCAGCACGCGCCCCTGGGGCGTCGGTGAATGAACCACGCCCGATCCCCCTCCGTCATCAACCGGACACGCACAGCATAAAGACCACCCCCGACAATCCAGCGCGATCACGACGCGGTCGCGGCCGGGAGAACTCTCGCCGCGGCCACGGCGGACGCCCGGAAGACGTCCCTACGCTGGGCGAGAACCGACCGGAAGGGCGCCGATGCAGATCGACCTCGCCGGCGCCTGGGCGTGGTGGGCCGACGGCGGCCCGGGTCTGCGCGAGGCGCACCTCTGGGGCCTCGCCGTGAGGTGGTGGGGGCTCCTGGGCGGTCTCGTCCTCCTGACTGTCACCGGCGCCCTCATCGCCGACGTCGCGAAAATCCCCGAGAAGCACCGACGCAAAAGCCGGGCCACCAAGATCCTCCAACGGCTGACCGCGCTCGCCATCGTCGTCATGGTCGTCGTCGGCGGCGTCAACGCCGTCCGCGAAGAAGTGCGCGACACCGGTACCTCGACGGCGACGGTCCTCCTCGCCGGCGAAGACGGCATCGACTGGGCCGGCGCCCCACGCTGGTTCGTGCTCCTGTTCGCCGGCCTCGTCGTGTCGGCACTCCTGATGTGGCAAGGTCATCGCCTGAGAGGCTGGGTGGGCAACACAGTCCGAAAAGGACCGACCGCGATCGCGACAAGGCTGGCGGCCGCGATCGTCGCACTGGGGGCGCTGAGTTTCGCCGTCCTGGCCGGCTGACTCACACCGGCGTCGGGCGCGTCACCCGCTTGCTCTCCTCCAGCAGCAGATCCAGCAGCGGGTTCGAGTTCTCCCGCAGCCAGATCAACGCCAGCCCCAACGGCGTCGCGTCCTCCAACGGCCGCCACACCAGCCGCGGGTACGGGAAGTACGCGGCCGTCGACGCGGGCGCGATCCACGACCCGTGCCCGGCCGCCACGTGGTGCAGGCACTCCTCCGGCGTCCGACCCTGCGGCCCGTAGACCGCGCGGGTGCCGTCCGGCCGAGGGTCGATGAACCAGAACTTCACCACCGCCTCGGGCATCCCGTCGCGCGGCCCGACGATCGGCTCGCACGCCAGGTCGGCGACCTTCAGCGACGTCCGCGTGGCGAGGTGGTGCCCGGGCGGCAGCGCGACCCAGCGTGGCTCGTCGAGCAGCCAGTGCGTGACGAAGCGGCGGTCGTCGCCGATCGGCAGCCACAGGAACGCGGCGTCGGCGGTGCCCGCGGCGAGGGCGTCGAGCTCGTCGGGCAGGGTGTGGACCGCGAGGGCGTCGACCTCCACGTCGGGTGCGACCCGGCGCAGCGACGACTCGACGTCCGGCAGGAAGTGCGCGGTGCTCTGCGCCTTGAACGCGATCCGCAGCCGCCCGGACAGCCCCGAGCCCACGAGCCGCGCCTCCGAGACCATCGCCGAACACGCGGTGAGCAGTTCGCGCCCTTGTTTCAGGAACACCTGCCCCGCCGCGGTGAGCTCGACGCCGGAGGACCGGCGCCGGACCAGCGGGGTGCCGGCCACGCGCTCGAGCTGCCGGATCTGCCCGCTGACCGCCTGCTGGGTCATCATGAGCCGCCCGGCCGCGCGGGTCATGCTGCCCTCGTCGGCCACGGCTTCGAGGGCTTTGAGCAGGCGCAGATTCAGGTCCACCGCTCGATCCTCGCCACAACGGTTCGTTGTGGCAACCACAAGGATCCGGTGTTTCCCTTTCCCGCACCCCGGCCGGACCATAGCTGTATTGACACAGGGGAGCACCTATGAATCTCAGCGGTAAAGTGGCCCTCGTCACGGGATCGTCGAAAGGCCTGGGCAGGGCCATCGTGCTGCGGCTGGCGGAACAGGGCGCCGACGTGGTCATCAACTACTCCCGCGACGCGTCCGCCGCCGAAGAGGTGAAAAAGGCCGCCGAGGCCCACGGTGTGAAGGCACTGGTGCACGCGGCCGATGTGTCTCAGGTGGACGGTATCGTCGACCTTTACGACGCGGCCGTCGCCGAGTTCGGCAAGATCGACATCGTCGTGGCCAACGCGGGCATGGAAAAGGTCAACATCCCCGTCACGGACGTCACCGAAGAGGACTTCGACCTCCTCTTCCGGGTGAACACCAAGGGTCCGTACTTCGTGCTGCGCGAGGCTGCTCGCCGCATCGCCGACGGTGGCCGCATCATCACCATCTCGTCGAACACCACGACGGTTCCGCAGCTGGGCGTCGGCCTCTACGGCACCAGCAAGGTGGCCACCGGTTACCTCGTGAAGGTGCTCGCGATGGAGCTCGGCCCGCGCCGCGTCACCGTGAACACGGTGGTGCCCGGGCCGATCGACGGCGCCGGGATTTTCACCGACCCGGCCAACGACGAATACAAGCGCAGTTTGATCGAAATGGTCCCGATCGGGCGACTGGGCACCACGGAAGACGTCGCGGGTGTGACGGCATTTCTCGCCGGAGACGAAGCTGCGTTGATCACCGGACAGCAGCTCGTCTGCGACGGCGGAATGCACTGACCACCGAAAGGAATTGTGAGAAAATGACAGGGACAATGCGCGCGGTTCAGGTTCAGCAAGCGGGCGGCCCGTTCGTGCAGGTCGAACTGCCGATCCCCGAGCCGAAGCCCAACCAGGTGCGGGTGAAGGTGCACACGTGCGGCGTGTGCGGCGGCGAGATCATCCCCCGCATGGCCCTGTTCGGCACCAAGCTGCCGCGCGTGCCCGGGCACGAGATCGCGGGTGTCGTCGACGCGGTCGGCGACGCCGTGACCCTGTGGAAGGTCGGCGACAAGGTCGGAGTCGGCTGGTCCGGTGGCGTCGACTTCACGTGTGAGTACTGCCGCCGCGGTGACTTCGTCAACTGTGACAGCCGCACGATCACGGGCACGTCCTTCGACGGCGGTTACGCCGAGTACATGGTCGCCCCCGAGGACGCGGTCGCCCGTATCCCCGAAGGCCTGACGTTCGCCGAGGCCTCGCCGCTGATGTGTGCCGGCATCACCGCCTTCAACGCGTTGCGCCACGCCAAAGCCGGCCCCGGCGATCTCGTCGCCGTGCAGGGTGTGGGCGGCGTCGGCCACCTCGCCGTCCAGTTCGCCAACAAGATGGGCTTCCGCACCGTCGCGATCAACCGCGGCCGCACCAAGGAAGAGCTGGCCCGCAAGCTCGGCGCGGACGAGTACATCGACAGCAACGAAGGCAGTGTCGGCGAGTCCCTGAAGAAGATGGGTGGCGCGTCGGTGATCCTCGGCACCGTCGACCGCGCCGAGATGCAGTCGGAGCTGATGAACGGCATTCGCCCCAACGGTCAGGTGATCGTGCTCGAAGGCCAGAACCCGATCCAGGTCACCGGCCACACGCTGGCGGACTACCGGCTGAACCTCTCCGGCTGGTACAGCGGCGTCGCCCGCGACAGCGAGGACACGCTGAACTTCGCTGTGCTGCGCGGCATCCGGCCGGTGTACGAGGTCTTCCCGCTGGAGAAGGCCGAGGAGGCCTACCAGCACATGCCGAAGGCCAACATCCGCGTCGTGCTCAAGATCGCGGACTGACGCCTCGGCCGGAAACGCGCCCACTCTTCCCCCGGGGGTGGGCGCGTTTCCCATGCCGGCCTTCTCAGGCCAGCCGCAGTGAGACGCCGTCGAGCAGCGAGCGCAGGCCGAGCTCGAAAAGCTCGTCGAGATCCAGGTCGTAGCCGTCCTCTTCCAGCGTCGTCAGCATCCGAGTGAAGACGGGGTGGCGGCCGCCGGCCATGATCGCCGTGTGGCCCGGCGCCTGGGTGGCCAGCCACTCGTCCTCGGTCAGCCCGGACGTGCCGGCCGCGTGCCGCTCGCGTTCCAGGTGGATGGCGATGCCCTGGATGTAGCTGAAGAACAGCACGTGCAGGTCGCACAGCTGCTTCGCCGACAGGCCGAAGCCGTCGAGCGCCGAAAGCGCCTGCTCCGCGTGCGTGGCCAGGTTGGCCAGCGGCAACGGGCGCGTGATCGGCGACAGCTGCGCGAGCCACGGGTGGCGCCGGTACAGCGACCACAGTGTGCGACCGGTGAGTTCGAGCCGCGCCCGCCAGTCGCCTGAAAGGCGCGCGGGGTAACCGCGTTCGCCGAACGCCGCGTCGGCCATGAGCAGCACCAGCTCGTCGCGCCCGGCGACGTAGCGGTACGGCGCCATCGCCGCGACACCGAGCCGCGCCGCCACTCCTCGCATGGACAGCGCGGCCAGCCCCTCCTCGTCGGCGATCGTGATGGCCGTCCGCACGATCCGCTCCCGCGAGAGGCCCGGCGGCCGCGGGCGGGCCTTCGGCTCGGCCTTCCGGCCTGCGACGACGGTGCCGGACCGCGGTTCGGCTCGCACCAGCCCTTCCTGGCCGAGCGCGGCGAGCGCCTTGGCCGCGGTGGCCGTCGCGACGCCCCACTCGACGGCGATCCGGCGCGTCGACGGCACCTTCGCCCCCGGCACGAGCTCCCCGTCGGTGATCCGGCGGCGCAGGTCCGCAGCGATCTCCAGGTAGCGCTGCTCGGCCATCCCCGGCTCCGATCTGTACCAGTACAGCTGACCATCTGTACTAGGTCAATTTTGGCATGGTTGCCTGGCCGAAGCCAGTGTGTGGTCCGTAAGGGTACGACGAACACCTGGAGGAAACCATGCGCAACGTCCTCGTCTCCGGCGCCGGCATCGGTGGCCCGACGCTGGCCTACTGGCTCCACCGGGCCGGGTTCTCGGTGACCGTGGTCGAGCGCTCGCCCGGCCTGCGGGAGGGCGGGCAGGCGGTCGACGTGCGAGGGGTGGCGCTCGACGTCGTCGACCGGATGGGGCTCGGCGAGCAGGTGCGCGCGATGCGGACGCGGATGCGCGGAATGTCCGTGGTGGACGGTTCCGGCACCGAGCTGTTCCGCTCGGAGGAGCACACTTACAGCAGTGGCCGCCTGGACAGCCCCGACGTGGAGCTGGTCCGCGATGACCTGGTTTCCCTGCTGTACAAGGCAACCGAGCACGACGTCGAGTACGTCTTCGACGATTCCGTCACCGCCTTGGGCCAGGACGAGCACGGCGTGCGGGTGGAGTTCGAGCGCGGCGGCTTCCGCACGTTCGACCTCGTCGTCGGCGCCGACGGTCTGCACTCCGCCGTCCGGCGGCTGGCGTTCGGCCCGGAGGAGCGGTTCGCGCAGCACCTCGGGCAGTACCTGGCGATCTTCCCGGCGCCCAACGTCCTCGGCCTCGACAACTGGCAGGTCTGGTTCCGCGACGCGGAGACCGGCGGCGCCGTCTATCCGGTGCGAGACAACACCGAACTGCGGGTCACGCTGGGTTTTGCGTCATCGCCGCTGACGTACGACTACCGCGATGTCCTGGCGCAGAAGGAAATCGTGGCGAAGCAGCTGGCCGGCGCGGGCTGGGAGGTGCCGCGTCTGCTGTCTGAAATGGCCGGTGCGCCCCACTTCTACTTCGACGCGATGCAGCAGATCCACCTCGACTCCTGGAGCGCCGGCCGGGTGACGCTGCTCGGGGACGCGGGCTACTGCGCGTCGCCGCTCTCGGGCCAGGGCACCAGCCTCGCCCTCGTCGGCGCGTACGTGCTCGCCGACGAGCTCGCCCGCCACGACGATCACGCCGCCGCGTTCTCCGCCTATGAGACCCGGTTGCGGCCGTTCGTCGCCGCGAACCAGGCGCTGGCGACGGAGAACCCCGGCGGTCCGGCGGCCGAGGAGTCGGTGGATCGCGCGAAAAACGCGATCAGTCTCACGTAACGGCTGCGAGCCCGGCAGAGCTTGGTCCGGCGTTCAGCCTCCCCATGTCCGTGCGTCAGATCGGCGTTACCCGAACGGGTGAAGGTCTGAGGGTTCAGCTTCTCGAATGGAGGAACCCGATGGCCGACGAGCCCTGCCGCCACGACGGACTGCACCGAAGGGCGTTCTTCGGGCTCGCCGCGGGGGCGGTGGCGGCTCCGGCGCTGGCCACGCTGCTCGGCGCCGCGCCGGCGGACGCCACGCCGGGGCGGCCGGGGCGCGGCTTGAAGTTCGCCGCCATCTCGGACACCCACGTGAACACCACGAGCCTGCAGTCGACCACGTGGCTCACCCAGGTGTATGCCTCGATCGCGCGCCGCGACCCGGACCTCGTGCTGCACTGCGGCGACATCACCGACACCGGCCTGCCCGACGAGTACGAGCAGTACGGCAAGGTGCTGCCCGCCTCGCTGCGCGGGAAGATCCACTACTCGCCGGGCAACCACGAGACGCGGTGGGACCCTTCGGCCAAGGAGGAGTTCCACAGCCACTTCGGCCCGACGCCGTACTCGTTCGACGCCGGCGGTGTCCACTTCGTCGGCTTCGACCCGACGCAGGTGCTGCAGGAGCCCGGGCACTACGGGCCCGCCGGCCTCGACTGGCTCGAGCGAGACCTGCGCCGCGTGCAGCGGGGCACGCCGGTGGTGCTGTTCCAGCACTTCCCCTTCGGCAACCAGTTCTACTACGTCGACGACCAGCCGGCGGTGCTCGACGTGCTCGCCGGGCACAACCTGCGCGGGGTCATCGCCGGCCACGTGCACCGCGAGGACGTCACGCGGTTCAACGGCCTCACCCAGGTGACGCTGAACGCCGTGCTCAACGGCCCGGCCTACTACTGGGCCGAGAAAACCACCGCCGCCGACGGCACCGCGGTGCTGGACGTGCGGCGGGTCACCGTGGCCGCGGACGGGTCCGACACCGAGGCGCCGTTCGCGACCGTGCCGCTCACCGGCGAGGGGCAGGGGCGCGAACAGCGGCCGCGGTATGTCCACGCGGGCAAGGTTTCCGGTGGCTCGCTGCCGGTCGAGGTGCGGGCGTCGGGCGCGCAGCTGGTCGGCGTGCAGCCGTACCCGCAGGCCGTGTTCGGCGGCACGAGCCCGGCCGCGTGGCAGCCGCTCGTGGGTTCGGGGGACCGCTGGACCGGCAGCGTCGACGTCTCGGCACTGGCGCCGGGCCGGCAGCGGCTGCAGGTGCGCGTGAACTCGCCGGACGGCAGCTGGTGGGAGCAGGTCGTGCTGTTCACCGTGCCCGCGGTGGCCGGCGACCCCGTCGACCGGTGGCAGGAGCAGCTCTCGGGTTCGGTGCAGGGCGGCGTGACCCTCGCGGACGTGCACAGCGGACTGGTGCTCGCCGCTTCGTCGGCCGGCGAGGTGACCGCGCTGCGGCGCGGCGGCCACCGCGAGTGGCGCACGCAGCTCGGCCCGGTGTACCGGCGTCCGGCGGTGAACGGGACGCTGGCTTTCGTTCCCTCGGCCGACCACCACCTGTACGCGCTGGATGTCCGCGATGGCCGGCGGGTGTGGACGTTCGATGCCAAGGCCCCGGTCGTGAGCGCGCCGCTGGTATCCACTGTGGACGGACATCCGCAGGTGGTGTTCTCGGCGGGGCAGGCGTTGTTCGCGGTCGGCGCCGACGGCCGCCGTCGGTGGTCCGTGCCCGGCCGCGGGTTCTCGTCCGGACAGGCCGCGAGCGACGGTGAACGCGTCTACACGGCCGCCGCCGACGGTTACACCCGGGCGCACGACGCGCGCACGGGTGCGCAGGTGTGGGCCTACCAGATGGTGACCGGCGTCGAGCACCGGATCGCGCTGTACAGCGGGTGGGACACCGTGGTGGCGCTCGGCGGTGACGTGGTCATCGTCGCCACCGTGTCGAGTGCGATCGCGCTGGACCGCGCCACCGGCGCCCTGCGCTGGACCGTCGCCGGCAGCGCGATGTACGCGCCCGCCTTGATCGTGGGCTCCAGCGTGCTGCTGACCACCGAGTGGGGTGTGCTGACGCTCGTGGACCTCGCCACCGGGAAACCGTTGTGGAACACCAATCTCGCACTGCGCGTGTTCAACGCGGGGGTCGCGATCAGCGACGGCACGGCGTGGGTGCTGACCGTCGACGGCAAGGTGATCGGTGTGCGGCTCTCCGACGGCGCCCGGCTGGGCTGGCTGCAGCAGAGCCTGGTCTACACGTTCGGCCGGCCCGTGATCGACGGCCGCACGCTCGTGGTCGGCGACCAGAACGGTGTCGTCCACGGCATTTCCCTCCCCTGAGTTCCCCTGAGTTCCACCGCGCCGAGTCACCGGCGCCGGTGCCCGGAAGAAGGACAGAGATGGGCCTCACTCGCAGACAGTTCATGGCGGCCGGCGGCGCGATCGCGGCGTCCGGCCTCGTGGCCACGCCGGCCGTCGCCGCGGCCCAGGGACTCCCGCTCGGCGGGTTTCCCTTCGGCGGCAGCGGTGAACCGAAGGGCCAGTGGCTCGTCGGCGACACGCACGTGCACGACGACCACTCGGCCGACGGCAGCCTGCCACGCCAGACGTCGAAGCAGGCGCTGCCGGGCAATTTGCCCGTCGGCGACCAGATCGGCCAGGCCGAGAAGACCGGGCTGGACTTCCTGCCGCTGACCGACCACCGCACGTACGACCAGCACTGGGATCCACAGTGGACGTCGGACCGGCTGCTGCTGATCCCCGGTGAAGAGGCCAACGGCTCGCCGCACGCGATCGTGCTCGGCGCGGTGGACAACGTCGTCGACGGCGCGAACCCGCCCGGCTCGGCGGCGTTCCGGCACGTCCAGCAGTCCATTTGGGACGCTCGTTCGCAGGACGCGGTGTGGCACATCGCGCACCCCGACGACGGTGAGTACACCCGCGAGGCCGGGCCCAACGACAACGCCAGCGTGCAGGGCATCCACAACATCGAGGTGCTCAACGTCTCGACGAACCCCGACGCGCAGATGGACTTCGCCGAGACGCGCTGGAACCGCGGTTACGTCACCGGCGTCACCGCTGCGAGCGACTGCCACTTCCGTGAGCTGTGGGACATCGCGGGCCCCGGCCAGCCGGCCACGCGCGTGTTCGCCGGCGACCGCAGCGTCCGCTCGATCCTCGACGCGCTGAAGGCCGGCCGGACCACGGTGTCCTCCGGCGTGTCGGGACCGTTCGTGACGATCGAGGCCGACCTCGACGGCGACGGCCGGTTCGAGTCCATCGGCGGCGACGAGACGGTGGTCGGTTCGCGGAAACTGCCGCGGCGCGCGGCGCTGCGCGTGCGGGTCCGCCAGGGCGCCGGGACGCGCCTGCTCGTGTACGGCACGCCGGGCCGCTCGGCCAAGGCCCTGCTGGACACCACCGTGCGCGGCAACGACGACACCCGCACCCTGCCGTTGACCTTGTCCGGCGACCACGTGTGGTTCCGCGCCGAAGTGCGCTCGCCCGGCAGCGCGTCCGGCGCCGACGCCGACCCGACGCTGCCCGACCAGCTGCGCGCGGCGACGTCACCCGTGTTCGTCTCCGTCGGCCGCGTGGCCACGCCCGCGCCGGAGATCCCGTTGCCCGCCATGCAGTCCGGGCACGACAACGCGACGGCGGTGCTGGGCGGGACCGGTGAGTTCACGGGGTTCGCCGACGTCGCGGTCACCGGCAACGACGTGCACGTGGTCGCGCAGCGGCATTCCGACGGCCGCAGCAGGGTCGTTTACAAGCGCGTGGACCGGCGCGGCTTCGGTCTCTTCGAGGTCGAGCTCTCCAGCGGTTCGGGCACGGCCACGGCGCCGCGGGTCGCCGCTTCCGGGCGCGACGTGTGGGTGGTCTGGCAGGACGAGCGCGGCCACGAGCAGCCCCACCGTCCCGCGATCTACCTGCGCCACAGCAGCACCGGCGGCCTGCTCTTCGGCCCTGCCGTGCGGCTCGACGCCGGTACCGGCCGCGCCGTGCACCCGGCGATCGCGCTGCTGTCCGGCGGACAGCCTGTCGTCACCTGGGCTGACAACACCGTCGGCGCGTTCGACGTATTCGCCCAGGTGGTCGGCGTCGACCGCAAGCCGGTCAACCTCTCGGCCGCCGGCAAGACGGTCAGCGCCGGCAACCGCGCCGTCGACGCCCGCTCGCCGCGCTACCCGGCCTCGGTGTTCCCGACCGTCGCGGTGGGCCACGGCGACCGCATTCTCGTTGCATGGCAGGACGACCGCTTCGACCCGGATCCACTGTGGACGGGCCACACCCCGCCCGCCGGCCAGGCCGCGTCCGGCGGCACGGACCCGGACAACTGGCAGATCCTCGCCACCACCCGCGCGGGCACCCGCGGCGGCTGGGGTGCTTCGGCCCAGGTCAGCGCCGCCACCGACCGAGCCGACCGCCACCCGAGCGCGGCCGTCGACCACTCGGGCGCCTTCGTCGTCGCCTGGGACAGCGGCGCCCTCCAGAGCTCGGGCGTGAACCTGTCCCTGCGCTCGGCCCGCTCCGCCGACGGCCGCACCTGGTCGGCCGGCACGCCGTTCGCTCTCGAGCCGGCGGCGATGAGCCAGCGCCCCCGCCTGAGCCACGACCCGGACGGCACCGTCCGCGCCGTCTGGTACGACTCGCGCGCCACTGACTGGCGCTGGAAGGTCTTCACGGCGCGCCTCACGCCGGCCGGCTGGTCGGCTCCGGTGCAGCTCACGAAAACGGGCAACGCGACCTACCCCGCGGTGTCCGCCGGCCTCGTGGCTTTCGTCACGGACCGTGACGCTGTTCGAGGCCAACGCGACACCACGCAGCAGATTTACCTCGCGGACACGGGCGGCCGCTGACGTGATTGCCGGCCCGGCCGCCGTCCGACGGCGGCCGGGCCGGCCACGTCGTCCTCGCCGAGCGAGGAGAGGGGTTCACTTGTGGTTCTGACGAGATGCGATTACTCGGTGTGAGTCGAGTTTCCCGGCGGCCCGGTCTGCGGCCGGGATCAGTGCCGGACGCGAGTACGCCAGTGCCGCCCGCGTCGCCGCGGTCGCGAGTGTCGCCCGGTCCACGGGCTGTCGGCGACGTCCAGGCGCCGGGCGGCGAAGGCGTCCGCGCCGAGACCCATCAGCACCGGGTACGTGATCTGTCCGTGAAGCGCCTCGGTGTCGCGCACCCGGCCTTCCTCGCGGAACCCGAGCCTGGCGTGCAACGCGAGCGAGGCGAAGTTGCGGCCGTGCACACTGACCTCGCACTTGCGGTAGCCGGCCGGCCCGAACATCACGGCGAGCAGCGTCGTGACGGCGTCTTCGGCGTACCCGCACCGCCGGTGCTGCGCGCCGATCCCGACGCCGTAGCTGAACCGGCTCGCCGCGGGATCCGTCCGGACCCAGATCGACCCGACGAGCGTCCGGCCGTGCAGCGTCTCGATCGCCAGGTGGCGATCCCCGCCGGACCCGGCCACCTCCGCCCGGTGCGTCGCCCAGTGCCGGTAACCACCGCCACCGTCGCGATCGAACCCGACCAGGGCTCGCCGGTCGTCGGGGCGGATCTCGCGCAACCGCACCTGCCGGCCGGCCCAGTTCTCACGCACAGCGGCACGGCTGCCGGACAGCACCGGACGGGCGAGGTTGGCGGTCATCGGTACGGCACGGTACCGGGTTGCTGATCGGCGTCTCGAAGGGCCGGCTGCCCGGCGCCCGGCAGGGGTAGGTCGGCGTCGCGCAGGCCGATCCCGGGCCGCCAGCCCAGGCGGCGCGAGATGCTGAACGCGCTGGAGAGCACCGGTGCGACGACCGTGGCCAGGTCGAGCGAGCCCGTGCGCACGACGACCGAAAGCGCCGCGACGACCCGGCCGTGGCCATCGGTGATGCGGGCGCCCACCGAGTCCGCGCCCTCGGTCATCTCGCCGCGCACCGTGGCGGTGCCGGACCGCCGGCACGCCGTCAGCTCGGCCCGCAGGTCCGCCGGGTCGGTCACGGTCCGTGCGGTGAACCGCGCCGGCCCGGCCGCGAGGTAGGCCTCGATCAGCGTCCGGCCGGCGTGCGCGAGCAATACCTTGCCGACGGCCGAGCTGTGCAGCGGCAGCCGCCCGCCGACGTGGGAGGCCAGGTCGACGGCGTCGCGCGCGGAGAAGCGCTCGATCACCACGGCCTCGTGCCCTTCGAGGACGGCGAGCTGCACGTGCTGGTGGAGCGCGGCGTGCAGGTCCTCCAGGAACGGCAGCGCGACCGTGCGCCGCGGAACCGACAGCGGCGCGAGCGTGCCCAGCTGCCACAGGCGCAGGCCGACGGTGAACCGGCCGTCCGGAGTGCGGTCGAGCGCGCCCGCGGCGAGGAGCTCGTGGACGAGCCGCCGGACCGTCGCGTGCGGGAGCCCGGTGCGGCGGGTCAGGTCGGCGAGGGTCAGGGCGCTGTCCTCGGGCGTGAACGTGAACAGCACCCGCAACAGCCGCGAGCTGACGCTGCGGCCGGGTTCGTTCGTGCGGGGCATGGTGCGCGCAGCCTACGTCGGTGTCCATTGGATGAACATCGATGTTCCTGACCGGCCGCGCGGGCGGCCATGCTCCCGGCACCCGAAACGAAGGGGGAACGCCGATGTCCGAACTGCGGATCGCCATCGTCGGCGGAGGAATCGGGGGACTGGCCGCCGCCGCGTTCCTCGGCCGGGCGGGGCTCGCGTGCACGGTCTACGAGCAGGCCGCCGAGCTCGGCGAGGTCGGGGCGGGGCTCGTCGCCGGCCCGAACCTCGTGCGCCTGCTGCGCCGCCTCGGTGTCCTGGACGAACTGCTCGCGCGAGCCGTGGCGATCGACGTCGGGTGGGAGTTCCGCCGCTGGGCGGACGGGACCGTACTGTCGGCGGAGAACCTCGCCGAGTCGTGCGAACGGCTCTACGGCGAGCGCACATACACCGTGCACCGTGCCGACTTGGTGAGCGTCGTCCAGGCCGCGGTGCCGACGGACGCGCTGCGGCTCGGCGCGAAGTGCGCGGGCGTCGAGATCACCGACGACGGCGCGGTCCTGTCCTTCGCCGACGGCACCACCACGACCGCCGACGTCGTGATCGGTGCCGACGGCGTGCACTCGACCATCCGCAACGCCCTGCTCGGGCCGTCACCCGCGACGTTCTCGGGCCTGTGCGCCTTCCGTGCCCTCGTGCCGGCCGCCGACGCGCCCGCGTTCGCGCTGCGCAACGCCCACACGCTCTGGCTCGGCCCCGACCACCACCTCGTCCACTACCCGATCTCGGCGGGCGGGCTGATCAACATCGTCGCGTTCGCCCCGGCCGGCGAGGACGTCGTCGAATCCTGGAGTGCCACCGCGACCCACGCGGAGTTCGCCGCCGAGTTCGAGGGCTGGGACCCGCGGCTGCGAGAGCTGATCGACGCGGCCGGCGCCCCGGGCCGCTGGGCACTGCTGGACCGCGCCCCGCTCGCGCAGTGGAGCCACGGCTCCGTGACCCTGCTCGGCGACGCCGCGCACCCGATGTTCCCGTTCTTCGCCCAGGGCGCCGCGCAGGCGGTCGAAGACGCGGCCGCTCTCGCGCTCTACCTGGCTGCCGACGCCACCGCGCCGGCCCGCGCGCTGCGCCGCTACGAGTCCGCCCGCCGTACCCGCACCGCCCGGCTCCAGACGGTGTCGCACGAGCGCGCGCACCTCAACCACCTGCCCGACGGGCCGGACCAGCAAGCCCGCGACGCGTCGCTGTCCGGTCAGGATCCGCTGGCCGCCAACGCTTGGATCTACGGCCATGACGCGGAACTCGTGCCCTGACCATCCTTTGTGGAGGCTTCCGGCTCCTCGACTTCGAGCTCCCGCACCTCGGTTGCTCAGCGCAGCACGGCCGCCAGCAGGTCGGCCCCCAGCGCCGTCAGGTCGTGCAGGTTGAGGGTGTAGCGGACGTAACGACCGTGCCGGCGGGTCGTGAGCAGGCCCGCGCGGCGCAGGACAGCGAGGTGGCGGGAGACCTCCGGGGGTGACAGTTCCCAGGCGTGGGCCAGCTCGCCGGTGGTGTGCGGGCCGCGGGCCAGGGTGCGCAGCAGCCGTAGCCGTACCGGATGCGCGAGTGCCTCCAGCCGTAGCGTGACCGTTTCCAGCGACACCGGCTCCGATGGGCTCGCCTCGGCCACGGGGTACTGCACCACCGGCTGCCACCCGGGCGCGTGGATCGCCACCAGGTGCGGGCGGCCGAAGACGCTGGGGAGGAAGGTGACCCCGGTGCCGTGGGCGGTGGTCGTCTTGTCCTGCAGTTTGTCCACGATGATGCAGGTGCCGTCCGGGGCCAAGGTCACGGCGCCGGAGACCGCCGCGAGTGCCGCCCCGATGCCCTGGCGCTTCAGCAGGTCGTTCTTCAGGCGCAGGTCGGTGGCGAGCCGCGCGGTGATGCCCGCCCAGGCGGCGTCGAAGAAGGCCTCGCCGCACTGTTCGAGGGTGTGACGCACCCGCGCCCGAACGGCTGCGGGGTCCGCGAGAAGCCGTTCCGCGAAGGCTTCTTGGAGCGCGCCGCGGGCCTGGGCGCGGTCCAGGGCTTGCCGTCGCGCCGTCGCGTCGGCAAGCGGTGACGGCGCGGCAAAGTGGACCCGGTTGCTGCCGCACGTGGTGATGAGCGCGGCGGTCACATAGGTTTCGTCGTCGATCCGGTCCACCTCGTCCAACTCCTCGGCGAGGGTCGGCCGGGGGCGGGCGGGGACCAGGAAGTCGGCTCGTGAGGAACGCCAGAGGAATTCCGCCTCCCTGAGCCGCTCGGCCAGCTCCGGCCGCAGCCCGGCCCAGACGTCCCCGGCCCAGCCGGCGAGCCGCGGGTGATGCCCGGGTTCGGCCAGCACGTGGAGCATCGCGGTCAGCTCGGCCAACGGGGAGGCAGCGAACCGCAGTCGCCCGGACGGCAGACCACCGATGTCGATCCTCAACGTCATCCCCCCATCATCGCTGGTCGGATGGCCGACGACAGCGTCGATTGACGGTGTCCGTCAACCGACGTGGCGAGCTGGGAGACGCGACGCACCGTTGACGCCATGGGAACCACCACCAAGATCCAGCCGCGTGCCCTCGTCCGGGCTTCAGGAGGGCCGCGCTATGCCGTCGCCCTGGCCGTGGACGCGCTCGGCACCGGCTTGCTGCGGCCCTTTCTCCTTCTCTACGGGGTGACGGTGCTCAGGCTTTCCCCGCCGGTCACCGGGATCGCCATGACGGTCGGCGCCGTCGCGGGTCTGGTGTGCATGCCCGCTGTCGGCCGTTGGCTGGACCGGGGCGCACGCAGCACGGTCGTGGCAGCGTCGATGCTGGTGCGGGTGCTGGGCGTGGCGCTGCTGCCGGCCGCCCCGGCAGGGCACGTCGGGCTGTTCGCGACGGCGGCGCTCTTCCTCGGCATCGGCAACCAGGCGTGGCCGGCCGCCCATGCGGCCCTGGTGGCCACGGTCGCCCACGGCCGGGAACGGGACGCGGCGCTCGCGGGAGGCCGCGCTCTGCGCAACGCCGGCCTGGGCGTGGGTGGCCTCCTCGCCACCGCATGCCTGACGGGCGGTACCACCGCACTGCAGGCGCTGGCAGCCGCCACCGGGCTCGCCTATCTCGCCGCGGCGGCCTTGGCGTGGTCGGTCCACCTTCGTACGCATCCGGCCGCTGTTCCGGCCGAGGACAGAGCCGACGAGCCCGCACCTCGGATGCGCGCGTTGCTGGCCGCCAACGTGGTCTACGTCTTCTGTCTCAACGTCCCCGAAATCGCGCTGCCGCTGGTTCTGGTGACCCAGCTGCACGCATCCCCGGTGTGGTCGGCAGCCATCTTCGTGGCCAACACGGTGCTGGTGGTCGCCCTGCAGGTTCCGGTCACCGTCCTGCTGTCCCGCTTTCCCCGGCGGACCGTGCTGGCTCTCGCCGGCGCGGTACTCACCGCGTCCTACCTCGGCTTCCTCGCCGCCACCTCACTGGGACACGGCTGGGGTGCCCCTGCCATCGCCGCGGTGTCCGTGGTCTACACCATCGGCGAGATCAGCTATGCCGGCAGCGCCACCGCGCTGGTCACCGCCCTCACCCCGGCCCCTGTCCTGGGACGCGCCCTCGCCCGCTTCCAGCTCTCCACGGGCTTCGGCCTCGCCGTCTCCCCTGCGGCGATCACCGCGCTGGCCTCCCACGGCTCGGCCGCCCTCTGGGGCAGCCTCGCCGCCGCGACGCTCATTTCCGCTTCCGCCGTTGCCACGGAGAAGGATCAAGGAACCCGGCCCAGCGATCGCGGCCGCCGGGCGCGGGCAGGCTCGTGAATTCGACTGGCTGGTGGGCTGTCATGCGTCGTGCATGACCCCGGCTTTGGAGATTTTGCTGGTCACCGGGAGGTTGGTGCCGAGGGCACAGCGCAGGAGTGCGTTGTAAGTGGTGGCGTAACGACGGCGCTGTCTTTGCCGACTCCGTACGGTCGGGCGGCTAGCGCGAAGCAGGCGTGCGACCTCGACGTTTCCAGGGGTGGGGGGAGACGAGATGACGGATGGACTGGTACTGCTACCCGGATCCGGGCAGTCGATCACTTCCGCTGGGATGACACTCAAAGTCGGTGCCGACCGGTCGGCCCGGTGGTCGGTGTTCGAAGCGGACGTTGGGCCGGGGTTCGACGTGGGCGCACACCGGCACGGTGAGGCTGAAGAGCTGTTCTACATCATCGAGGGCGAACTCGACCTGCTCGCATTCGAGCCGCGAATGCGCACCGCCGGCGATTGGCAACGCTGGGAGTCCGCCGGCGGTCAACGGGTCGTTCGGGGCGGTCCGGGCAGCCTGATGTACGTGCCCGCCGGCTGTCCGCACGCCTTCGCCAACCCCTGCGCGGCACCAGCCAGGATGCTCTTCCTCGTTACGCCGGCCGGCCACGAGCGGTACCTGCGCGAACTCGCCGAGCTGCTCACCGCCGACGGGCCTCCCGATCAGCCCGCCATCGCAGCGCTGCGGATCCGCCACGACATCGAGCAGCTCACCCCACTCAAACCAGGCCGAGCGTAAGCAGAAAACCGCCCGACCGATTCCGGCGCGGGCGGCCTTGGCCCGTTGCAGCCGCTCGACCGACCCCGCAGTACTCGCCAGGCCCGCGCGCTCGCCCGCGATCAGCCGCAGGACTCATTACCTGACAGGTAATCGACTGGCCTCTCGGCTTCAGCGAATATTGGGTCATAACACAATGGTGAGGAGCTGAAAATGCCTTTCTTCGAGGTCGGTGGCGGGACGCGTTTGTCGTATGAGGATTACGGTGCGGGCGCGCCGATGGTGTTCGTCTCCAGTTGGGTGCTGAACGCCGAAATGTGGGAATATCAGGTCCCGTTCTTCGTCGAGCAGGGATTCCGGTGTGTCCTGCTGGACCGGCGGGGGCACGGCCGCTCGGACCGCCCCTCCTCCGGTTACGACGCGGACACCAGCGCCGATGATCTGGCCGCGTTGATCGAGCATCTGGACCTCCGTGGCATCACGCTGGTCGCCCACTCGGCCGGCGGTGGCGAGGCCGCACGCTATCTGTCCCGGCACGGTGAGGAGCGGGTCTCCCGCGTCGCGTTCCTGGCGTCGACGTTGCCGTACCTCAAACTGTCCGAGGACAATCCCGAAGGAATTCCCGAGGCGGTCAACGAGGCAACGCTGGCACAATTGCGCAAGGACCGGCCGAAGTGGTTCGCCGATCGAGCGCAGGGTTATTTCGCCACGCATCTGGGCAACGACGTCTCACCGGCACTGATCGAGCACGAGGTCCGGCGCTGCCTGTCGCCATCGCCGTTCGCGACGGCCGCGATGTTCCACTCGAACTTCCACACCGATTTCCGCCCTGACCTGCGTCACATCACCATTCCGACGCTGGTTGTGCACGGAGTGGCCGACCAGTCCGCACCCATCGACGTCACCGGCCGTCGTACCCGGAAGCTGGTGCCCCATGCCGTCTACCGGGAATATCCCTCTGCCGGGCACGGCCTGTACGTCACCCACGCTGAACAACTCAACGCCGATATCTTGGAGTTCATCAAGAGCTGAGGTGTTTCCCTGCCGCGTGCGAGTACAAGGCGGCCAGGCGCACGGCGGCCGACGAGCCCTCGAATCAATCGCGGGTACGTCGGTGAGGCTCAGAGATACTCCTTTTGGCCCGTTGTGTCGCCGGGTCCTGCCGCAGTCCGGTGAGCAACAGTGTGATCATGCGCCGGGTGTAGTCGATGTGCGACGGGCCGGGCGTGCACAGGTGTGCGACTGCGCGGAGGAGATCCATCGCGCTCGCTCCGTCCCCGATCGCCCCCGTGACTCGCGCGCCCTGCAAAAGCTCGTCGAGTGCCGGCTCGAGCCGTTCCAGCAGTTGTGCGCCGAGTCCGGCGAAGGTCGCTTCGCCCGACTGCAGCGCCACTGCGAGACCGTGTTTTGTGAGGACGAATGCACAATAGCGGTCGAGCCACAGTGTGAGGGCATCCATCGGCGGGTGAGCCGCGGCGAGCTCCTGGGCCGTTTCGACGCACTCGTCGACGTCATGCCGCAGCACTGCGATTACGAGATCGGTCCGCTTGGGGAAGTGGCGGTACAGGGTCGCGACTCCGACTCCGGCCTCCAGGGCTATGTCCTTCACGTGCGCGTCGACGCCGTCGCGGGCGAATACGGCGCGGGCGCCCTCGATGAGCGCCTCGACGTTGCGCCGGGCGTCCGCACGAAGGGGCGCCTGCGGCACGGCGTCGTTCCTGCTGGTCATGGGCACCTCTTTTGCCAAGCGGAATCTGATTCCATATAGTAGCGAAGTGACAACCGGAATCCGATTCCATCTAGCCGACGGGACAGCAGATGACTGACGGCACCGCCGTGCACGACGACCTCTGGGACCGCGCCGACGCGCTCGTCGGCCGGGCACGCACGATTCCGGTCTCCGGCTCGACGCCCTTCCTGTCGGTGAGCCCGGTCGTGCTCCCGGCACCCGGACGGCCCACCCCGCTGCAGGTCCGCGTCTCCGCACCCACCTCGGGAGACCGGTTGCCGGTCGTGCTGCTCTCCCACGGCGGAGGGGTCACGAACTACGTCTCATCGAACCGCGGACTGGCGCCGCTGTCGGACTTCTGGGCGGCCCACGGGTTCGTGGTCGTGCAGCCCACCCACCTCAGCTGGAAGTCCCTGGGGCTGCCACGGTCCGCGCCCGACGCACGCGCGTATTGGGAGTCGCGCGTACAGGACCTTACCGCCGTCCTGGACCACTTCGACCTCGTCGAGGCCGCCGTACCGGGGCTGGCCGGGCGCGTCGACCGCGGCCGGGTCGCCGTCGCCGGGCACTCGATGGGCGGGCAGACGGCGAGCATGCTCCTCGGCGCACGCGTGGTGGAGGACGGCGACACCGTCCGCGCGTTTGACGACCGGGTCAAGGCGGGCGTCCTCCTCGCATCGACAGGCGCCGGGGACGATCACCTCACGGACTTGGCGAAGCGGTTCACCGCACTGCGGACGGCCGGGTTCGAGGAAATGACGACGCCCACGCTCGTGATCGTCGGCGACCAGGACGACTCGCCCGAGCTCACCGACCGAGGGCCGGACTACCACGCCGACGCCTACCACCAGGCGCCCGGACCGAAGTCGCTGCTCACCCTGCACGGTGGCGAGCACATGCTCGGCGGCGTCACCGGCTACGACACCGTCGAGACAACCGACGAGGATCCGGAACGCGTGGCCGTGATCCAGCGGATGAGCTGGGCATTCCTGCGCGACACCCTCACGTCCGACACCTCGGCGTGGCCGGCGGCAACGGCCGCGTTCGCGCGCCTCGACGCGATCGGTCGGCTGGAGAGCAAGTGACCACCACACCCGTTCGGCCTTCCGGTAGCAGGCGCCGAAAATACAACGCTTGGCCGAGCGGAGCCTGATCAGCGTGGTACGTCGTCGGGTTGTCCGACTTCGTACTGCAGGAGTGATCCGGAAGACGTGGCACAGGCAAGCCGCGATTCCTGCGGGGACTTACCACCCGGCCGCCCGTCCGCCGGGACGGTGTGTCAGAGCATGGCGAGCCGGTCCACCAGCAGTTCCACCCTCGGCTCGGTGTCCTCCGGCGGCAGCCGTCCCGCTCGACTCAGGGTGGCCAGCCCGTGCAGAGCCGCCCAGAACACCTCGGTGAACAGTCCAGGGTGGACGCCGTCCCCGGCGACCTCGCCGAGAGTCTCCAGCAGGGCGGCGAAGGCGTCCTTCAGCGGCTCCGGGGTGTCCTCGTTCGCGAACATCAGGCCGCCGTCGAGCTGGAACATGGAGTCGTAGACCGCCGGGTTGCGCTCGGCGAAGTCGAGGTAGGCGCGGGCGAGTGCGGTGACCCGGGCGCGCGGGCCGTCCGCGGCGGAGGTCGCGGCCCGCAGCGCCGCGGCCATCTCGGTGGCCCCCTCGAGGGCGACGGCGCCGATGATCTCGCGCTTGCCGCGGAAATGGCTGTAGAGGACGGGCTGGCTGTACTCGATGCGCTCGGCGAGCAGGCGGGTGGTGACCGCGTCCCAGCCCTGCTGCTCGGCGAGTTCGCGGGCCGTCGCCACGATGAGGCGTTCGCGGTCCGCCCGTTCGCGCTGCTTGCGTTCCTGTACCGACATGGTTGGAGTCTAGCACCGCTAGACAACCGAGCGGCAGTAGTACTAGCGTTGCCTCAACAGCTAGCAACACTAGATTTCTGGAGGGACATCATGCTCGGCACGCTCGAGGTCGTCACCATCGTGGTGGTCGGGGTGATGGTGGGGGTGGAGTTCTCCGTCGCCTTCGTCATGAACCGGATCTTCAGCGGACTCCCCGACGACAGCAACCAGGCCGCCCGCTCCCACGGGGGCCGGATGCTCGGCGCGCTCATGCCGTTCTGGTACATCGGCTCGCTGGTCCTGAGCGCGGTCTGGGCCATTGCCGGATGGCAGCACCCTGGAACCGGCCTCGTCGTCATCGCCGCCGCGCTGCTGATCGTGAGCGTGGTCATGTCGCTGCTGCTGCTCGTCCCGATCAACAACCGGGGCAAGACGTGGACCCCTGACAACCGGCCCGCCGACTGGAAGAAGCAGATGAACCGCTGGGACCGCTACCACTACGTCCGCGTCGCCATCATCATCGCCGCCTTCACCCTGCTGGTCGCGGCTCTCACCTGAGCCCGCGGGCCCATCGTCCTGGCCAACACCTTCTTGGTTCCGAAGAAGGGGGTTGAAGCGTTCCTGGCCCTCTTTCGGAGGCAGGCGGAGTTCATGAAGGCTCAGCCGGGTTTCGTCTCCTTGCAGATGCACAAGGGAACGGCGGACAGCCAGCTTCTGATGAACGTCGCGGTCTGGGAGTCGACCGATGCCCTCGCCAAGGCGTTCGGCAGCCCGGAATTCCAGCGCATGGCGGCCGAGTTCCCCGACGACATCGTGTCGTACCCGCACATCTTCGAGCAGATCGACGTATGACACGGCAGTTGTAGCCGGGGAGGGCAGCTGGAGAAGCCCTGCCTTCCCTCGGGGAGTCGCTGATCCATGCACCATGCCGCGTCGCCGAGGCCGCCACCATGCGTAGCCCCGTCCCTGAAGAGGAGTCAGATGACCGTGGAACCGAATCGCGGCACCCGACCGCCTGGCGGTGCCCTGACACGGAAAACCCCTTACCCGCCCTCACCTTCCCGGGGAACCAGCACGTGGTGGTGAAGTGTGCCGCGTGCGCGGTCACCTGT
>NZ_JBFBAE010000040.1:0-78848 GCF_040689465.1 Amycolatopsis sp. NPDC051373 | reverse complement strand
CCATCACGAAGAGACAGCGCGGCAGCCGGTCGATTCGCCATACCGCATTCTGACACCCACCCAACCGTCAAACAACTAACGACACGCGACACTAGCAGATATGAACTTCTTTCGGACTGGTAATCTGCTGCCGCTCTTCGTCAGCCGTCCGAGCGTGCATGCCGCGCTTCAGTGCGAGGGCGGCCGCGAGCTCGGGATCGGCCACGTCGCTTGGCCTGACTATGACGCGTCCCGCGCTGATTTAGCAGACACACGAGTTTGCCGAACACGGATGTCGCGCAGTTACACCCGCATCGACCCGGCCGAGGGGCTCGGCCGAGTGAGCCCGTGGGTGGAGGCGGTGGCCGCATGTCGCAGCCGCCGACGCCTCGGCCACCAGCTGTCCTCGTGCGCGGAAATCAGGCTGCTGGCGGTATGTTGTGGTTGTTCTGGCTGAAGGTGTTGTCCGGATCGAAGACCTTCTTGAGTTCGCGGAGCCGTTGGTAGGTGTGCGGCGCATAGGCCAGCTCGGCGCCGTCGTGCCCACTGATGAAGTTCAAGTACTTGAGGCCGGTGCCCCAGGCGGAAAGACGTTCGATCAGCGTCTCGATCCGTTCGAGCGGGGCTGCGTTGACTTCGTGCGTACCCACGGCCGCACCCCACACGACGAAGCCGGCGTCGCGATTGCCAACCGCATTCGCGATCGCGGGAGGTCGGGCCAGAGCGCCGCCGAGGTGACGAATATCTACGATCGTCACAGTGCAGCCGGACTTCGGGCCGGCTGCCTCAACGAGGAGGTCGACGGCTTCCGGGGTGAGTTTCTCGAGCAGTGTCGATCGTTCCTCGTACGGCATGGGATCGGTCGGCTCTTGGTGGACTGCGGCGAACTCCCGGAAGGACCGTAAACCGACATCGTCGATGACCCTCGGTGCGACCTGCCGAAGCGGCGCGACGAGGCGCGCTCCTTCCTCCGGGTCACCGATATACGCGATACGCACGTGGACGACCAACTTGCCGCGAAGCGGCTCTGGCACCGACGGCAACGGCGGTAACCTGAGAAGCGCCACGGAGGAGTTCATCTCCTCCGGCGCCTCGTCGGTGAGATCGCGATACGCTTGAAGCACAACAGCGGTTGAGTCGCCAGCGTAGTAGAGGCCGCCACCGAAGAATTCCTTCACCGGGAACAGCGCCAGTTGCAGAGCCGTCACGACGCCAAAGTTGCTCTTGCCGCCGCGTAGGGCCCAGAACAAGTCGGGATCGCTGTCCGCCGACACTTCACGCAGGCAGCCGTCGGCGGTGGCCACTTGCAGACTGAGTACGTGGTCGGCCGCCCAGCCGAAAGTGCGGCCCAGGAAGGGGCTGAGTCCGCCGCCGAGCACATAGCCTGCGACGGCAACGCCCGGTGAAGAACCACACAGAGGAGCCAAGTCGTGGCGGGCAGCGCGATCGACGACATCCTGCCACCGAGCGCCGGCACCAACGTGCACCGTCGCGTTGGTCGGGTTCACCTCGACGTCGCCCATGCGTCCGGTGTTTATCATCATCGACCCGCGAACGGGGTCGAAGGGCTGGTGACCCGTGCACACGACCCCGATCTGGAGCCCGTTGGACGATGCGTATTCCACTGCGGCTTGGACGTCTGCCGCGCAGGTGGCACCGACGACAACTGCTGGGCGGTGTTCGACCAGGAGGTTGAACCCAGTGCACTCCGCCGCGTAACCCGCTTCGCCGGGCCGCAGAACGGGGCCGAGCACGACGCTCTTCAACTCGGTGATTCCATCGAGTGAGGCCTCCACTTGAGTTCGAGCAGCTTTCACTGACCTTGGCCTTTCTCGGTAGACAACCGGCGCGTCATGCGCTGAGAAATTTCTAATACAACGCAGTCAGGCGCTCGGGAAGTTTTGCTGGAATATCGACTCCGAAAGGCTAACCTCCGTTCGGAGCTTCGCGCGCTCGGTAACTGGTTACAGCAGACTTACAAAATTTCCCGAGATAAAGTGAGATGACCAAAGGGACAAGAATGATCGCCGGTAAGCTCTGGACTGGCCCGTCGCTGCCAGGCTATGAAGCTCGCGTGCGACAGTGTTGGAAATCTCATTCATTGTGACGAGGTTCACCATAGGCAATCACTCGCGGTTCCCTAGCGCAGCTCGAAAGTTTCGCTACCAGGATGGCGTGCTTTCGCGAGCACCATCGTGTGACAAATGCTGACCGTGCACCTCAGGGCTTCGAAATCTGTCAGCGCCCAGCCAAGACTCGGTCCAGGAAACCGAGCACGAGCTTGGCAACTTGGTCCAAAGCGCTCTCCAGGAGGAAGTGACCCCCGTTGAGAAGGTGCACTTCCGTGTTCGGGGCGTCTCCAGTGAAGGCCAGGGCACCCTCAGGGCCGAAGATCGGATCGTTCTTCCCCCACACTGCCATCACGGGAGGAAGGTTCGCCCGCAGGTACTCGTGCAGTGCTGGATACATCGGCGGATTGGAGGCGTAGTCCAAGAACAACTTCAACTGGATCGCGTCGTTGCCAGGCCGCGACAACAGCTGGTAGTCGTGGTGCCACGCGTCGGGACTCACCAAGCTCTCGTCTGGAACGCCGGTCACGTACTGCCATCTCGTGGTTTCCAAGGTCAACGCCTTGCGGATGTTCGCCTCTGTTTCCGTGTTCTGCTCGCGCTGGTAAGCCCACACGGTCGACCAAAAATTCTCAACAAAGCCCGAGTCGTACCCGTTGCCGTTTTGCGTGATGATGGCTGTGATCGAGTCCGGATGTGCGATGGCGAGGCGCCAGCCGATGGGAGCGCCGTAGTCCTGGACATACATTGCGTAACTGCCTAAACCTAGCTGCTCCAGCAGCCCCGCCGTCAGGCTCGTCAATGCGTCGAACGTGTAGGCGAAGTCCTCCACCGATGGCGCCGACGACAGGCCGAAACCCAAGTGATCCGGCGCTACGACGTGATACCGCGCCGAAAGTTCCGGGATCAGCGTTCGGAACATGAAGGAGCTCGTCGGGAACCCGTGCAGCAGGACAACGGCGGGAGCATCCGTGGGACCCGCTTCGCGATAGAAGAGCTGCTGACCCTCGACGGTCGCATAGCGATGATGAACGGTGGCCATATCTGACTCCAAGCGATATCAGTTGCAGCTGAGACGAAGCGACAGTTGACCACTCACCTAGGGCAGCGAGCGCAAACTGAGCGCAGCGCGTGCTGCTCTCGCGTCAAACCCGTGGCTCGAGACTAGACGCCGAATCCGTGTGTGGCACGAGTTGCGCGGCGCCGCTCAAGCACACCAGGAATCGTTACGGGGGAAGCGGGCAACCGGACGACGCGCATCCGCAGCTGTGCCTTGCTGCCGCTACCCACTCCCGTGGTGCGGTCTCAGGGTCAGTGGGCAGGTCGGGCGCTGCTGGCGGCGCACTGACCGTTAGTGTTTGCATGCCCCTATGACCGCGGGAGTCAACTCTGGCATCGCCGGCCCTGCCTGGCCGCTTCCGGCCGGACGCCGACGTGGCGGGTCGGCCTCGTCGAGGGGCACTGCAACCACGAGCTGCTGCGTTTCGTCGCAACCAGCCGTTGCGCAGTAGGTAGACGTCGAGTACGCAAAGTAGTCAAGTGCAACCAAAAGTCACCATCACTCAGCGTCGACCGCCTGGGAGTTCAGGGCTGGCGAGGTCGGAGTTCTTCAGAACGCGGCGCCGTCACGAACGCCCTCGTGACAGCCTGCCCTGGAGTTTTTCGACCTCATCGCCTGATAGGCAGCCGTGCCCATCTGGGGCGCCCGGCTCAAGCTTCGAATCCGTGGTGGAAATGCGTTGCGCGGGCGACGCGGACATCATCGTCATCAGCGATCGGCCGAGAACGTGCGGGAGGGTCTCGATGTCTACATGATTGCGGGTGATCCCGACGCGCTCGTTCACATGCGCAGTGAAGGCGTGCAGCACCTGCGCGAACCATCTACCAGCTGTGGTGCAGAGGCCAGGTGGCTGGCACGAAAACCTGGTGATGCTCGCCACATGGCGACGCGCCGCCGCCGCTCAATGGCAGGTTATTGTTTCCTGCGCAGTGGTGGAAACCGGACTGGCGGACTTGGAATTTCTGTCCTTACGGACATCTTTCCGATCCGACCACCGTGAGAAAATTGCCTATAGTCGACGGTGTTGACTCCCGCGCAGTCACCGCCTCGATACGCGGCGGGAGGCGGCTTGCAGTGGCGGGCAGACCGCCCACTTCCGAAGACCCCAGAAGGCATTTCATGACTAATCGTCCATTTCGTTTCGGCGTAACACTCTTCAACATCGGCTCACGGGCGGCTTGGCGCGCTCGAGTGCGTGAAGTGGAGGAACTCGGGTACGACGTGCTTCAGCTTCCGGATCACCTGGGCATGCCGGCGCCGTTCCCCGCGTTGGTCGCTGCGGCTGACGTGACGAACCTCCGGCTGGGCACCTACGTCCTCAACGTCGGTGTCCTCACTCCCGCCTACCTTGCCCGCGACGTCGCTGATGTCCATCGGCTGACCGCGGGGCGTCTGGAGTTGGGCCTCGGTGCCGGCTACGTCCCGGGCGAGTTCGAGGCAGCGGGTGTGCCGTTCGGCACAGGAGGGGATCGGTTGCGAAAACTCGCCGACGTCGTCGCAGCCACCCGGGACCTCCTCGCCTCCGAGCCCGACAAGCCTGTTCCGCCGATCATGTTGTCCGGGGCGGGTGATCGCATGCTGCGTCTCGCAGGCCATGAGGCCGACATCTTCAGCTTCGCGATCATGGCTGGGGTCGAGCCGGGCCTTGCTCCGGAAGAAGCCATGGCTCGTCGCGTCAACGTGTTGCGGGAGGCAGCCGGTGACCGTCTGGGTGACATCGAGCTGAACCTGTTCGTCGCAGCGGTTGGCGAGAGCGCAGATCGGCTCGACCTTTCGATCATCCGTGACGCCAGCGGTCTCGACGACGACAAGCTCTGTCGGCTCCCGGGAGTGCTGGTCGGTTCTCCGCGCGAGATCGCGGACCGGCTGTTGCGCTACCGAGAAGAGTTCGGCACGAGCTACATCAGCGTGCTGGAGCCACACATGACTACCTTCGCTGAGGTCATCAAACTCCTGCGCTGACAGGGTCGTCGCGAGCGTTGTGCTCGCCGGCTTGGTGTGTGCAGGACAATCGTCTAGCTGCTGGCCCCGCGCCCCGTGGGCGCGGGACCAGCAGCGGGATGGCGCAACCGAAGCCCTCCGAGGTTGCCGGAGGTCCATTGTCGATCGAAGAGAGCCGCGCGATCGCCCACCCGGCGACGATTTTCGGGAGACGGCAGGCTGACTGTCCCGCCCGCGCCCCATTCGGTGCTCATTCCGCTCCGCGGCGAACGATCCCTGAGAGGATTGTTTGCGGCCGTGATTCGCGCGGACCGCCGACGGGATCGCGCTGTCGGCTCTCCGCTGGAGCCTGGACGTCCATGGAACCACCGTTGTGCAGAGCAGCTTTCCTGGGGTGCAGCGGGAGGCCCATCATGCGCCGAGGACAACTTGTTCCGCCTCTTGCGTCGCCCTCTGCTTCGCGGTGACGCTGATGATCGATTCGCCCAGTGTCCACAGCGCCACACCGATCAAGACCAGGTCCTTGAGCAGGAACTGGCCAGGTTGTGCCGATAGCACCGGAAATGGCCCCGCAAACGTGACGACCACGCCTGGGGTCGTGAAGAGAAAGCTGAGTGTGCCTAGGAACAGTAGGATCGCCAGCGCGCTGCCCACAGCGGACAGCCGTGGCCGCAACGGCTGGATCGCGATCAGGATCGCGGCCACGATCTCCATGGTTCCCAGTGCCACTGCGACCGTGTGTGGACTGAAGATGTCTAAGAGCCAGCTCATCAGCGGGCTGTTCTCGATCAGTACCCGCGCGTCCATTTTTACGTATTTGCCACCACCGATCCACGCCAGAACGACGACCAGACCGTAGCGGCTTACAAGCGAGCCTGCTCCGGCCAACCGACCACCCCACAATTGGGCGCGCGTGGCCACGATGACGTTCGTCGACATGCAAACAATCCTCTCCGCAACGCTTGCCGCCTGCACTCCGGACGGCGTTGGCTGATCTCGACGAACGCGACGGTATCGGCGCTGACCGCAGCGGAGATCTTTTGCCGGAGATCTCTAAGAACCACGTAAGAAGATACCGGACCGCGCGCTGTCCAGCGTTGTCGTGCACGGGCACCGCACGAGTGACCCGTTGGACGAGTCGGATGGCTGCGCAGCGGTGAGGTCAGCGCAGCGGTGGAGCAGGCGGGGGTGCTCAGTCCTGTCGTCGACTCGCGTAGCGAGATTCTGCCTGGACCAGGTCGGCCTTCAGCTGGTTGATCGCCTAGGCCCGGGATTTCACTGCGAATGCCTTGGGCCGTTTGAACGTCCGCATCGTCTCGACCTGTCCGTCACTGGGCTTCACGATCGTGGTGGCGCGCTCAGCAGCGACCGCATGATCGAATCGCGCAGCCTTGGGTAGCGAGGAGCCCTGCGTGTCCTGGCGAGCACGCGGCCGGCGCGGTCTCCGCCCGCACCGCCGCGTGGATTGGCCGATGACAACGACCTCGTCAAGGGCGCATCTCAGGTCGGCCCGGCGGCAACCACCCCGACGCCGAATGCCGAGTCGGTCGACACTGCCGGCTCAGCGCTGGTGCGGTGTGCCCGCGGAGACGAAGTTTGGCCGGCGGGCACGGTGTTAGGGGTGGACGTGGCCCTTGCCCTTGCCCTTGGGGTGCCCCTTGGCTTTATCGGCTGGATTGGCAGCGTTGTTGTCGCGGTTGGCCGTAAGGGCGCCAGGGCCGGCCACTGAGGCCGGGCCTGGCGCGGCTGGAGGCGGTCCGGCGATCGCCGTGGCAGGTGGCTTCGCGGGCGTCGCCGGCGAGGGCGTGGGGATGATCTGCACAGGCGTCGTGGAGGAGGTGGGGACGGATGTCGTGGGTTGTTCGGCGGCGGGAGTTGAAGCGGGGCTTGGCGCGTCGGGATTCGTGAGCGCTACGACAACCATTGCCAGGGTGGCCGCGGCTGCGAGGCCCCTCGAGGCGATCAGGGTTCGTCGACGCCGCGTGAAACCCGGCATCGAGGCGCGGTCAGGGCCCGTGGTGCCTGTGTGCGTGGCCGTGGCCCGCTCAGCATCTGCAGTGCTTCATGCGCTGTGGGGCGGTGTTCTGGCTCGCGGGCGGTCATACGTGTGAGGGTCCGTGCGAGAGGTACGAGCAGCCCGTCGGGGATGCGCGGAGACCGGTGTAGCCGCGCGAGTGCCGATTCGGCCATCGTGCCGGGGTACTCCCGCTCCGCGGTCAAGCACTCGAGCAGGATGAGGCCGAGCGCGTACACGTCGGCGGCCGGTCCGGCCGGCTCACCGGCGATCTGCTCCGGTGCGAGGTAGGCGGCCGTGCCGGTCACAAAACCAGTGCCGGTGATGTGGGTCGAGTCGAGTTCGTGGGCGATGCCGAAATCGCCGATCAGCGGGCCGTCGGGGTCGAGCAGGATGTTGGCGGGCTTGAGGTCCCGGTGCACGACGCGCCGGTTGTGCAGGTGTGCCAATGACTCGGTGAGCCGGACCCCCAGCTCGGACACTTCTGCGGTTGGCAAGGGCCCGGCGAGCAGGCGCTCGGCGAGATTTCCGCCGTCCACCAGCTGCATCACCAGAAACGGTCTGCTGTGATCGGTCCCGCTGTCCAGCACGGCCACCACCCCGGGGTGGTTGATGCCGGCCTGGATGGTCTTCTCCCGGAGCCGCCGTACCTGGTCCGCCGCGACGACGTCCCGGTCGTACACCTTGAGTGCGACCGGGCGGCCGAGCCTTCGATCGAACGCCCGGTAGACCCGCGCGGTACCGCCGCTGCCGATCAGGTGTTCGACCTCGTAGCGTCCGGCGGTCAAGGTCAGAGGCTTGTCTGGGCCATCCTGGGCCACCACGTCGCCAACGAGGGAAAACCGAGGAGCGGTGACGCCGTTACTCGCTCGCTCATCCGTCATCGGCAGCCACCCCCATGTTGTCGGTGACCCACCAAGTATCCAGCGACACAGTCCGCTAAACGACAATCAGGGAAGTCGTGGCACCAGTGCCTGGAGCGAGTTCCGTGACCCGTGATCGCTGTCTGGCGAGCCGGGCGGGCTCGAGGCTGAGCCCGGTGGAGGCGGAGTTCGCCCACATGCTTCTCACGCGCTGGGACGAGGGACGCTCGTCCCTGGGCCCGGCGGCGGGGTCAGCGCCCGCCGGCGGACACGCGGAAGCCGCACACCTTGCGGGTGCCGCCAGCGCGCACGCCGCACCGAAGAGGACGTCGCCGGCGGCCGACGGGTTCTCGCGGGCGAACGTGCCACACAGGTCGCGTGCGGCGATCTGCTCGCGCACGGCGTCGGCCTCGACGTGTTCGTCGTAGAACCGCGTCGCGGCGGCATCGCCACCCAGCCGCCGCAAACCGTACGGATGGTGGCGAGCACGGCGGCGTGGTGGGGTAGGAGATGGGAGCGGTCCGCGGTCACCCCGTCGGCGCGTATCTCAAGGTCGCGGCGACGTCGCCGCCGCCGGGGACGTCCTCGTGGCGGACGGCGAGCAGGCGGGCGCCCGATAGCCAGGCGCGGCGCGCGATCTCGTCGACGAGCCCACCGGCGTCGGAAGCTCCGAAGGTCACCGCGCCCAGGTCGTCGACCTCACCGGGGACGGTGGCGTCTATGTCCACGAACAGCGTGTCGACGGCGCCGCGCGTGGCGAAGCGGGCCAGGTCTGCGAGGTCCGTTGAGGTGCGACCCTGCCCGAAGCGTTCGTTGAACGTGGTTTTCTCTTCGTCGAGCCGGGAGGCGTACCAATTGTCGAGGACCGCGCGGGCTTCGGCGACCAGTTCGCCGTCGCCGCGGTCCTCCGGGTTGCCGGGCACACTGTGCGGCACAAGGTCGGGGTAGCGGCAGTGCACGCGGAAGATGCTGTCGAGCGGCTCGGTCGCGGCGAGCACGAGCGGCACACCGTGGCCGGGCAGCACCTCGCGCAGCGCGCTGTCGACCAGCCGGGAAAACTGCGCCATTCGCACCTTCTGCCCCTCCACGCCTTGCACCCGGCGGTTCGGAGCGCGGTCCTTGATGGATGCTTTGCCGACGGCGGACGCCACGTCCGCGGGCATGTCCGGCACCCGTACCTCACGTGGGGGAGCGTCGGGCACGGTTTCCAGCACTCGCGCTGAACCCTGGGCGAGAGCCAGCACGAACGCGGTCTGCGGGAAGGTCACCGCGCGCATCAGCGGTTTGACGAAGAACCGTGTCGCTCCGACGGCGGCTGGCGTGAGGCGGTTGGGCAGCCGGAAGCTGCGCAGGGAGGCCGGTGTCGCGAACACGGCGAGGCTGCGTGCTTGGTGCCGCCAGAAGTCCCCGGAGTTCTCGTCCTCCAGCACGGCAAGCTGTTCCGCCAGCGCCGCGAGGTCCTTTTGGTCCACGTCGCCCAGCTGCGCCAGCGCTTCCCGTACTCCGTTCTTGTACGCGATCCGCTCCGCCTCGCCCGGTGACGTGGGCGCGGTCTGCAGGTAGATCGACACGGCGGCCGGAACTTCGGCCCGCCAGAGCGCGTCGAGCTCGGAGCGGGTCGGGATGTCGGTGTACAGCGTCATGCGGTCCCTCCTCCTCGAGGTGTCCGTGCGCCCGTCCCGCCTGCGGCCGGGCAGGACCTCCAATTTCGACAGTAGGTCCAGGCGCGGCCGGAAACCATGGAAGTCCGGTGACGCCGCATTCGGCGTAACTTCCTGTAGTCCTGGGAACGTAAGAAATCACAAGTTCTAGCCAGCCACCGCTCATCGCTGTCCTTGGCGGGGTGACGTACACCGCGCTTCATCGGGTGGTCGCGGTCGAGTCAGGAGCTCCGGACAACGGTTTCCTTAACGCCGCGTCGGACGCCGGCGTGGTGGCGACGAGTGACCTGGTCTGCAAGTCTGAATCCGATCTGCAGTGGCGGCTCGTGATCCACGGCTGGACATGGTGTGCGCCGCACGTCCCGAGCGTTCCGCAAGGCCTACTGGCGGGTAGGCCTGCGGTAGGTGATTTGCGCCAACACATATCACCCGTTGCGGGCGAAGACGGCCACGCCTATCAGAGACTAAATGGGGAGGTAGCTCTACCCGCCGCGCACAATGAATTACACGGGGGGAGTGCGCCGTGACCGGTCCGCGATCGTATCCCACCGAGGCCGTCGCCGAAGTGTCCAATCTGAGCAAGCCGCCCGTCATGGATACCAGAAGCGCTACCTACGCCGCTGAACCCGCCGATATTACAGGCATCACCGTCGTCGGCGTTGAGCACGGCTGCGGGGCGGGCGCTGCATGACCTGGCCACTGCAGCGCGATGCGCTCGGCCGCCGGTAGGGCGGGTGGGCTGGTGGCGGTGCTGCTGGTTACCGCTTGCACCACAGCCCCGCCGACCACGCCCGCTGGTGTGCCACAAAGCCTAGGCAGCCTGGCCGACGTGCCGGCCGTTTCGGCCAGCGTGCTGCCGACCGTGGTCAAAGTGCTCACCAGCGGCGGCAACGGCAGCGGTGTCATCTACACCGCCGACGGTTTGGTTCTCACCAACGAGCACGTCATCCGCGGGGCCGCGTCGGTGCAGGTCGCGTTCGCCGACGGCCAGCGCTATTCCGCCACGGTCAGAGCAGTTGATGTCGCCACCGACCTGGCTCTGGTACAGACCGGCCGCAGCGGGCTCCCGGTGGCCCGGTTCCAGGCCCGACTGCCGGTGATCGGTGAGCTCGCCGTCGTGGTCGGCAGCCCGTTGGGTTTCGAGAACAGCGTGACCGCCGGGGTTGTGTCCGGTCTGCACCGTGAGATTCCCGGCAGCGCCACGGAAACTCAGGCGCTCGTCGACCTGATTCAGACCGACGCTGCCATCAGTCCGGGCAGCAGCGGTGGCGCCGTCGTGAATACCCGCGGCGAGGTGATGGGAATCAGCGAGGCCTATATCCCACCGCAGGCCGGGGCTGTCTCCCTTGGCTTCGCGATTCCCGCCGCCACCGCCACCGACGTCGCCGAGCAGTTGCGGGCCACTGGCCGCGCCCGGCATGCATTCGCCGGGCTCGAACCGGCCCGGATCACCCCGCAGATCGCTGCCCAGATGCACCTGCGGAGTACAGACGGGGTCATCATCAGCGCGATCGTCCCGGGCGGGCCTGCGGCTAACGCCGGCCTGCATCCCGGTGATGTCATCCTGACCGTTGACGCGACACCGACGCGGCGGCCTGAGGACTTTCTCGGCGCATTGCGCCGCCGGACTCCGGGGGACGAAATCGCCGTGACTGTCCGCGGGCCCGGCGGCCAGGAACGCTCGGCCGAGCTCACGCTCACCGATCGACCGGCATTCAGTCAATGAGGGGACGTGCACGATCAGCGCCCGGCGGGCCCCGAGCGCCACTGCTGGGCCTGAACCGCCGCAACCGTTTGGAGCAATAGTCGATGCTTCGGTCCAGGTGGCAGGCCTCGGCGGCCAGGCCCCGGGCGCGGCAATGGTCAGCGCTGTACGTCTCCGGTCGTGTGCTGGATGAGCCCGGCTTCTTGGGGGTGGCTCGCACGGTCGAACACGGCATCGAGAATCTGCTCGAGCTTGTGCACGGTGCCGTCGAACGTCTCGGCCACCGAGCGGCCATGATCAAGGATCAGTCGAAGGGTCGTAAAAGAGGCCCCGGCCGCCACCAGAGCCGCTGGTCTCGTTGTCCAGCGCCGGAAAGAAGCAGCCGCCCTTCGGGAGGGATGTCTTGACGACCCCGGTCTCAACCCGCCAAGGCATGGCACGTCTCCTGCGGACCCAACTCGCGCGGTCCCGTTTGAGGACCAGACCTCACCCGTCCGAAACTGCCCACTCATGACGAGATCATCGCCGCGCGGGTCTACCAGACACCGAACGACGGTCCTGTTAGGACCTCTCGGAGTTTCGGGTCCTTGTCGTCCGCCTTCGCCATGCGACGATCACGGGCACGAGCAGGGAGGCCACGATGCCGGCCGCGAACCCGTTGTTGTATAGGTTGAGCCCGGCCGTCAGGCTTCCGACAGTGAGGACTACGCAGGAGTGCAGGAACCCGGCGACCACCCCCCAGTGCGGCCCGAACCGGCCGGGGATCGGGGCCAGTGCCGTGCCGAACAGGGCGGCGAACAGGATCGACGGGTCGGTCACGTGCCACGGGGCGGTCAGGGAGGCGAGGAAGACGCCGGCCATGACGGGGACGATGTTCAACGTGTGCTTGCCGAACGCCGCGAATCCCACGACGCTGAAGATCGTCCCCACGATCGGCCCGTTGAGGTCCCCGCCGATGGCCAGGACGTAGCCCGTACTGATCCCACCGGTGATCGCCATGTTCAGCAGCGTCGGCCCGAGTCCCACCTTGGTGATGAAGTCGGTGTGTGCCTGCCCCGGCAGCCGGTGCAGCGCACCCAGCTTGCGCCACGCCTGCCGGTCGACGAGCAACCCCAGCATCGCCGTCGACGCGAACAACGCGCCGAGGAATACGCCCAGGATCAGGTTGTAGCCGCTCGTCCAGATCAGCACGGGTTCGGGAACGTATCCATACGCCTTGTAGACCGCCACGACCACCGTGCCGACGAGGCCGGCGACGAAGCCCATGTTGTAGAGGGTGAACCCGTCGTGGGCTCGGAACAGTTGCTTGGCGATCGGCGCCACCACGAAGCCGATGCAGAGCTTGGTGCCGAGCGACAGCGCAAGCCGGGCGGGCAGTGGCAGCGACGTGGTGAAGAGAATCTCGGAGAAGACCGGCGCCAACGCGGCACCGAAGAACGCGGTGTTGATGTGCTCGGCGAAGGGTTGCCGCTGGTGCTTGGCGTAGAGGTAGGTGCCGGCGACCCCGGGCCAGACGTTGAGGAGGTTGTTGCCGAACAAGCCGATGCCGAGCATGAGAAGGAGGCAGGCGACCGCCGCGCCGTCGATTTTGGCCTTGGAGACGCGGTAGACGCCACAGACGAGGACGATGAGCAGGCCCGCGTTGACGAACGCCGCGCCCAGCCCGCCGATTCCCACGTAGTCGGTGACGAGGACGTCCCGCGCCATCAGGATGTCGACCACACCGCGGGCGACATCCACGGGACCGCTCACCGTCAAGCCGAAGGCCACGAACGACAGCGCAAAACAGAGGACGATCAGCAGCACCTGCCCGTCGGTTGCCTGGCCGCTCAGACGGTCTCTGTTCATCGCGCCTACTGACGGCTGGCCGGCAGGGGTTTCGCGCGTTGCTTCCGAAGCTGCTCGGGTGTTGTCAGGCCCTGCCTGAGGTGCTGCTCGGGTGTTGACAGCGTATCGAGCGGCACGGCGTCGAGATTCGTGACGTGTCCCTTGACGAGCAGGATCGCGAGTGTGGCAAGGCAGAAGGGCAAGGTGAGGGCCGGGAGTCCCCACGGAGTGAACAGCACCGACAGGGTCGCGGCCAAGACGGCGGACATGACGGCGGACATGACGGCGCCGAAGATGCCGAGCACGAATGTTCGCCGCGACAGGACCAGAAACACCCCGGCGATGGCTGCCGCCGTCAGGCACGAATTGTATCCCAACAGGCCGTGGTAGATCGCGTATCCGTCGCTGCCGAGAGCTATGCCGATCGCGCCCCCGACCGCTGACCCGGCCAGCACGAGCCCGGCGGCGATCCGTGAGCAGACCGTCATCCCGATGATGATGACGATGCCTGAGATCAGGCTGTTGGCGAGGAAGATCTGGCTGACCCCGCGGAAGAGCGCGTTGGCCAGCGCCGCCACGTCGTACGACCCGGCGGAATCGACGGTCGATCGCAGCGCGGTGCCGGTGGCGGGCCCGGGGTGCTGGATGGTTCCGGGTGTCAGCAGCGTGCCCGCGTGACCATGTGCCAGTCCCAGCGCGGCGACCAGGGAGGCAAGGGTGACGATGTTGAAGGCGAGTGTCAGCGGGGGAGCCTGCCAGGTGGGAACGAGGATGGTGGTCAACGCGGCCATCACGATGGTCGATGCCGCCGCACCGCCGATGATGTAGCCGAAGATCGCCCCGTGCCACGGTGGGGACAGGAACGTCGCGAATCCGGCGCCGACCAGGGTGCCGTTGAACCCGTAGAGACCAGCCCGGATCGCGACGCGGTCGAGGCCGAGCAGATGCGCGGTGACAGTCGCGGCGGCCACTCCGACGATCGTGGCGGTACCCAGCCACGGTGTGTACAGGTAGAGAGCGAGCAGGAAGAGCACCCCGGTGACCGGGTTGTCCATGAAGCAGACCTGCCCGACGCCGCGCAGGCAAGAATCCGCGAACGCAACCGCCGGGTGCCGGTCGGCACGCTCGCTCCACGAAGGCATCGTCGCGTCGAGCGAATGCAGCCGGTAGACGCCGGCGCGGGCCTGGACGGTCATCTTGCCTCCTCCGTGATCGGGCGGAAATGCGCGGGAGGCCGGGGAACCGGCGCCGCAGCGCATCGATTCCAGCTTTCGTACCGATGAGGCGCGGCGTGGGAAAGCGCGGGCCGTCGCCCCGCGAAATACGCCTCCACTGCACCCAGCCAGGCGGACCAGGTACCGGCGAGGATGTGGTCGGCCTCGTGGGCGGCGCCGGTGAGGGCGCGAGCCAGCATGCCGTGCCCCGCGAGCGGTGTCCTACCCGGGCCGATCTCGGTGCCGGTCGACAGGCCGAGCACCATGGCCGTGGCCACGACCCGGTGGAGGCCCAGCATTCCAGGCAGCGCGCGAGCCCGCGGATCGCGCAGGTCCAGCGTCTCCACGAGCAGCGGGGCACCGCCGAGCGTGACGCGCTGACGGGAGAGGACTGAACCGCCGTCTTCCGCGTACCGCCCGAGCACCAAAGTCTCGCGGAATGCCACGACCCCGCCCTCGTCCAGTGCCACGTCGAGGTCACGCTCGACGTCTGCGCCGTCCGCGATGACGAAGGGTGCCGACCGCCAGATGAAACTACCGCCCGCGCCGACCTTGACCCGGGCGGTGTAGGTGGCTCGCCCGCCCCGGGCGTTGTACGCGACGGTGCCCGACGGCTCGATCAGCTCGAGGTACGTACCAGCGCCGACCTCCACGTCCAGTTCGAGCCGGTCGCCGGCCAGGAGCATCGCCTGGTGCCCGACGAGGGCGATCCGGGCGTGCCGTCCGCATCGGGTGAGCAGCCGGGGGTGAGGAAGTCCCCGGCAGTCATTTCTTCGGCACAGAGACCATCGCCGGCACAACCGATCCGCACGCGGGTGGGCCGCGGGCCGGCGCAGCCGGCGGCGTTCATGGGCGCGCGTTCGCGGCCGGTGCGCCACCGTGGCTGTGCAGGTGGGGGCTGGGATGGTGGTCAGCGGCATGAGTGTGCGGTGCCATCGGTCCGGGGTCCCGGGGAGTGTGCCGGCCGCGGCGGTGCTGGGCCACCAGCTGGAGGATCCAGGTACGCAGTTCGGCGATGCTGGCAGGATCGTGCTGGCTCAGTGCCAGGACGGGCAGGTCACCCCGCACCTTGCCGGCGTCGTCGACCATCTGTGCCGGGTCCACTCCCACGTAGGGCGCCAGGTCGGTCTTGTTCACCACGAGCAGGTCGGCTCTCTCGATACCGGGGCCGCCTTTACGAGCGACGTCACCGCCCCCGGCCACGTCGATGCAGAAGATCTGGGCGTCGGCCAGCGCTGGACTGAACGTTGCGGTCAGGTTGTCTCCGCCGCTCTCGACGACCACCAGGTCGAGGGGGGCGAACTGCCGCTCGAGGTCTTCGACGGCGATCAGGTTCGGGGCAACGTCGTCGCGGATCGCCGTGTGCGGGCACGCACCGGTTTCCACCGCTGTGATCCGTTCGACCGGGAGCACCCCAACGGCCCGGAGCAGCCGGGCGTCTTCATCGGTGTAGATGTCGTTGGTGACGACGGCTATCTGCAGCTCGTGCCCGAGCTGCTGGCAGATGGTTGCGATGAGCGTGCTTTTGCCCGTGCCGACTGGGCCGGCGACCCCCAGCCGCAGGGCGCGCACCGCAGCGTCCTGCGGTGAATCGGCAGGGGCGCCGGGACCGTTGCCCCGGCAGCAGGATCGGTGAGCTCGATGTCGTCAGGCACGGAACATCCTCCTCTTGCTGAGATAGTGGGTGAGCGACCACTCCTCGATCAGTGGAGCCGCGCTGGCCGGCAGGGCCGCCGGCTCGGTGATCGTCACCGCTTCCCTTGTGACCTCGTCGATCATGAGCGCGACCGTGAGCAGCCAGCGGACCGGCTCGAGGGGATCGATCGGCAACAGTTTCAAAGCGGCTGAGGCGACAGCCTGAGCGTCGTCGTAGAGGCAGACGCGGGCGGCCTGCCGCTCGTCCATCGCGGTCAGCGCCGTGACTACGCCGAGCGCGACCGGTCGTTGCGGTGCACCGTCCAGCGCCCGCAGCCCCCGCACGGCATGCGCGTGGGGCCACAGGCGCTCCACGAGCCGCGCCAGGCCCCGGCCCAGCTGACCGAGGCCTCCCGCATCGGTGCACTGGGGGTACGCGCCAGCAACTCGTCCTGCAGCGTCCGCAGTCCGGCGCCATCCGCCGTCCCGGCGCTCCTGGCCCAGCGGTGGCTGAGCACGGTGGCCGCGGCCTCCATCCTGCCCACCGTCATGAGCCGCGCGCGCAGGTAATCCGGCACGCCGTAAGCCGACAGGCCCGCGTTCACGGCGGGCTCCAGGCCGGCGGAGTGGGCGTGGCCGCCGACGGGCAGACGACCGTCGGCCAGCAGCAGCGCTGCGATGGATGCAGTCACGGGTCGGAACCGGCCTCCTAGAACAGTGTGTACCGCTGCGCCATCGGCACCTCGCCCACCGGCTCGGGTCTTACCGCCTCGCCGTCGACCGTGACCGTGAAGGTCTCCGGGTCGACCTCGATGGCCGGGAGCGCTGTGTTGTTGGGCATGTCCGCCTTCGTCAGATGCCGGGTCGGGCGGACCGCGGCCAGCCGGCGGGTGAGGCCGAGCCGCCCGGCCAACCCGTCCTCCAGGGCGGCCGGTGCGACGAATGACGTGGCCAGGTGTGGCGCCGACGCGTGACCAGCCGCGAGTGGTGGGCGGATGAAAACCGGCTGTGGTGTGGTGATGACGGCGTTCGGGTCGCCGAGCGGTGCCGCCACGATGGCGCCGCTCTTGAGTACGGCTTGCGGGCGGATCCCGAAGAACGCCGGGTCCCACAGCACGAGGTCGGCCATCTTGCCCGGCTCGATCGAGCCCACTTCGTGGTCGATGCCGTGTGCCACTGCCGGGCAGATCGTGTACTTCGCGACGTAGCGGCGGGCTCGCTCGTTGTCGGCCGGAAAGCTGCTTTCGCCGCGGCCGTAGCGCGCCTTCATCACGTGCGCGACCTGCCAGGTGCGCAGCACGATCTCACCGACCCGTCCCATCGCCTGGGCGTCGGATGAGGTGATCGAGATGGCGCCCAGGTCATGCAGCAGGTCCTCGGCTGCCATCGTGTTCGGGCGGATCCGGGACTCGGCGAACGCGAGATCCTCCGGTACCCGCGGGTTCAGCGCGTGGCGCACGATCAGCGCCACCCTTCTGTGTGACCTGGGTCCATCGGGTGTCGGCGCTGACCTGGGACTTCGCGCCGACAGAGCCTCATGTCAACGGCGCCTGAGTAAATCTATGATGGCCGGGGTAGACATTCAACTAAGGTCATGTGTAGTCTTCTCCACGTACCGAGAGAGACAACGTCAAGCATGCGCGGGAGATGACGGAACTACCCGCGAAGTGGGACAAGACGGTCAGGCAGGACGGGGCCAATCAGTGGACAGGTCTCGGCTGGTGACCGGTGAACGATCCTGGACCGGGCCCGGAAGACGCACTAGGTCAGACGGTCCCGGCGCAGAACGCAAGCGGCCAGGTGCGCTTGTGAGGTTGTTTTACTGCAGCACCAAGTCAGTACGCGGTATCGAATCAGGTAGTGATAAGGCAAGTCAGTTAAGTCAGTTTGTGCAGGACGGTCAGGTGGCCGGAACCGATCACGGACGGGGTTCCGGGCAGTGACCAGCGGCGTGACGCGTGCTGGGGCCGATCAGTGGAAGGGTTCCAGCCGGTGACGTTCGCAGCAGTCGCAGTACACGAAGTCGCAGTACATGAAGTGGTGCACAGTAAGAGGAAAATACAGGAGAGAAGGGAAAGGGCACATCATTGGATCGCCCGCAGCGGCTGGGCAGTAGTGCCGCGCGGGTACCGCAGTCCCATCGGATTGGAAGGTGGTTCTCGGTTACGAATAAGCGATCTCCGCACCGTCCGGCTCTCGGACGGACACCGCGGATACAGGAAGCCGGCCTCACAGTCGGTTGACAATGGTGAAACCCAAACCCCTGGGACCCCGGGTGCCGTGCGCGGCATCCGGGGTCCCTTGTGATGTGGAGGTGGAATGATTCCTGACCAACGCGAGACCCCCGCCCCCGATTCGGGCGGGGCCGACAAGTTCGACGACGACCAGTACCCCGCCTACACCATGGGCCGGGCCGCGGACATGCTCGGCACAAGCCAGAACTTCCTGCGCAGCCTCGACGAGGCCGGCCTGATCGAGCCCCAGCGCTCGGCCGGCGGACATCGTCGCTACTCCCGCCACCAGCTGCGCATCGCCGCACGCGTACGGGAACTAGTCGACCAAGGCACCGCTGTCGACGCCGCCTGCCGCATCATCTCCCTCGAAGACCAGCTCCACGAATCCCACCGCCAGAACACCGAACTGCGTTCGCGCGAGTAACCCCGGCCCGGGTGTGCCGCGCAGACTCCGCGGCTGGTCACCGGGGACACCGGCCGCTCCCACCACCAGGACGCACTGCCCCGGCCGCCGTCCTGTATCCGTCACGTCGGCAGCGACAAGGACGGCCGGATCGGTTGAGCGAAACACCTACAGCCACGACCTTCGCGCCCCTCCTCGACTCATTGGCGGCCGGGCAACGAGATCAGAAGCACGGGTGGCCCGGCACAAGCTGAGGATCGCGCCGGGCCACCTGCTGTGGACGGGTTTACGGAGTGGAGTCGGTGGCGGCGCTGCCGACGATGTGGATCGGGCCGATGTCGATTTGGGAGACATCCATCGTGCGCAGCACCGTGATGAACAGTCCGAATGTGATCGCGGCGCACCGCGGCGATGTCCTCCGGCACGAAACCCAGCCACGGCAGCGTGCACAACTGGATCGCCACCCTCAGCCGGTTCCCCGTCCCGCGCGCAGACGACTCCAGGCACGCCCGATCATCCGCGCCGAGCGTGAAATGCCGGATCAACTCGTCCCGGCCTAGCTCCTCCGACCGCAACCGCCTGATCTCCGCATCGGAGAAGAACCTCGTAAACACCCGACACCACCCGCCCGAAACGATCAACGACGGGCACATCCTCACCACGCTCGCCCGCCAGCCAATCCCGGGCCCCACCGGCAAACCCGATCGCACACAGGTGATGGGACAGCCCTGACCAGCAGCACCACGACCAACAGTTGTTTTTTCGCGTTCCGAGCGCGTCCCTTCGCTGCCCCACATGCACCGAGAATCCCATGTCAGATTCGGTCAGTACCAGACTTTGACGGCAATTCATGACACCTGCCGGAGGACATTGCTCTGATCGAGACCACATTTGGAACCGCGCCGGGTGCGGCGCCAGCATCCGGCGGAAAAGGGGCGGATCAACGCTTTTTGCCGAGGCTTCGAGATGGCGGCAGATGCCCGGTGGTGGGGCCCGGCCCACCACCGGGGAGGGCGGTCAGGCGCGACGGGCGCGGGGTTTGCCGTCGTCGGTGACGAAGGTGGCGAGGGTGTAGAGCGGGGCGTCCTGGCGCAACACGGTGTCTGAGACCCGAAAGTCCGCGCGCCACTGCTGCGGTGTGAGGTCGACCTGGATGTAGCCGCGCTGGTTGTTCGGCGCTCGCGAGGCTGGTGGCGCACGGCACGCAGTACACGCACGCGAACACCCCCGTGCCCTCGGATTCGTTCCCCGGCCTCGTCGCCCAGGTCACCGGCGGCAACCCCGCGACGACCGGCGTGTACTACGACGCCACTTACAACCACGCGCTGTTGCCCGCGGGCACCACGAACTGCACCGGCGTGAAGCCGGGCACCGGAGCGGACTACACCGAGGATCTCGACCTCGACAAGAACTCCGTCGACGCCGGGCAGGGCCTCGCCGGTCTGCCCGGCAGCGTGCTGAAGATGACCGGCAACCCGCGCACGCTCATTGACCCGGCGAAGCTGCCGGTCGACCCTCGCACGTGCAAACCCGTTTACCCGCACCAGTACCTGCAGGTGAATACGGTGTTCGAGGTGGCTCGCCAGGCCGGGTTGCGCACCGCGTGGTCGGACAAGCACCCGGCCTACGAGCTGCTGAACGGCCCGTCCGGCACCGGCGTGCAGGACCTGTTCACGCCGGAGATCAACAGCCAGGTGCCCGCCGGACCGCCCGGCGGGGACTGGACTACGGACAACGCCGCGACCCAGCAGTACGACTCATACAAGGCGCGCGCGGTGCTCAACGAGATCGACGGCTACGACCACAGCGGCACCACGAAGGTCGGCACGCCGGCGGTGCTCGGGCTGAACTTCCAGTCGGTGTCGACCGCGCAGAAGCTCCCCGTCTCCGGCGGCCAGGCCGGCGGGTACACCGCCGGCGGCGCACCCGGGCCGGTCGTGCGCTCGGCACTGGACTTCGTGGACCAGGAGCTCGGCGCGTTCACCGCGGAGCTCCAGCGGCGCCACCTCGACCAGAGCACCACGATCGTGCTGTCCGCCAAGCACGGCCAGTCGCCGATCGACTCGAACGCGCTGACCCGCATCGACGACGGCGCCCTGCTCGACGGTCTCAATGCGGCCTGGCGCGCGGCCCACCCGGGCGCGCCCGACCTCGTGGCCCAGTCGACCGACGACGACGCGATGCTTCCTTGGCTCACCGACCGCTCGGCCGCGGCCACGACGTTCGCGAAGAACTACCTTCTCGCGCAGTCCGGCACCGGCAACGGGGTCGCCGGCGCGCCCAAGCCGTTCGTCCACTCCGGACTGACGACCGTCCACGCGGGAGCGGACGCCGCGCGCTACTTCGGCGTGCGCCCCGGCGATGCCCGGGTGCCCGACCTCGTCGGCCTCACCGTGCCCGGCGTGGTGTTCGCCGGCGGGCAGTCGAAGATCGCCGAGCACGGCGGAGCGGCCGCTGACGACCGGGCCGTCCCCCTGGTCGTCAGCGGCACCGGCCGCGGACGCAGCGTCGGCGGCTCGGTGGAGACCACGCAGATCGCGCCGACGATCCTGCGGCTGCTGCATCTCGACTCGCGCTCGCTCGCCGCGGTGCGCGCGGAAGGAACCCGCGAGCTGCCGGAGCTCGACCGGTAGTGGACCGGCGCCCGCACCGCGAGTGCGGGCGCCGCGCACCGGACGAAACAGGCACGGCGCACCCGGAAGAACCGAACGACTACATGGATGTAGATTTACTACATGCCTGTAGAACTTTCCGAAGGCGACCGCGTGGTGATCGTGTCCGCGCGGGTGGGCGCCGGGCACGACGGTGCGGCGCGGGAGCTCGCCCAGTGGCTGGCCGAGCGCGGGGTGCGCGCCGACCGCGTCGACTTCCTCGACCTGCTGCCGGGCCGGCTCGGGCAGACGCTGTGCGGCGCCTACCACCGACAGTTGCAGGTCGCCCCGCGCAGCTGGGACTGGCTGCTCGGGGCACTCGGCTCGCCGGCGCTCGCGGCGATCGCCCGGCGGCTCGCGGCGCTCGCGTCCGCCGGGCTGGCCGAGGTGGTGGGCGACGACGCCCGGCTGGTCGTGTCGACTTACCCGCTCGCGACCCACGCGGCGGCGCACCTGCGGGCGCGCGGACGGCTCGCGCCGAGGCTGGTGGCGTACCTGACGGATCCGTCGGTGCACCGCCTGTGCGTCAGTGCGCAGGCCGGCCTGACCGTGGCGCCCAACGAGACCGCAGCGAGGCAGGCGCGAGCCTGGGGCGCGGGCCGCGTGCTGGTCGCGCCGCCCTTGGTCGCGCGGGAGTTCCGGCCGGTCGCAGGCGCGGCCGAGCGGACGCGGCTGAGGTTCGCGCACGGTCTGTCCGCGGATCGCGCGCTGGCCCTGGTCGTCTCGGGGTCCTGGGGCGTCGGAGAGGTCGAACGGACGGTGGCCGACCTGCGTGCCGACGGTTCGGTCGAGCCCGTGGTCGTCTGCGGCCGCAACGACGCGTTGCGCGAACGCCTGCGGAACGCGGGGCACCGGCACGTGTTCGGCTGGGTGGACACGATGGCCGACCTGATGCGCGCGTGCGACGTCGTGGTCCAGAACGCGGGCGGGCTCACGACTTCCGAAGCCCTCGCGACGGGCCTGCCGGTACTGACCTACCGCTGCCTGCCCGGCCACGGCCGCGCCAACGCCGCCGTGCTGGACCAGGAGGGCACCGTGCCGTGGGTGCGGACGCCGGACGCGCTCGGCCCGGCATTGCGTGCCGCTCTGGCCCGTGAAGCCGCGCCGGCCCTGCCGATCGAGGTGGCCGGATGATCCGCGTGGCGGCGGCGGGCGCGCTCGTGGCGCACGCCGCCCCGGCCGCGTTGTTCCTGCCGCACCTGCGCACCGACGCGCTCGCCGGAGTGGGTGATCCCGGGCACGTCGCGCTCACCTTCGACGACGGCCCGCACCCGCGCTCGACCCCGCATTTCCTGGCCCTGCTCGCGAAAACCGGCACGCGGGCGACGTTTTTCGTGCTCGGCCGCGAACTCGCCCGGTGCCCGGAGCTCGGGCGCGAGATCGTCGCCGCCGGGCACGAGCTCGCGGTGCACGGCTGGGACCACCGTTGTTTCCTGCGCCGGTTCCCGTCCGCTCTGCACGACGACCTCGCGCGGACGGTCGAGCTGATCACCGACGTCGCCGGCGTCAGGCCGCGGTGGCTGCGCGCGCCCTACGGGGTGTTTTCTGCCGGCTCCCTGGTCGCCGCCCGGAAGCTGGGCCTGCGGCCCGTGCTGTGGACGGCCTGGGGGTTCGACTGGTCCGCCCGCGCGACTCCGGCGTCGGTGGCCGCGACAGTCCACAAGGGACTTCGCCCCGGCGGCACGATCCTGTTGCACGACTCGGACACCGCCGCCTCCACGGTCGGTTCGTGGCGGTCAGCGCTCGGCGCACTCCCGGCGATCCTGGTCGGCTGCGCGGACCGCGGTCTCGCCGTGGGACCCCTTCGTGAACACGGAGTGGGACGCGCACGAGGCCTGCTGGGCGGCTTCGATATCGGCGTGCATCGCGATCGCGGCCTGAGCCCCGGCTCCGGCGGACCAGCCGCAGCAGCCGAGTACCACGGCGACCGCGAAGGCGGTCAGCACACCGCGACGGCGCGGGGGTGACGCGGGGATGTCGAGCAGCGCGCGCACTCGACGGCGGGTGCCGGGTGAACCACCAGTTCTCGACGGCGTTGACCACACCGCCGAGAACAATCTCCCGCAGCCAATTCACAGTCCGGACGGAGACACTCGCGTCGCCGGGGTAAGCGAGCGCGTAGCCGTAAGTGCCGGCTGGGTAGGCCAGCAGGGCCGCGATCACCAGCAGCACGATCCGGCGTCGGCGGCGCTTCGGCCGCGGCGGCGCGGGTGGCTGCCGGGCCACCGGCTGTGGCGGAAGGAGGTGCGGCGGAACCGGGTGCGGAAAGTGCTGGTCGGCGGACATGTCCGCAAGCTATTCCGGGCCTGGTGCACGCCCGGAAAGCCGCGGGTTACGAGACATCCCTTAGCGGTGGAATCCACCGTCAATTGATCGGAGTGCTCTGATGTCGATGGCGTCGGCCATGGGTCCGCGTAGGGACCACGCAAGCACCGGGAAGGCTCCGGCGCGGGACCACCTACATGCCGTCCGCCGGTCCGGCGCCGGGTTCTGGACGGTGGCCGTGGTGTTCATGACGGCCATGGCGTTCTCCACGGTTCCCACGCCGCTGTATCCGCTGTACCAGGTTCATGACGGGTTCTCCACGTTCACGGTCACCGTCGTGTTCGCCGTCTACGCCGTTGGTGTGCTGATCAGTCTGTTGCTCGCCGGGCACGTCTCGGACTGGCTGGGCCGGAAGAAGGTCATGACGGCGGCTCTGGCGCTGGAACTGCTAGCCGCCGCAGTGTTCCTCGCCACGCCGTCACTGCCGGTGCTGATCGTCGCCCGGCTCGTCACCGGCCTCGGCGTCGGCATGCTGTCGGCGACCGCCACCGCGTATTTGCACGAGCTGCACAGCGCTGACCGGCCCGGCGCCTCGACGCGGCGGTTCGAGATTGTGTCGACCGCGGCCAACATTGGCGGGCTCGGCCTGGGTCCGATCGTCGCGGGAGTGCTCGCCCAGTACCTGGGTGCGCCGCTGCGTCTGCCGTATGCCGTCTTCGTCGTGCTGCTACTCACCGGCGTCGCCGCCGTCGCGCTAACACTGGAGACCGTCCACAGGCCCGCGGTCCGGCCGGGCTACCGTCCGCAGCGGGTCGGGGCGAGTCGCGGTGACCGCGGATACCTCGCCGCGGCCGCGGCCGGATTCACGTCCATGGCCGTGTTCGGCCTGTTCACATCCGTGGTACCCGGCTTCGTCGGCGGGACCTCCACCACCCGTCCCGCGCGCTGGCCGGACTGGTCGTGTTCGCCGTGTTCGGTGCCGCAGCGGCGGCGCAGACGGGCACCGGCCGGCTCGGCACACGGACTCGCCGGCACATCGGGCTGCTCGCCCAGGCCGTGGGTATAGCGGTCCTCGCGGTCGGTATGCACGCTGCCAGCCTGCCTGTGTTCCTGCTCGCTGGGATCATCGCCGGAGCCGGCGCCGGGGTGCTGTTCAAGTCTGCCGTCGGACACGTGGCCACCACGGCCACCCCGGCCCGGCGCGGCGAAGCCCTCGCCGGCCTGTTCCTCGCCTCCTACCTCGGTCTGGCCCTGCTCCCCGCCGGGCTGGGCGTCGCCAGCCGCTCCATGAACGTGACCGCCGCGACGACGTGGTTCGCCGCCGTCGTATTGGCCCTGCTCGCCGCCGTCGCCGTGCTGACACGCCACCGCGGGCCCACCACATCCCCCGAGCCCGCTAATGCTCGGCCCCTCCAGGAGCACGACGGGAGTGCACCTCACGTTCACCCACCAGCGCGGATCGGCTTGAGCCCGGTCTGCCAGGGCCTCGTCAGCGCGATGTTGTGGTCCGGCGACCCCCTGGCCGATTACGCGCGCGGCACGGAAGCGGGGCGCGATGGTGCGATGGGCGGACAGCCCGAGGTCGCGGGCGCACCACCCGGTGGCGGAGCGCGGGCCATCACAGGCGGCCCGTCCCGAGCCGATGTTCGCGCAGCAGGAACCGTCTTCCGCGAAAGAAAAACAGGCCTTCGCGCAGGAGGAACCGGCGGCGCAGCCTAAGCCTGCCGGGGGAAGAATAGGTCGCAGACATGGACAACAGTGGCTGAGCCGATCGCCGCAGTCGTGCGCGCCGCCGCCCCCGGCCGGCGCTCGTGGTCCTCCGGCGAACACACCCACCTCGAGGTGCGTGGCATGCATCAGCCGGGCAAAGCGCGAACCGGGCCGACCGGATCGCTCTTTACGTTTTCCTGATACTGACCTGAGGTCGCGGCTGCGCACCGAACTGGGCCCGTCCGGGCGGCGGCGCACCTCGTCATCGCGCCCGCGATGACGAGGTGGGGCCGACTACCACCGCCAAAGCACCGGCGTGTCCCAAGATTCACAACGGGAAGGGCCACAATTCTCTGACATACCGGAGCTACTCAACGCTGACACAGCCAGCCGCTGGGCTGGGCTTTAGCACATATTCCGCAGGACGCAGTTGCTATGCACTAACGGTCAGCCCCGCGTGCCGGCCGCGGTCCGTTCGGGCCGGCGGAGGCCGGAGAGATCGACCTTCTTGACGATGTTGCGGTCCACCACGTTGTTCCCCAGCGCAAACTGCGCCCAGCTTCCCGCGAGTTCCTGACGGCTGCGCTCGCTCCACTCGCGGGCCAGGTCGCTGCGCGACTTGTGGAAGTTCAGAGCGAACCCCTCGCTGTGCAGCCGGAGGATCGAGAAGCCGCCCGGGTACTCCTTGGCCGCGGCGACCTCCTGCAGGGTCACCCGCGGTGCGCTCGGGCTGACCGTGTGGTGGTTGCGGTGAGTGTGTCCCGCGTGGTGCAGGAAGACGCCCGGAGTCTTCGCGTAGGTCTCCAGGATCGACGCGGCCTGGGCGGCGTCTAGCGAGCTGCTCGACTTGATCGGCTTCGACGACTCCTGAACGACGAGCGGGTGGTGACCGAACACGAGGGTCGGCTGCTCCTTGTGCTCGGCCAGGTCCTTCATGAACCAGGCGTACTGCTCCGCTGCCAGTGCACCCGCGTCGCCTCCGCCGCCGGCCTTGTCGTACGTGTCGAGTCCGATCACGTGCAGACCGGAGAGATCGGTCGAGTAGAAGGCGACCTCGTCGTCGGGGAAGTAGCGGTCCTGGAAGCAGTCGTTGCCCTGCCAGCGACCGACCCGGCAGTTCGCGTAGGGGTCGCCGACGTGCGCCCGGTCGTGGTTGCCGCGCGTGAGGAAGTAGTCCTCGCGGTACACACCGAACCGGTCGAGCAACTGACCGGCTCGGCTGAGGTCGCCGGGTACGGCCTCGGCGGAGATGTCACCCGCGGCCAGGAGGTAGGTCGGGTCGAAGCTTCGGACGTCGCGCACCAGGGATTCCAGCATGACCTCGGGATACGGCGGCTCGCCCGGGACCTGGACGATCGGGATGACCGACGGGTCCCCACCGACGAGCCCAGCCTGCGTCTCGCCCATGTGCAGGTCGTTGCACAGCACCACCGAGAAGAGGTAGCGCCCCGGCGGCGGCTGCGGCGTGGTGAACGAGAACGGGCCGCCCGGAGTACCCAGGCCGTAGTCGCTGGTGCCGACGGCGTTGCCGGCGATGAGCGTGAACACCATGGGAGCAGCCAGCTTCCCACGGGAACGCGCCTGGTAGTAATACGTCTGCCCCGGCTCCAGGCCGGTCAACTCGACGTGGTGGTACGGGGTGAGTGGACCGCTCTGGCCGGCGACGCGGTTGAGCCGGCGGGGGTTGGTGCCGTACCAGACCTCACCGTCAGCGGGCAGCGGCACCATCCTGCCCGTGCCGTCGTTCGTGCCGGCCTCGCCGGTGTACCAGGTCACCACGGCCCGGTCCTCCGTCAGAGTCACCAGTTCCAGGTTGACCGGCACGACCTCGCCGGTCCCGGCAGCGCCGGTGGACGCGTCGCTTCGAGCGGGATCGACCACTCCCGCCAGCGGTATGGCCGCAGCAGCGATCGCACTCCAGCGAAGAATGTCTCGACGGGTCACATCACAACCAGGCACGCACAGCCTCCGGAATACCTCCCCAGGCCGAGTCGCCGGGGACGCCAACATCCCACCTCACCAGACCGTGGACTGAAAAGAACCCACGCAGTGAACACCATGTGTCAGCACCGGATCACCGGCACAAACAACGTCGCTGTCAACAGCCAGACGGCCCAGCGCGACCGGCGCGAAACTCCCGGCGTGCGCATACCGGGCGACGGCGCTGGCAGCTTGCTGGGTTCGCCACCGCCGACGTGGGATGCCTCCAGCACGCGGGCCGGCCAAGCCCTCCACATCGTCTACGGAGCCAACCAGGTGCTGCGATCGGCGGCGGATGCCTCGCTGCGGCGTCAGCGGTGGCGTGAACCCCAGCTCCGTCGCCGGCTGGCCCCTCACCGGTCGGGACGCGGGGCCGGTTGTTTCCGTTCCTGCGCATCCGGCGGGCACCCCTCGGGGCCCGCCGGAGGCCTTGCCCCGATCTCGGCCGCCGGGTCGACGATCAGGTCCTGCGGAGGCCTGCAGACTCTCGTATCCAGTACGTGAACAGACGTTCCGGTGGGGCCGGGTGACGGCTGTGGTCGGGCGATCGCCTCGTCGACCACGCTCGCGGGGCCGAGCCGGCGATGTGCGCCATGGTGTGCAGCTGGATCAACGAGCTTTACCACGGTGACGGACCCAGCCCAGCCCGCTCGCCGATGGTCACCAGTCCGCACGCTCGGTGACCTGGTCGGGCGAAGGCCGGAGCTGGAGTCCCGGTGGCCGACGTGGTGCGGGCGCCGCGCGCTTCGCCGCGGTGATGCGGGGGAGGCTGTGATGCGGGGGAGGCTATGGCCTTCTCCGATCCACGGTCTGTGCACGGGGCGCGGTCACGGATCAGCGTCACCGCGGCGCGGGCGGGGCGTCTTGTCGCTCATTCTCCGGTCAGGTCGTCGAGCGTGCGGGCCAGGGCCAGTTCCGCGGGCCGGGTCTGGAGACCGGTGCTGGAACGCGGCCTGGATCCGGTGTTGTGTCTCGGCGAGGATCCACGCGTACCTGCCGATCCTCGTTGACGAGCGGCCAGATCCGCACTGGGACGGCTGCAAGCTGAAGGCCACAGGGTGTCGCCGGGCGGGCTTTGGCCAGTGTCGGCTGCGGTTGGGGTGTGCCCGTCGCCTGGGTGACACCGGCCTGCCGGGTGACGCGTTGCCCGGCAGGGAAGGCTGCGTCGGCGTCGTGAGACAGGCTCGGCGTGGCGAACTGAGGGGTCGGGGAATGCAGAGGGCCCGATCGAGCGGGAGTGGAACTCGGCCGGTGCGGAGTGGGTTCGCACCGGCCGGGTATCCCTGATGTCGCCTGAGCACTAGCGCAACCCGGCTGGAGGTGGGGGAAGCCTGTTCGTCGTCAGGGGCTCGAACCCTGGACCAGGGGCTAGAAATCTGAGGGAACCCAGTGTCGGCGAGTCGCGCCGGATGCCGGCGAATGCCGCTCACCGTGCGATCACTTGGTCCCGATGTGGTCGGGCAGTTGTGTTCGGTGGGCGAGTTGCAGTCGTTCCGGTCCCAGCCGAGCAGAACTCCGTAGTGGTGCGGGTAAAGCGTTGCCTGGCCCTGGTCCCCGTCCTGGGCGCGGGAATAGTGAGCCAGGCTTCCCGGACACGAAGGAGCGGCGCCTAGGTTGCGAGCGGGATACCGATGGATGGCTTCGTTCAAAAGCACGAACTTCTCACCGAATGCGGTATTCCGCGCCCAATGGCTGTCGCGCCGCCTGTTCCTAGTGTCGTGGTTACTGACTCGATCCAATCCACGTAGACGATAAGGAGCGGTAGATGAACGCGACACACGACACAGCATCCGGCTCGGGCCAGAGCACCCTGGCTGGGGCCTCCTCGGGAGGGAACGGGAGGTCGGGGGTGGAGCCGCCGGTGCTGGGTGGGCCCGAGCAGTCCGACTATTACCTGCTGGGTGAACTGCTGACCGACGAGCAGCGGGCCCTTCGCCAGCAGGTCCGCGATTTCATGGACCGGGAGGTCAACCCGGTCATCAATCCTTACTGGGAGCGCGCGGAGTTCCCGCACGAACTGGTCCCCAAGCTGGCGCAGTTGGGTATCGCGGGTTTCCAGATCGACGGCTACGGCTGCCCGGGTATGAGCAATGTGACGACCGGCGTGGTGATCCTCGAGCTGGCTCGCGGCGATCTGAGCATGTCGACGTTCACCGGTGTCCACTCGGCCCTGGCCATGACGTCGATCGCGGTGCTGGGCTCGGAGGAGCAGAAGCAGCGCTTCCTGCCGCCGATGGCGCGTTTGGAGAAGATCGGCGCGTTCGGTTTGACCGAGCCCGCGCATGGCACGGACGTGGTCAAGTTGGAGACGACCGCGCGCCGGGACGGTGATTCCTACGTGCTCAACGGTCACAAGCGGTGGATCTGCAACGCGACCTTCGCCGACTACGTGATCATCTGGGCGCGCGGCGATGACGGGCATGTGGGCGGCTATGTGGTCGAGAAGGGTACGCCGGGGTTCGATGCCCAGGCCATCACGGGCAAGACGGCGCTGCGCTGTGTCCAGAATGCTCAGATCTCTCTGACCGACGTCCGGGTGCCCGCGGAGAACCGGCTGGCGGGCGGCAACACCTTCCGCGATACCGAAAAGGTCCTGCTGGCCTCGCGCTTTTGCGTGGCCTGGGAAGCGATCGGCGCCGCCATCGCAGGCTATGAGACGGCCTTGGCTTACGCCAAGCAGCGGCACCAGTTCGGGATGCCGCTGGCCGCTTTCCAGCTCGTCCAGTACCGGCTGGCGCGGATGCTGGCGGACATCACCGACATGGTCTGCATGCAGTACCGGCTCAGCCAGCTGATGGACGAGGGCAAGTACTCGATGCCGCGAGTGGCGCTGGCCAAGATGCACTACACCGAACGCGCACGAGCAATCCTCGCCGACGCCCGCGACATGCTCGGCGGCAACGGCATTCTGCTCGACTACCACATCGCCCGACACCTGTGCGACATCGAGGCCATCGACACCTATGAGGGCACCGACACCGTTCAGGCGCTGATCGTCGGCCGGGACATCACCGGATACAACGCCTTCGTGCCCGCGGCTCCGCGCCGCTGACTCAGCACGCATCGCGTCGGCGCGACTGCCGACGCCGCCTGAATTTCCTGTCATGGAGAACACGCCCCTGCTGGAGGGCCTGCACGTCGTTGATCTTGCCAGCTTCATCGCCGGGCCGGCCGCGGCCACCGTCCTCGGTGACTTCGGCGCCGACGTCGTCAAGGTGGAACCACCGCACGTCGGCGACGCCTACCGTGGTCTCAGCCGGGTGCCGCCGAACCCTCATGTCGAAGGGGTCAATTACCCCTGGCAGCTGGACAACCGCAACAAGCGCAGCATCGCGCTCAACCTGAAGTCACCCGGCGCCAAGCTCGTGCTCGAGCGGCTGGTGCGGTGGGCCGACGTGCTGGTGACCAACTTTCCGCCGCAGACCCGGGCCAAGCTGGGCCTGGACTACGACGAGCTCGCCGCCCTCAATCCCCGGCTGATCTACGCCGATGTCACCGGCTTCGGTGAGGCAGGTCCGGATGCGCACCAGCCGGGCTTCGACGTCACGGCGTTCTGGGCGCGCAGCGGTCTGATGGACGTGACACGCCAGCGTGACGCGCCGCCGGCGATGAACGCCTTCGGATCAGGCGATCACGCGACGGCGACAACCCTGTTCGCCGGGATCATGACCGCGTTGTACCGGCGAGAGAAGACCGGTCAGGGCGCCCGCGTCACGGCGTCGTTGCTCGCGGAAGGTGCCTGGGCGGCGAGTATGTGGCTGCAAGCCGTACTGGTTGGGGCGAAGGGGCCTCGCCCGGTCGACCGGTTGCACCCGCCGAATGCGCTGGGGAACACGTACCGGACAGCAGACGACCGCTGGGTGCTGTTGGTGTTCGTCAACGAGGACAAGGAGGTCCCCCTGTTTCTTAAGGCCATCGGCCATCTCGAGGCGGCGCAGGATCCACGCTTCGCCGACACCGCGAGCCGTCGCGCTCACGCCGCCGAGATCGTCGCCCTGCTGGACAAGACGTTCGCGACCTGCCCACTGGCCGAGTGGCGTGAGGTTCTCGACGCCGCGGGCCTCACCTACGGAGTCGTCCAGACTCTCGAAGAATGCGCCCGCGACCCCCAGCTCCTCGCCAACAAGGTCCTCGTACCGATCGACGACGGCAGCGCTGAGCCGCAGCTGACCGTCGACAGCCCCGTGCACCTGGACCAGGAACAGAAGGTCCGCCCGCGCCCGGCCCCCGACCTGGGCGAACACACCGAGTCCGTGCTCGGCGACCTCGGCTTCGACGCTGCCGGAATCGAGGACCTGCGCACGGCAAAAGCGATCGACTGACGGAAGACCGAGAGAAGGGAACCATCATCATGACCACGGCCACAGGCGCCACCACGGTGCACACCGAGGAACGCGACGGCATATTCGTGATCACCATCGACCGGCCAGAGGCCCGCAACGCCATCGACGGCGCCACCGCCCGGGCACTGGCTACCGCCGTCGACCAGCTCGACGCCCGCGATGACCTCATGGTCGGCGTCCTCACCGGTACCGGAAGCGTTTTCAGCGCAGGCATGGACCTCACGGCGTTCGCGGCCGGAGACACGCCCGTCCTCCCGGGGCGGGGCTTCGCCGGCATCACCCGCGCCCAGATCAAAACGCCCCTCATCGCCGCCGTCGAGGGCTACGCACTGGGCGGCGGCACCGAGATGGCGCTGGCCTGCGACATGATCGTAGCCGCCCGAAACGCCACCTTTGGCCAGCCCGAGGTCCACTACGGCCTCGTGCCACCCGAAGGGGGCATCGTGCGCCTGCCCGAACGGATCCCCCGCAACATCGCGGTCGAACTCCTTCTCACCGGCGAGCCCCTGCCCGCCGAACGCGCCGAACGGCTCGGGCTGGTCAACCAGCTCAGCGAAGCGGGCCAGGCGCTGGACCGCGCTCTGGAACTGGCTGCTCGCATCGCGCACAACGCGCCACTGGCCGTAGCAGCCGTGAAACGCGTCGTCAACGAGCGAACTGCCTTTCGCGACCAGGATGCCTTTCCCGAGCAGGATCAGATCGTCTCACCCGTGCTGGCGTCTCAGGACGCGCGGGAAGGCGCCCGTGCCTTCGCCGAAAAGCGCGCGCCCCACTGGCAGGGCCGCTGACGGTGCCCAAAGACCACGGGGTTGGGCGAGGGCGCAACGCCGGACAAGGTGCGCTCCGGCGAGTGCACCTTGTCTCATGCCGAACCAGTTCGAAGGACCGCCGAGCCGAGGTATTCGACGGCGAGCAACGCCACCTCCAGATCGGTTCGCCCTTCTTGTACGGTCCGTCCCATGATTTTCTCGGCCTTCCGGATGCGGTACTGCACAGTGTTCTTGTGCAGAATCTGGCTGCTCGCAGTACCCGCGTAGCTACTTCCGGTGGCCAGAAAGATCTGCACGGTCTCGCGCAGCCGGGCGGAGCGCTCGTCATCGACAGCCAACGGACCGAGGACGCTCCATACCCAAGCACGCAAGTCCTCGAAGTGCGTACACATCAGGGCAATCGGAGCCACGTGAGAATACGCGGTGAGTTGTGCACCTGAAATCGCCACCGACGCAAGCTCCTGTGCGCACAGCGCCTGCCGATGTGTGCTGCGGAATCCCTCGATGCCGGGTGCCACACGTCCAGCGCATACCCGCACGGAAGGATCGCGGTTTTCGACCACGCTCGATAACCGTTCCCAGCAGACGTCGCTGTGTGAGCCCAATGGCAACCAAGCCCACGACACTATTTCATCTCGGGGGACGAACAGCGGCCTGGCAGGGCATTCGAACTCCTCGGCGATCTTAGTGGTGAGCCGGTCGAGTCGGGCCAGTCCCACATCGCCACGGGTAGGCTCGGGCAGCCAAGCCACCAGTCCGAGGTGATGTTGTCGCAGCCGGTAGCCAAGGGCTGGTTCCGCCCAGTCCAGGTCGACCTCCTTCTCGGCAAGGATGTCCCGCACGCGAGCGGCGCGCACCGCAGTCTGCGCCAGCAGCCAGCGGTCCCGCTCCATTTGGTGGACCTCAATGAGACGCTCAGTGACTCGGTCGATGTAGCTGAAGCTCACTTTCAGCATCCGCAGGTTCGTGGCGGCACAGAGGTCACCGTCGGCTTCCTGACGGTCAAGCTCTTGAAGGCACCATTGAAGAAAACGCCAATGCCCGATTCTGTACGCTCTGACCAAAGCGGTTATGGGCATATTCCTCTGGGCCAGCCTCTTGGCGTACTCCTTGGCTGCTACAGGCGCTTCGATATCACCCGGCGGAATGTCGTTTTCAAAAATGTGCAGCAAGGTGGTGACATTTTCCATGACGCTCGCCTGCAAGGCTTTAACGATGGCATCATCGCCCCGAAGTGGCGGTATTTCGGCAGTCAGATATAGCCATACGTCGCGGCTGACCTCGGGGAGGTGTGACTCCACGTTCGCTGCGACTACAGACAGTTGTTTTGCGGCGTCGGAGTTTCCCGCAGCCATCTTTGCAAGCTACCACTCCGTGTTCGCGACCCCCGCTCACGCGCGGGGTTCCTGGACAGTCGAGGGGTGGTTCAGTATGCAGTTTTTCACCCCGCTGCAGGTAACACCCGGGTTGTCGACCGTTTTGCGGATAGTCAGGTCCCAGATCAAGGCTGCCACCTGCCACCCGCCACGCTGGCAACCCGAGTCGGTCCCGCCGGGACCGGAACGCCGGCGGAACCCGCCCGCCGCTCTCGCTCCGCGACGTCCAGCCGGTCGTCGACCTCGGGATGCATTCTCTCCAAAGGCGCCAACGCATCGTGCGCACGCGACGGTGGCGCACGCGCCGGCGACGATGGCCACGAGGACCGTGGCAATCGCGATGACGGCTGTGGGGGGCCACTGGAGGATGCCCGCATCGGCTGCGGCGCTGGTGAGTATCGCGGCGGTGGAGCCGAGTCGTCGGTGTGGTTTGGCGCTGGGGTCGCGGACCAGTGCGCTGTCGGCGGTCAGGCCGGTGAGGGTCAGCGTCATTACGGTGGTGGTCAGGTCGCGCGCGCCGAGGCGGCGGACGGACCTGGCGCTGCGGATCTACACAAGCGGCCCGACAGGCTGTTCGAAGGGGGTACTCGGCCACTCGAACCTCACCGCGGTGGCCGGGGTGATTGCCGAAGCCATATATCTCGGTCCAGCGGACCACTGCCTGCTCGTGCATCCCCTGGTTTGGCCGACCTACTTCTCCACCGTCCCGACCATCTACGCTCGGCTCGCCGAATTGCCCGAGGACGTCCGGCCGGACACCTCCTCCGTGCAGTTAACGGTCTGCGAAGCGGCCCCAGTGCCGATGGAACTGCTGGCGCGCACCGAATTGCACCTCGAGGTCCCGCGCCTCGCAGGCTGCGGCCTGACCGAAGGCACCTGCGCGTGCACTGTCAATCCAGTCGACGACCCGCACAAGCCGGGCACCGTCGGTGTGGAAGGAAAACCAGGTACTTGGTGTCTTCTCGACGGGAAGTCCGCGGGCACCGCACGGGACGTAGTTGCAGCCGGCCTCCCGGCACCACCCCGCTGGCGCCGGGAGGCCGGCTCTGAACCGCGACGACGGTCAGCCGGTGATGTACACGTCGTCGCGGAGGTCGTAGACGCCTGCTGTCATCCATGCGGCGTCCAGTACGGCGTCGTGCTCGGCCCACGTACGCACGTGCCCGGTGAGCATGACGGTGTTGCCGTTGGTGTCGACGACCACGTCGCTGTCGTCGAGGATCAGCGCGTACCGGTCGAGCGCGTCCTGGACGGCCGCCAGCACGTCCACCGGGTCGGCGTCGTAGGCGATGTCGATGTCGTTCTTGACATTCCGCACACCGGTCAGCGAGCCCACCGCGGACGCGGCCGCGTCCCGCTCGGAGCCGTACTTCACGGTGCCCGTCAGCGTGATGTTGCCGCGACGCGCGCTGGCTTCGATTCCGGCTGGCACGGTGACGTTCACCGCGAGTGCGTTGTTCGCGGCAGTGGTCAGCATCGGGTCGTCACGTTCGTCGCCGGGCGGCAGCACCACCTCCAGATGGTTGTGCAGGCGGCTCACCCCCGCGACCCGGCGAGCGGCGGCGGCCGCGTTGAGGTACTGCGGGTAGCTGGGCACTGTGCCGTTGAGAGCGACGTCCCCGCGCAGGTTCTTCACGGTGATGTCCGTCGCTTCCACCGTCGGGTCGAAGATGAGCTCGGCTTCGACCGCCTCGCGGATGTCCTTGGTCTTGGTCATGCTCTGGATCCTTTCTGTCGGCCGGCTTTCGATGTCGACCGATCGCGTGTGTTTCTTGTTTTCCAGTACATCGAAGTGGTGGGCTGTCGTAAAAGTGATGGGGCCTGTCCTGCCATAGGTCGCCGCAATGGCTGCGGCAATCCATGCGGCTGCACCAGCGTGTCGCATACCAGACAGGCCACAGTGGCCGGAGCGATGTCCGAGTCGTCGAGGAAACAGTGGCAATGGCCGGCTGAGTCCTCACCCGGCCATTCGGTCCACCAACCGAGGCCGTCGCGCCACACCACTATCACCTCTCGGCGGACATACGGTCTGCCGGGCGCCCGTCCGCCGGCGATCCGCAGGCGGTCGCGTGGCACCGGGCCGAGGCTGACCTCGACCGATCGGATGTGGACGCCGCGACATCGCAACTCATGCGCCACGTCCTCGACATACCTGACCGCACGAAGGCTGTCGGCCGGCCGTATGAGCGGCCGGGAGGGCCACGATGGACTCGTCGCGTGCATGGTGAATCCTCCGTCCGCAGCGCGCAGCGACCGTTTCTGCGCGGGGGAGTGGCTGCTTTCCGAAGCTCAGCCGGATCCGGAGTCGCCGGCCAATTGGCGTGGCCTATGGCTTGATTGGTCGTGCGCGGATCGCGACACCGGCGCACCGTGCCCTGTGCCGGGCGCGGTCGCATCGGTGACGCACCGAGTGTTGCGTGACATGCGATCGGCGACGAGTGCCATGCGGCGCCACACCTCGCGCCGCCGACGGCTACGCGTTCGCCGGATTCGGCCTACCACGCACCACGGCATTGTGGTCACTGAGCTCGATCACCTGAGCGCGCGTGCGTCGTCGATTCAATCAGGCCATGGACAAGGAAACGAATGCATGGAACAGAAATGACGCAACAAACCGGGCCTGATCAGCAGCCTCGTGTGGGAACAGCTCTCCGTCAGGGGATTGAGCTCCGTCATCTGCGGTACCTGGTGGCGGTCGCCGACGCCGGAACGATCACGCATGCGGCGCGGCGGATGTTCGTTACCCAGCCCACCCTCAGCCAGCAGATACGGCGGCTGGAAGAGGTCGGTGCGCCGTTGCTGCACCGGCGGCGGACCGGTGTCCGTTTCACTGCCGCCGGCAGAGTCTTGCTTGAGGAGTCGCGCGCCGTGCTCTCAATGCTTGAGCACGGAGTGACGCGAAGCCGGCAGGTGGCGGGCCTGGGCCGGCCCCGTCTGAGGTTTGTGCTGCCGCCGAATTTGCCGGAGGGGCTCGTGGTGCGGACGGCCTCTCGTCTTCGGTCCACGGCGGACGCTGCCGGCGTCGATGTCGAATGGCTCGAAGCACCGCTCGACGCCGAGTTCACGCCGATCCGCCAGCGACGTGCCGACGCCGGGCTGGGCTGGCTGATGTGTTCCCCGGACGCACTACCGGATCCGCTGGAGGTCGTGAGCGTCGGGGAGTTCGAGCCGGAGGTCTGGATACCCGCGACAGCCGGCAACGCTGACCGCCGAACCATCAGCGTGGACGAGCTGGCCGACATGGATGTCGTCCACCACCACGCCGTACCAGTCCAGCCACCTACGACGCCTGGTTGACGCTGCTGCGTGGCAGCCGCCCGCGTTTCGAGTTCACCGACCCTCCGATCTCGCACTCGCTACCGACGACACTGGCGTTCGCGGCGACCGCCCCGCGTCCGACCGCGGTGCTGACCGGCCCGCTCAACCCGAGCAGTGAGCGGGCGGCACCGCGCATCCGGCAGCCGATGGCGAGCACGTACGCCATGGTCCGGGTCGCCGTCGAACCCTGCCCGCTCATCGCGACTGCCGTCGTGGCGTGGTGCGGGGCTCTGCCGCGTGACCTCCAACAGGTGCTGTTCGACGCGGCTGACGGAGTCGGTTCTTCAGCTTGCTCGTCGGCCGAGCCGGCTGAGGTCGAGCCCACGCCCTCAGCCGCCTCTACCGTTGGGATTTTCCGGCAACATTGCCCGCCGTAGCGGCTGCGGGCTACGAGTGGGGGTCGTCGACCTTGAGCTCGGCTCCGGGGTCGGCGACAAAGACGACCAGGAGCCTGGCCCGTTTCGTCGAGCTGGTGTTCTCCGTGAGCACATGGTGCACACCCGGCTGCTCGGTCCAGTTCTCGCCCTGGCGGAATGTGCTGACCGGTTTGCCTTCGAGTTGGCTGCGCACAGTGCCTTCGAGGACGTACGCGTCGACGAAAGCGTCACCGTGCCGGTGCGGTAACGCGCGTGCGCCGGGCGGGAAGTCGACCCCTACGGAGGTGAACGTCTTGCCTGTCACATTCGGAAGGGCCTGCTGGATCAGGGGGGTGAGGTTTTCGGTGGGTGGCTGCGATGCCGTGGTGGGCATCGGAGCTGTGGCGGGGGCGGGCTGGCCCGGGCGGCGCAGGTCGTGGCCCCGGCCAGCGTGGCGACGGCCAGGATGCCACCGGCGATCCGCATTCCGATCAGGATGGGTCTTCTGTTCAGCTTTCGGTGACGCGGAGAATCGTCGTGCCGTAGGCGCATTTGTTGCTGGGCTCATGGCGATTGTCTAAGGATGCACGCCACAGCTGGACCTGTGCCATACCGCATGGTTGAACACAACGTCGCGTTTTCCGTCTCATCAGGGAGACGAGGCAGCCCCTCCGAGTGCGACGGCTCCACTGGCTACTCGCGACTGCCGCGTAGGACCGTCTCGGCGTGTCGCTTCTTAGACACCGGTTCCCGGTAGTCGCCAGCCCTGCTTGCAGCTGCAGGCCTCATCGCTGACGCCGTTGGCCCATCGCGCGGACGTGTACCTCGGCGTCGTTCTGCCGGTCATCGGTGTCGGTTTCCTGGCCACCGTGGTCGGACTCCTTGCCGCCGTGCAGTATTTCGCCGGTGTCGTCGCCTTGCGGTGTGTGGTGGTCCTGCCCCCTGGCCCGAGCCCGTCAGCGCGCACCGGTCACCACGCCATGATCTCGCCGGGCCGACCGCGAAGGTCAAGCCGCGAGGGACAATAGTGTCGTGTCCAGGATGGACCCGTGCGGACACTCAGGATCGGCTCGGGCGCGGGGTTCGCCGCCGATCGCATCGAGCCGGCCGCGGAGCCGGCTGAGCACGGCCACCTCGGCTGTCTCGTCTTCGAATGCCTCGCGGAGCGGACGATCGCCTTGGCACAGCTGGACAAGCTGCAGGATCTACAGCGGCCAACTGCGTCAGCCGTCAATCGCGTGCGGTCGATGTTCCAGTGCCTCTCGGTCCCATGCCCCAAGATCGGCCGCGGCGACATAGGTTGACCGAAGAAAGCCGAGGAGCATGCCATCCGGGTCTGGCGCTGTGCGCACGGCCTCGTACGGCAGCAAAAACTCGCCCAAACCAGCGTCAAAATAAGCAACGTTGGGCGTCACGCGGCGCTGCCGATAGCCAGCGGGCTCAGGGTAGGAGTAGGCGTAGAAGGAGCCCTCTGCGCTGCCGCCTGGCCAGAACCCGCAACTGGCGAGTTCATGCGAGTAGCCTTCCACCATCACGCGGTCCGGACAGTTCGGAACTCCACCGGGGTGCCGTGGAGCGGCGCGGCCGGAGAACCGGGTGCAAGCCAGGTCCATCGCTCCCCAGAAGAAGTGCACCGGGCTGCTTTTCCCCATGAACTCGGCTCGGTACTCGCTCATGACCCGGTGTGCGGCCGAGAGCTGACCCCAGAACCGGCGGGCGTGATCGTGCTCGTACGTGCGATGCGCGTTGTCTTCGGCGAAGGGGATCGCCCGCTCGACTTCCACGGGGGTCGCCCAAATTGACACTTCGATGCCCAAGTTGGCCAGCGCCGCGACCGTCTCCCGATAGAAGACGGCTACGGGCTTCGACTCGAGGACCACCTGACCGTGCGCGCCGTTGCTGACACGGATGTTCAGACGGTGGTCCACGAAGTCGAATTCCAGGTCGAAGAGCTGATTCCCGTTCGGGATCGAAGACGTGGTGAGGCCTCTCGCGGATACATACAGGGGAACCTGCCACCAGTGGTTGACCGGCGGCGTGTTGGCCATGCGGATCTTGCCGACGACCTGGGTCCACATGTGCAAGGTGTCACGCGTGTCGGTCCAGTCGTCGACCCGAAGCGCAGGCCACGGGTCCGCGACAGCGAGTTCACTGGACATCGTGACTCCCGATCAGTGCCAACCGCATATTGCACAGTGTAATCGATCCTGGCGGAGGCGAGATCATGCGAAGTCCAGGGGTGCCAGCCGCCGATGAGCAGCACGGGGATTCGCGTGGCGGTCAGCGCCGCCGAGGCCCCGTACGGAGTCCAAAAAGGATCATCGCGGTCGGGATGGGAGAGCCAGTCGGTGAACCACGTGTGGGCGGGACCTAGCGCCTTCGCAGCGGCGGCTTCCGCGGTCGGCTCGCGTAGCGCGGTGTCGACGCGGCGGCGCGCGGCGAGCATCGTGCGCGGCCCGCGGGCCTGCACGTTGGTGCTCCAGCCGAGAAAGTCGGCCAGGGCCACCGAACCGGTACCGCGGATGGCGCGGGCGAAGTCGTGCGGAACCACGAGAACGATGGCCGCCCGCAGCTCCGGCGGAGGGTCCTGCAGCAGCGCCCACTGCGTCCAGCCCAGGTAGGAACCGCCGAGCGTCGCGAGGCGGCCGGTGAACCACGGCTGCTCGCGCAGCCACGCGACGGCGTCCTGGCTGTCGGCGGTTTCTTGCGCGATGGGCCGCAAGGCGCCGGTGGATCCGACCGTCCCGCGGACGCTCTGCACCACGACCTGGTACCCGCGTTCGGCGAAGGCGCGGCCGTGGAACAGGCTTTCGGGCAGCCCGCGGCCATACGGCGTGCGGATGAGCACAGTGCCGTGCGCCTCGCCCACGTGCAGGTAGAGGTCGGTGAGCAGCTGCGCCCCGTCGGTGGTGGGCACGGGCACCGCGCGCGCGATCGTGTAGCGCCGTCCGCCGGGGCAGGCTGAACACCGCGCGGTGGACGGCGCCGATCGCGCGCGAGCACGCCGGGCTGGGTCATGGTTCCTCCTGGTGGTGCGCCTCAGCCGGCGTGCGGCAAGACCGCCTCGGGCTCAGGGTCGGGTTTCGCGGACTTGCCGGGGCACAACGCCGCGGCGACCAATGCGGCCAGCGCAAGCGCCACGGCCCCACCCAGAATGCGGCGTGGTGCCGGCCAGGTCACCACCAGACCGGGTGCGGAAGCCGAGAGGCTCATCAACAGCGCGACCCCGATCGAGCCGCCGATCTGCACGGTGGTGTTGACCGTCGCGGACGCGACGCCGGTTTCGGCGGGGGAGACCCCGACCGTCGCCGCGGACATCGCCGAGCCGGACACAGTGCCCAGGCCCAGCCCGGTGAGCAGCAGCCCGGGCAGAGTGGTCGTGGCGTAGTCGTTTTGGAGGCCGGTTCGGGTGAGCGCCACGAAACCACGCCGGCGAGGCCGCGACCGCATCCCGGTAAACCGTCGCCATGGTTCGCGTTGCCTGTCACCCCGCGACGATTGCGGCCGCGGCCTGCTGGATGAGAGCGGCGACCGCGGCGGGCTGCGATACGTAGATGGAGTGGCTGCCGGCCACTTCGACCACGGTCGAGCCGGCCCGCTGGGACATCGCGTGCTGCGCGGGGGGTGGGATCATCTTGTCGTCGGTCGCGATCAGGTACCAGCTGGGCTTGGCTCGCCAGGCGGGTTCGGTGATCGATCCGCCGAGGGCGTCCACACCCCACGGGACCTGCGAATCGGCCATGAACGCGGCCTGCTCGGCGGGCAGGTCACCGGCGAAGGACGCGTGGAACTTCTCTCGGTCCAGGAACAGGAAACCCTCCGTCGGTGGCAGGATCGGCGGCACGGGCGCGCCGGGCGGCGGGTCGACGATGAGCGTGTTCACCGATTCGCCCGCGTCCGGGGCGAACGCCGCGATGTACACCAGCGCGTCGACGTTCGGGTGTGTGCCCGCCTCGGTGATGACGGCCCCGCCGTAGGAGTGGCCGACGAGAACGACTGGCCCGTCCTGTGCATCGATGATCCGCCGTGTCGCTGCGACGTCACCCTCAAGCGACAGGGTGGGGTTCTGCACGACAGCGACGCGGTGGCCGTCGCGCGTGAGCAGGTCATAGACTCCACGCCATCCGGACCCGTCGACGAAACCGCCGTGCACGAGCACGACATTTCTCGCTGATCCCGTGTCCATGATGGTCCCCTCTCGCAACTTTGTGGTCGATGTCGGCGAGACTAAGCAGACGACATGGCATACGGTTCCGCCAGATTGCCGAACCTGACCCTCGCAGCGGCGACTGCGCCAGGGCTGCGGGGGTGTTGCGCTGAGTGAGATCGTCGGAACGTAACGGCGTGCAAGGCGCCGGAGGCGCTAAGACCGGCAGCGTCCTTGAAGCTGACCATCAAGACCGGCAAGAACGCCGGCCAGCCGTTGCGCTCCCACGCTGCGTCTTTCGTCCCGAAGTGAGGTGAAAGACACAGTTGCCGCCAACTGGGTCAGTATTCGATACTCCTTTCAGTGGGGAATTATACGCGCGCTGGTCCAACAATTTACTTTTTGTTTTTTGAGTATTGACACACGTGTTTGAAATTTCATACGGTTTTGCCGTGAAGCACACCAAGGCGAGGTACGGCAGCGTGGGCGTGGCCCGGATCCTGTGCACCGTTTTACCGTGAACGCCGACGGTTTGGGCTTGCCTCGCCACTCGAGCATTTGCCAAAAGCGGTAGATGTACATTTTCAATTCGTGTAAATTGTCTATTTTGCCCTCGGGTCATCGGCTCTGAGTGAACTGTGTTCATCAGTGCTTGAGGTTGCGGTGAACCGAGTAACACGCTTTCGGAAACCTCCATCACTGTCCCCTGCAAAGGATGCACCTTGACGACGAAGTCCGAAACCTCCGAACCCACCAGCCGCAGAGCGGTGCTGAAAACGGTGGCTGCTGCCGCCGTCGTACCCGCGGCGACGGGGTTGCTCGGCGCCACCATGCCGAGCTCGGCCAGTGCCTCCGAGTCCGGCACGCTGCCGGACTTCGCACCGGTTCCCTCCGCCTCGGCGGGGCCTGCGCTGAACGCGAACGGCTACTACGTCGGCCGGATCGAAGGAAACCTCTATTGGGTGACCGATTCGTTTTACCAGGCTATGTTCCTGACCACCTCTGAAGGAGTCGTGCTCGTCGACGCTCCGCCGACGATCGGGCACAACCTCTTGCGGGCTATCGACGACGTCACCAAAGCCAACGGTATGCCCAACAAGGTCACGCACCTGATCTACTCCCACTCCCACGCCGATCACATCGGCGCCTCGGCGATTCTGGGTTCGGACGTGGTGCGCATCGGGCACGCGGAGACCCGCCGACTGCTTCGTACCGCCGGAGATCCCAACCGGCCGGTCCCGACGGAGACGTTCGACGACCGCTACGTTCTCAACGTGGGGGTTGAACGCCTGGAACTCACGTACCACGGCCCGAATCATTCGCCTGACAACATCTTCATCCATGCACCGGGCCATCAGACTCTCATGGTCGTGGACGTGATTTTTCCGGGCTGGGTGCCGTTCAAGAGCCTCGCCGTCTCCCAGGACATCCCCGCCTGGGTGAAAGCGCACGACATCGCCATGGGATATCCCTGGAAGACCCTGGTCGGCGGGCACCTCGGACGCCTGGGTGCCCGCTCCGACGGTTACCTCCAGAAGCAGTACCTCGCAGACCTTGATGCAGCGGTCCGCGACGCCTCGGAGACAGTCGACCCCGCGCCCTACTTCCAGAAGTACGGGGCGAGCGGTAACGCGTGGGCGATTTTCAAGACCTACCTCGACGCCGTCTCCCGCCGGGCCGCCGAGCCGGTGATCGCCAAGTACACCGGCACGCTGGCCGCCGCCGACGTCTTCACCGTGGACAACGCCTTCGCAATGCTGGAGTCCCACCGGATCGACAAGGATCTCCTCGGCCCCTTCGGTGTCCACCCGTGACGGCGCGCTCTTGAAATCACGTCGCCTTGCTCGGTGCTGTAGCGACCGGACGCAGGACAAGCATGGAGATCGGCAAGCCGGGTGAACGCTGAAGACTAACGTCGTGAATGGCTCTTCACTCGGGTTGGTGCTGACCGTTCCGCACCGGGACGGTCAGCACCAACCCGGCTGGTGGCGCAGCGCTCGGCGGACCGGCAGGTCACGCCGACCGAACTCGTTTCGCAATCGCGACCGCACGGCCGAATCGGTCAGCAGGCCACGCTCGACAGCCCCACCGCGCGCGAGCGGGGAGTGAGCGGGACGGGAGCGTCCAGCACGATGGGTGCACGCACGTCCGCCTCATCAGCCTGCGGTCGAGCAGCTCCGTCAGTAGCCGTGCCGTGTCGGTGGGGGCAATGTCCTCGGGTATCGCGAGCCGTTGCTGCACCGCGGCGGCCGCGGTACCCGGGTCGCCGGCGAGCAGAGCGTCCAGCACGACCGTGGCGGCTGCCGAGCGGCTCGGCCAGGGGCGCCGGCGAGCTCGGGGTCGCGGCCCGATGAAGTCGTTGTTGGAGCAGGGTGGCGGGAGCGGTGGGTGACGGTGCTGTCGGAGGCCGAGGCCTATGCGGCGGCGGAGCTGCTCGGGCAGTTCGCGCAGCTCGATCCGCCAGGTGAGTTGAACCGGCTGGCCGCCTCCCTGGCCAGCCGCCTCTACAGTCGCCTCGGCGCCTGACCAACTCTGGGGGTCACCGCCGGCGCTTTTGGGATGCCCACCACCCCAAGGCGCCATACTGTGACGGAACCGAATTTTGTGGCCAAGCTGGGCCGACCGCGGTGTTGTTCGTCAGGCTGTCTTGATGCAGTGGTGAGCGTCAAGAGGGTGACGTATGGCTGATTTCATTCGACTCATCGAGGGCTGGGTCCTGCCCTCCGGGACGGACGTGGAGCGGATCGTGCGGTCCGGGGACGAGCGGGAGCTGTTCGCTGTGCGCGAGACCTACCGGCGTCGGCAGCGGTGGCAGCAGATCGCGGATCAGGCTGTCGACGAGGACCATCGCAGGCTGTGGGAGCCGGCCGTGGCGGTCACGGCGGAGGTCACGCCGCTGCAGGAGCTGGCGGCGGCGCACCGGCTGGCCCGGATACTGAGCAGTAGCCGCTGGTACGTGATGCGTGATGCCCGCGGGGCCGGGGCCAGCTGGCCGGAGATCGGTGTGGCGCTGGAGATGAGCAAGCAGGCCGCTCAGGAGTGGTACCAGCGCAAAAGACCAGGAGAAGTACCTGCCGGACTTCCACGACGCAGCCCGGGTCCAGGCCGTGCTCGACGAGGACGCGCCGGGCACCACGGCGAGCTGACCTGGCTTTTGCGGGCCGGCCTTCGGCGCGCTGCGAGGAGAGAAGGACCTCGGCGATCAGCTTGTGGCTACGGTGGGAGGTGTCCCAGGAAGGTCGAAGCCGTTCGGAGTTCTCATGTCATTTCAAGTCCTTGGTACCGCGCACACGGGAATCACGGTCGTCGACCTCGAAAGGTCGCTGTCTTTTTGGAGGGACGTCCTCGGGCTCAAGGTCGTGATGCGCGATGAAGTGGCTGGCGAGGCGCTCGAAGAGATCACGGGTGTCCGTGGAGGCGCCATGTCGTTCGCCATTCTCGAGGTTCCCGGTGGCGGAGGCCAGATCGAGCTGTTGGAGTACACGGAGCCGGCCGATCGGCAGCATTTGCGGCCACGTCCCTTTGATGTCGGTTCGATGCACGTTGCGTTGTTCGTGGACGACATCGAGGCTGTGCCGCGGGATTGCGCTGCAGCTGGATGGCGCGGCCACGGGGCGCCGCGGATCAGGCAGGAGGGCCCGGCCAAGGGGATAATCTTCCAGTATACGAGCGACCCGGACGGCACCATCGTGGAACTCGTCCAAGCCGCCTCCTGAGGAGTTTTCCGCCTCTTCGAAAAGATCCACCCTGGTGAACACCGTGTGCCATTCTCCAGTCACTGACACCAACATTTCTGGTGTCAACAGCCAGACGGTTCACAACAAGGGCGCGAATCACCCAGCGGCCCCATGACCGGCGACGCCGCAAGTCTTCACCGCCTAAAGGGAACGGGTCCGCCCGCGCAGGAGCGACGAACATGCTCGTGTCGAACCCCGGGTCCGGGGTCTGGGCTCGTCGATCATGGCGTCGTTCAGTTCGGGCCGGCATGCCGTCGCAGCTCGGACCACTCGTCGTTCGGTCTGTCGGCGGCCAGCGCCGCACATCGTGGGCAGGTCCTCAGGTTCATACCACCAACCTGCGCGCCGAACGGCCTCATGCTACGGATGACGACGCGCAAGGTGCTGTCGCACAACGGATAGTCGGTGTCGTCGTGCACCGCGTGCCGCAACACGACAGGCTGCGGGGTGGCTTCGCCGACGCGCGCGAACCGGCGGCTCACACCCTGCGAGCGAGGTGCGGGCATCGTCTCGATGAAGCCTGAGTACAAGGTCATCTGACTGTTCCTCCTGGTGGCGTCGCCATTGAATCGCCGCCGAAGGCTGCAGCGCTACGCCCACTCTGCAAACGGACGCACCCGGGTGTCACCACTCGCGCCAGCGCTGCCCGGCCGAGCGGGGTCGCGGGCCGCGCCTGTTGAGGAACCGCAGCAGGCGGCCGCACAGGGGACGCCGAGGTCGCCGTCGACCCGCTTGATGTCGTCGTGGGGCAGCCCGGTGCCGCAGAGCGCGGTCATCATGTCGTCGGCGCGGCTGAGGGCGGGAGAGGGCACGCGGGCGGTATGCCCCGAGGACCGCATCGGGGCGCTCGAGCACGTCCAGGTCGACGGCGAGGTTCGGCGCCGCGGCTACGGGCGGGTCCTCGCCTCGCCGTGTTCTCCCGCCTGGACTGGTTCACCGACGGGCCGGACTGGATGCACGGTGACCGGCGCGTACGGGCGCTGCGCGCGGCGCAGCACGGCGCCGGGTGCACGTGGACAACCATGCTGATCGAAGACACCCCGCAGGCACGCGGATTCGCCGAATGGCTACCGCTGCCAAGGTCGGGGAACCGCTGTACTGCCGGCACATGCTCGACGCGGCCGGCCTGACCAGTATCGATTCGCCGGGTGCATAACCTGGCCGTGCAGGGGTACCACGATCGGCAACGGGAAAGACAGGAAGATCACGACAGCGCGAGGAAGTGCCTATGTCCCCTGTCAGTGAATTCGGCGGGGCCGCGAACGATTACCTGCGGGCCGGGCGTGCCCGCGGCGGGTGACGGCCCTCTGTCGGAGGAGATTGCGCTACCCGGGCGGAGGGTTCGGTTTGGGGCGAGCACCGGGCTGTTCTCTGGGTATGCCGCCGGTGACGGCGAGTGCCAGCAGCGTGAGCATCGCCAGCACCGCCAGTGCCGACCGCAGCCCCGCGATGCGGCTCTGGGCGTTGGTCGCCACCACCGCGTCGACCGTCGCCGGAGGGACGTCCGCGTTGTCCAGTGCGACTCTCAACTGGTCGTCGGACAGGAACGGCACCCCGCCGGACAGCTGTGTCTGCGCTTGTGACGCGAGATCGGCAGGCACCTCCGGGTTGTCCTGAATGCCGGCGAAGAAGGACGCGGTCAGAGCGGAGATCACGACAGCGCCTGCCAGCGCGGTGCCGATCGACGCGCCGAGCTGGGTTCCGGTGTTCTGCAGGCCGCCGACCTGGCCGCTCATCTCGTCGGGCACGGACGACACCGTGACGCTGCCCAGCTGTGACGCAAGCGCACCCAGGCCCGCACCGGCAAGCAGCAGCGGCCAGGTGATGATCTTTGCCTCGGCACTGACGTCGAGCAGCACGACGAGGAGCACGCTGCCCGCGAAGACGGCCAAGAACCCGAGTCTGACGACCCGCTGCGGCGAGGCGTCGGGCCGCAGCTTCGGGATGCCTACCGCGAACAGCAGCAGCGTCAGCGACAGGGGCAGCAGCCGGATGCCGGTCTCCACCGCTGACAGCCCGAGAGCGACGGACAGGTACAGCGGGATGGTGAAGAAGATGCCGGCCTGCACGAGGAACATGAACAGGAACGAGCCGACACCGCTGCGCAGCTGGCGGACACGCAGCAGCGCCGGGTCGACGAGCGCGCCCTCATGTCGCGTGACACGCCGCTTTTCCCACGCGAGGAAGACCGCGGACATCACGCCGCCCGCGAGCACAAGCCAGATCCCCGGCGAGAGTCCGAGCCACGTCGGGGCGCCGGGCTTCGGCTGAATGAAACCCCAGCTGCCGGAGACGAGGACACCGAGCACGATCATCCCGAGTCCCAGCGCGGACATCGCGGTGCCGCCGAGGTCGAGATTGGTCCCTTTTTCGGCCGGCGTGTCGTTCACGCGCCTGACCAGGACCAGGATCACCAGCACGATCAGCACCTCGCCGGCGAAGACCCAGCGCCACGAGGCGTAGGTCGTGAACGCGCCTCCGATCACCGGGCCCAGCGCGGCGGCGATAGCGCCCGCCGCCGCGACCAGACCGTAGGCCCTGGGACGCTCGGGTTTGCCGAAGTTCGACGCCACGAGCGCCACGATCGCCGGCATGATGAGCACCGCTCCCAGGCCTTCCAGGAAAGACCAGCCGATGATGAGGACGACGAGGTTCGGTGCCAGGGCCGTGGTCAACGACCCGCACGCGTACACGACGCAGCCGATCGAGAACGAGCGCTTGCGGCCGAGGATCTCGCCCAGCTTCCCGCCGGTGATCATGAGCGAGGCCATCACCAGCGTGTAGAGCGTGATCGCCGTCTGGATGCCGGTGACGGTCGTGCCGAGGTCCTTGGCGACGGTCGCGATTGCGGTGTTCATCACGGTGGTGTCCAGGGCCATGACGAACTGCCCTGTTGCCAAAGTGAGCAGAACAGACCTGCCGGCTCGCGACTCTCGCCTGGTCTTCCTCTGGGTCAACGCACTGCCTCCTCGTGCGGCCGACGTCGGTGTCGGGCAGAGTGCGCACGTCGCCGAGCTCGTTCTCGCCGCCGCAAGTACGGATCGAGAACGCGCACCCGCTTACTCCGTAGGCGGAAACAGGCGGCGTCGTGTTACCAGAACTTCTGTGGCACCGACGCTGAGGCGCTGGCGCCAAGCGAGCCTGACGAACGCACCCGTACGTTCGCCGAGCGCGGCGGTGACACCGACCCGAACACCCTCTACGAGCAGGCCCACAAACTCGTCCTCGGCCTCGGCGATGCCCCGACAGGGATCGTAACCGCCGGCGACCCCGAGTACTTCGCCCGGATGCAGCACTGCGCGGCGAACATCCTCACCCAGCTGTGGTCCACCGGCTACCTGCTCGGCCCGATCTCCATCGACGCCTGGCCCAACGAGGCGACCGCCCGCCAACTGCTCACCACCATCGAACACCACGCGGACGTCATCACCCTGCTGCACGAGACTGAGCACTTCGACGAAGACGACCAGCCCTGACCAGCTGGACGCGACCAAGCGTTGTTTTCGGCGCCTGCTACGTAGACGCCCGGATTACTTCGGCCCGCTGCCGGTTCTCCGGCGGACCGGCCCGGACGCGCGAGCATCCCACCGTCCTCGGCGCGGACCACACGACGTGATCGCGCTCCGGCACGACCTCGACCACCTCGCCCGGAGTCCTGCGGCTGCTGGCGTTCCTTGACCTACCCTCCAGGCCTGCGCGGTGAGTCGACCCCGTGGATGTGTCCGTAGCCGATCCGCATGGTCCAGGCCGAGAACCCTCGAGAACGTGACGTTGGCGCGGACGCGGGATGCTTTACAGATCGGCCTGCGGAAACGTCGATCAGCCACCTGTTCGCGAACGATCGTTTGTGCACTATGCGTTCCCGTTCAGGCACCGGCAGGGAAGCAGCTGAACCGAGCCGCACCTCAGGTCCGTGTGACGGGTGTCGACCGCGGGACCATCATGGCTTCGGTCCGCCCGGATCATCTGGCTCTTCGAGAAGATCGGCTGGGCCACCGACGTCCGCTAAGGGATGTCTCGTAACTGCTCTTGTGGTTGGTGGGGCTGGTGTTGCGGATCAGTCTGCGAGGAGGATGTTGTGCAGATGCGCGATGCCGGAGACCGTGTCGTTCAGGGTGCTGGCGGCGCGGCGATAGTCGCGCAGGATCTTCCAGCACTTCATCCGCGCCAGCGCGTGCTCGACACGGGCCCGGATCTTGCGATGGCCGGCATTGAGGTCTTCCTGCCAGCCGGGCAGATCGCTGCGGTCACGGGGTTTGCGGTAGGGCATGATCACCTCGGTATTGCCTTGGTAGCCGCCGTCGGCCATCACCGAACGCCCCGCCAACTTCTGCTCGATGCCGCAGGCGCGGTAGACGGTGCAGTCGCCTGCGTTGCCCGGATGCGCGTCGCCGGTGGCGATCACCAACCGGGTGTCAGCGTCGATCGTGACCTGCACGAACGCCCGAGTACCGGTAGTTCTTCGACGGTGCTGCCAGCCGGTGATCCCGCGTCGGCACCAGGGTGCCGTCCACGATCGCGATCGCGTCGATCCGCCACTTGCGGACCGGGCCCAGCGCCAGCAGCGGCCCGATCGTGTCGATCACCCGATGCGCCGCGGAATGCGACACCCCGAACAGCGGCCCGATCTGGCGCATCGTCAGGTTCGTCCGCCAGTACGTCGCGACCAGCAGCACACGATCGGCCAGGTCAAGACGCCACTGACGACCAGGTCGGCCATCGGCGATCTCGTCACCGCCACGTTTCGCCACGATCCGCACCAACTTGCGGAACTGACCCGGTTCCAACCCTGTGAACGGGGCAATCCACTCCGACCGCGACGCCGAGATCACCTGCACCACACCATGATCAACTATCTAGGCAACCAGACCCACACCGGGTTACGAGACATCCCTTAGCCAAACCCGAACGCCTGGCCCGCAAGCTCAATCCCGGCTACACCTTCACGCCTAGCGGGTTCGGCAAACTGGAGCGTGGCCCGCTCGCCGACGCACCCGCCCGCAAACACCGCAGCATCACCCGGCCGGAAGGCCGCTGACAATGACGACCGGCGGCGGAAGCATGGCGGCCGCGCTCCCGCGACGCAGACACCGGATCGCTCGCCGTCGTCACCGCTTTGCAAACCGCGTGGGCCAGGTCGAGCGGATCAGCTACCTCCTCGGTGGCGGCTGGGCGATCACCCACCGCAACCTCGTGCTGAAAGGCCACCTCCGTGCGGCTGAAATGATTCCACGTCATCCCGGCGCACACACACCAACGGCGCCGAGGAGGCGAGTCGCCCAGCGCCGGCATGGCAGCCGCGAATGACGGCGCTGGTTGCCCGGGTAGGGCAGCACGATCGCTATGTGTGCAGCTGATGGGAGCGCCCGGCCCCAACAGGGCCGGACGCACATCGGTTGTTTACCGCATCTGTTCGGGAATCGTGTCCATGGTGTGCAGTAGTTGCACGGCAAGGGCCTGACAGGCGGTGTCCGACAATTTCGTGTTCTCTTTCAGAACATCTCGCACCAGTTTGACGCGCAGGTCGTACCGGGACGCAAACGCGATTTCCGTGGTCATGATGTTTCCTTCTCAGGTTCGCAGTGCCCGCCGACGCAGACGCATCGGCGGTTGAACCCACCCGCCACGGTGGCCGTGCAGTAACGGCGTGCGATTGAATCGTGCGTGTGTTGGGCATGCTGGCAGGCCGCGCACGCAACTGCGGCCGTACCGCCGGTCTCTGTGACGGCGCCAGCCGGTTTCGCGTTCGCCCCGGCAGTCATGACGGTGGAAACCCACGCCCGGCCTGTTGCCACTGGGCCCGGTGTCATCGACGGGCGCGGCGTCGGGACGGGTCGCGTGCCCACGTGCTCGCCGTGCCGGGGCGCCGTTGCGGGCCGCGTGCTGTCCCGCCGTCGGTTGGCGGTGTCGGGGTGTAGACCGGCTGGCGGAACAGGCTCCCGTACCGGTCGTCCGGGGAGGTGGTGAGCGCTCCGGGCCGGGGTTGCTCGGCGATGGGGTGGCTGAACATCGAATTGTCCAGTGTGGACGTACTGATCAGAGGATCCTTTCGTGGGTGCTGCCCGGTGGGCGGGGTGGTTCAGGAGTGCAGTGGCGCGCGGCTGTTGGTGTGCTTGTGCCCGGCGGCCAGCAGATGTGTGCTGTCGCTGGTGTTGTCCGGGTCCGCGGCGGTCGTGAGGGCGTGCTGTGCGGCGTCGGGGCCGGTTTCCGCGGCAATGACCAGCAGGGTCGTTCGGTGCTGGTCCCAGCCGATGACCGTCAAGATGGCGGATGGCTGCGACCGGAATCCCTCGAGCCGGATGACGCTCTCACCGAAGGTGACGTCGCGGGGTGGATCCGGCCAGTCGCCGAGGTGGTAGGTGACCCGGTCGATGCGTCCCAGCCGAGCGGCCAGCGCCGCGAGCAGCGCGGGCAGTTCGGCGGCCAGATCGCGGGACCGGGGCCACCATGCACCGTCGACGTGTCCGGTGGTGGGTGCCGCCGGTTTCAGCCGTAGACGGGGCTCGGTGACCGGTTGCGTCGAGAGTGTGGTGTTCGGGCCCGACGGCATGTCGGTGCTCCCGTCTCCGGCCGCTGATTGCCGGCCGGACTGGGGCCGAGGACGGCGCAGGTTCGATCACTCGCGCACGAAATGCTCTCGGTCAACACCGAGCGTACACGACGACTGCGCTGAGTGTTGAAGAGTGTGACGCATTCCGGGGTACTGGGCGTTGGCGCCGACATGTTCGCCGTTGAGGACGAGGTCGGCCAGAGCGAGTTCCCAGCCTGCGGTAGCTGCGGAATGTCGGAAGCACCAGCCGGGCGGTGGGGTTTGCCACAACGGGTGCTGCCGCGGTCCCCCTCCCGCGGAGGGGCCGGTCGCAGTCCTCTACTCCACGAGGTGCGGGTACTCCGCCGCGCGGTGTTGGAAGACCAGGACGGCGGGATTCCGGACGACACCGTCGCGGATCTCGATGGCGCGGCGGACAGTTTCGTCACCGTCCCATGCGGACGGTCCGCCGAGCACCGTCCCCAGGAACGGGAGCAGGGCCTCGCTGATCTCCGACGTGGCCGAGTTCCACAGGTAGGACGGGCTGTGATCGACGGCGTAGTACGTGATGCCGTCGCCGACCACGAACGACGGCTCGGCGAACGTGGTGGTCCGCGCCCAGCTGAAGCCCATGCCTTCGTCGCAGGAGACGTCGACGATGAGGCTGCCGGGTGCGAACGCGGCGAGGTCGTCTTCGAGGAGGAAGGTCAACGGCGCGGCGGTGTCCTGCAGGACGCAGTTGACGACGATGTCGTGCGCGGCGAGGAACCCCGCCAACGGTACCCGGCCGCGGTCGGTCAGAGCGTGGCTGCGGCGGGGGTCGTCGGGGTTGTTCACGTCGTGCTCGAACTGCACCATCGTCGCGGAGTGGATCGGCGAGCCGACCGCCGTGACGTCGCGGCCGGTGAGCACGCGCACGTCGTGCACGCCGTGCGCGTTGAGCGCGGTCACCGCACCTCGCGCCGTCGCCCCGAAGCCGATCACCGCCGCCCGCAGCCGGCGGCCGTAGTCGCCGGTCGAGCCGATCACCTGCAGGGCGTGCAGCACCGAGGAGTAGCCGGCCAGTTCGTTGTTCTTGTGGAAGACGTGCAGGCCGAACGAGCCGTCACGGTTCCAGTGGTTCATCGCCTCGAAGGCGATCAGCGTCAACCGGCTGTCGATGGCCTGCTGCGTGAGCTCGCGGTCCTGGACGCAGTGCGGCCAGCCCCACAGCACCTGGCCCGGCCGCAGTTGCGCGACGTCCTGCGGCAGCGGCTTGGCCAGCAGGATGATGTCGCACTCGGCGATGAGCTGTTCCCGCGTACGCATCCCGGCGACGGTGCCTGCCAACTGTGCGTCGGCTACGCCGAAGTCTTCGCCGTAGCCGTGTTCGAGGTAGATGCGGTCACGGAGGCCGGCGTCAATTCGTCCGACGTGGCGTGGGTGGATCGGCAACCGGCGTTCGTCCGCTTTCCGCGAATGCGCGACGACGCCGAGGGTGAGCTGGTGCACATGGGCCCCTTTTGCTAGACCACAGTCTAAACACACGGCGGGTACGGCGCTCCGCCCACGGGGTTCCGGCCGCCAACACGTCAGTAGTGGACGTGCCGCGGAAGCGGCGAAAGATCTTCGGGACGACCGTGCCGAGCGAGCTGCGCCGGAGTCAGGGCATCGGAACGGTCCACATCAGACGGATGCCGTCCGCGGCCGGGTGCGCAGACAGTCGGTCACGACGAACCAGTTTCGGCGCCGGACAGCACGCTGCTTCACAGACCGGATCGGTCGACGGTCATTACCCTGCTCTTGTCGTAGAACTTCACCTCGCCGGTGTCCGGGAAGTGGACGCCGACACAGTGAACGTGAGCGTTACCGGAGCCGAAGCTTTTGCCTTCGTCGACGACGAAGCGATGTCATCACGGTCGAGAACCTTCACTCGCCGCGGCCCCGGTCGTTCCTCACTGGTCGAACTGCGTGTCGTCTCCTGTTCGAAAAACAGGCCGTGTATGGCGATAGGACACTACGTGACACTACGTGATCCCGACGGCACGCGAAATAAGAGCTCCGGCTGCGGTGGCCCGGCTCGCGGGCTTGGCCGTTCGCCGCTCGGCGGCGTGGAGACATACGAGGCACGCTGGACCCGGCCACGTCCTTGCCGGGACGGGTACTGAGCCATGGAAGGCGGACGCTCATGACAACCGATCGGCCGGTGAGCCGGAAGAGCGAATCCTCAGAAGAGGTGCTGTCCGCGGTTCCCTACGGGCTCCGGGTCGCGGCCGCCGTCGGCTGGCGCGCGCTGATCGTCGCGGGCGGTCTGACGATCGTGGGCTTCCTGGCCGTCAAGCTGGCCTCAGTGCTGGTCCCGGTCGCGGTGGCGCTCTTGCTCGCGGGCCTGTTCTCCCCGGCCGTTTCCTGGCTGGCGGGCAAGAAGGTCCCGCGTGGGCTGGCGACCGCGATCGTGTTGGTCGTGGGAATCGTGCTGGCCGGTGGTGTGGTGACGTTCGTGGTCATCAGCGTCACTGTGGGCATGCCCGGGCTGATCGATCAGTTCACCACGAGCCTGACCGACCTGCACACCTGGTTGCGCACCGGGCCGCTGCACCTGAGCCAGGGCCAGCTCGACGAGATGCTCGGCAACCTGACCGCCATGCTCGGCCGGAACAAGTCGGCGATCGCCTCGGGCGCCCTCACCACCGCGGTCACCGTCGGGGAACTGCTTGCCGAGTTCCTGCTGGTGGTGTTCTGCCTGATCTTCTTCCTCGCCCAGGGCAACACAATCTGGGCATTCGTGCTGAAGGCCGTTCCGGCACGCCTGCGCGGCCGCGTCGACGTCGCCGGCCGCAGTGGATTCACCACCCTCGCGCAGTACATCCGCGGCACCGCCGCCGTCGCGTTCGTCGACGCCGCCGGCATCGGCCTCGGACTGGTGATCGTCGGAGTCCCGTTGGCGGCTCCGCTGAGCACGCTGGTCTTCCTCGGCGCGTTCATCCCTGTCATCGGCTCGGTGATCGCCGGCACGATCGCCGTCCTCGTGGCACTGGTGGCCAACGGCGTCTGGGCGGCCGTCATTGTGCTCGCCGTCGTCGTCGGTGTCATGCAAATCGAAAGCCACGTGCTGCAGCCATTGCTGCTCGGGCGGGCCGTCCGGCTGCACCCCCTGGCCGTGGTCCTCGCCCTCGCCGCCGGGCTCGTCACCGCCGGCATCGTCGGTGCCCTGCTTGCGGTGCCCCTGCTCGCCGTCGTCAGCTCGGGCGTGCGAAGCCTGACTACGTCACCGGCGCCGGACTGACTGTCTCGCTGTGCCGCTCGCGCTGACTTCCGACGGCGGGATGGCCACGGACCTCCGCGGTCGATCGAGGTGTACCGCCCGCGGGGTGCCGGCGGTACACCTCGCGGCCTCAGTTGGCGGGTTGGGGACTGGTGTTGCGTCGTCGGGCTTCGTGGAGCTCTCTTCGAGTGAGATGATGCGGCATGCGGGGTCGATGGCCGTTCCGTCGTCGATGAGTTTGCCGTACTCGCGCGGCGATGCGCAGCTGGTGGCGGGAGAGCGGCGGTGCGCGCCCGCAGAGCGCGACTTGAACCCGTCCACACGGGAGATCTCCCATGTGGACGGTTCTCGGACACCCCGCACGGCCGTCGCTAGCTGATCGAGCTGCGCGTGTTTGCTCGGCGGCGACGAAGTCCTGCTCGGTGACGAGGGCCGCATGTGAGGGCTTGGTGGATGCGGGTGTTGATGTCGGACGTCCCGTGCCGTTGGCACGGCGGTTCCACGGCGGCACCCTCACCGGCGCACTCGCGTGCAACGCCCCGCGCGAGCTCGCCCGGTTGCGCGCCGTCTTGCTGAAGTCCGCGCCCGCACCGTAATGGGTCGTGCGCCTGCGGCCGACCATCGACCTGTTGCTGATCGGAGTGAGGTGCACGTCCGCGCGTCTCTCCGGCATGACCGCCAGGCGTAGGTAGCAGTCGCCTCTACAGTGGGCTCAAGGGTCGACCGAACACACACAGCAAGTTGTGCAGATGTCTCGAGAGCGGCGCTTCGAGTTTCTGTCGGGAGGTCACCGCTAACGTCTCGGATTGATACAGACACGACCCGCTCTTCACGTCTACATTATCCCGCGACCTGGGTAAACGCGACGACTAGTTCATCTTCGCGAGGCGTCGAGCGTTGCTTCGGCACCGCGCTCCGCGGGGGGTGCCCCGATGTGGTTGTCAAGCCGCGGCAGGGGCGAGAGCGGCTTCGGGGTGGCGGTAGTGGGTGTGGTTGCGGAGCATAGGAGGACGTCGCAGCGGCGGCGGGCCAGGCAGATCAGGGCGACGCTGTGCCTCGCCGACTCGAGCAGGATGCGGGCGGCGGTCCTGACGCCGATGCCGGGCATCGAGGCCAGGACCCCGGCAAGAGGGTGCGCATAGAGTATCCCCTCAACCTCCTCGGCAACCTGTTTGCGTTGCTGAAGGACGCTTTTGAGGCTGTCGGCCAGTCTCGGGAGCACGGTGTCTGCGGCTGCGGTGCCCGGGACGGTGACGCTCTGTTCGGCCAGCGCGGTCATGATCGCGTCGATGAGCTTGTCGCCCATGCGCGGCGCGTGGGCCTTCGCGATCGCGGTCAGTTTGCGGCGGCGGGCCTGGGCGATCCCGGCTGGTCCGCCGCAACGGGAAAGGATCTCCAGCACCGCCGGATGACTGATCCGTGGTCCGATCGCCCGCTCGAGGGCGGGATGGATGCCGGTGAGCAAGCCGCGGATGCGGTTGGCGCTGCGGGTGGCTTCGCTGGCCAGGTCGTCATCGAATCCGACCAGCACATCGAGCTCGGCCAGGGCTTCGTCGCCGACGTCGACCGGGCGCAGCGTGTCGGACAGGGAGCGGGCGGCGTCGGCGATGATGAACGCGTCCCGGGCGTCGGTTTTGGCGCGGCCTGGGTAGAGGTCCGCGATGCGGCGCATCGCCGGCCCGGGCAGATAAGCCACTTGATGGCCTGCGGCGCGGGCGACCGCGACGGACAACGCGCCGATCGTCGCGGGCCGGTCGGCCACGACCAGCAGTGGTCCGTGCTGGGTGAGCTTGTCGAACAAGGCCTTCAGTTTCGATTAAGTGCTGAGCAGCGGCGCGTTGTGCAGCCGTTCGCCGTCCGGGTCGAGACCGACCGCGTGACGCTCGCCTTTTCCGACGTCCAGGCCGAGGAACCGGTGAGCGTGCAGGCTGTTCCGCACTGGAGCGGAACGGCCACCGCCGTCGACGAGTTCGACGGCCGCGGCCTGGACCACGCCTCGACGACGGCCCCAGGACGGCAAGACCGCGATACTGTCGTCGGGCCGTGGATCCGAGGGGCGGTGGTCGCTGACTCTGATCACCCAATTTGGGGGATCCTGCCAAACCCAAGGGATTATGGCCGGAACGCTCGCCGACGACCTGCGTTTTCGCAGGTCAGCACACCGCTGGACTCAGGAGGACCCATAATCCCTTGGCCGTCGGTTCGAGCCCGACCCGGCCCACTCTTTGTCTTCAAATAGCGGTCCTGAATGCACAAACGGTGACTGTAGTTGATCTTGTGGTGCCTGTTGGCATACTGTCAGCAATTAGCACAGCGCTTGGAACCCAAGGGATCTTCCGGGTACGACTGATCGCATGACCGCAGCTGAGACACCGGAGGAGGTGCTGGACCCCGATGACATCAGAGCGCTCGTCGGGGACTGGAGAACGCATCTGAGGGCCAAGAACCGCGCCGACTCGACGATTGATGCGTACATCGAGGGCGTCGCCATCGGCTGACGCCGCGTCCGGCAACGGACAGTTACGTGGCGGCCAGCAGCACGTACCCCATACCCGCGCCCATCACCGCGCGGTACACCTTCCGCGACGTCAGCCCCGGCGCCGCCACCCGGGCAGTCCGCACGGCGGCCACTCCCGACCGCGCGGCGTCGAGGAGGAAGTAGCCAGCGCCGACAACCGCGAGCAGCGGTAGCGCGAGCCCGGTATCCATTGTGGACATCGTGAGCCACGGCCCGTGCGCCATGCCGCCGTGGGGCATCGCGGTCACCATGTACAGCATCGCCGCGGCCGAGAGCGCGTGGTGCCCGCAGCTCGCGGTGTGCGCCTGACCGCGGCCGCGCCACCAGGCGAACCCGAACCAGGCCGCCGTGAGCACGAACACCGCCTGCCAGCCCGCCGCGGGGATCGGGCCGCCGACGGGCGAGAGCATCGCTACCATAGCGACCACGAGCAGCAGCTCGGCGAGGTTGGCGTGGCGCAGGCCGTGGCCCAGCCGTGCGTAGTCGAGTTGCACGAGCCGCAGCACGCACGGCAGCGCGAGCAGCGCGAAAACCGCGGTGAGCAGCCAGGCGAGCAACAGCGGCCCGCTCACGGCGAACCCGCCGGTAGGGGTCGGGACATGGCCTCACTCCAGGTTTCACGCTCTGTCAACGATCTCGGGATCCACCGTGGCACTCCGCGGCGAGTCAGTACCAGTCAGCAAAAGGTGAAACCCGTTGCCCCACAAGAGCTACGACTCCAAACGCCTCGTCTTACCGGGTCAGGCTCAGCACGCACGACGGACAATCGGTGACGGAAGCTGCCGAGCCAAATGCGTGCCCCGCGCGCCTCGACCACCGGTCCCGCCCCCAACGACGAGCTCGCCGCCGCGATCAGGGGTCGCCGGTCTCCAGCTGCTCGGCCAGGTACTCCCACCAGCTCGATGACGACCACGCCACCCGCTCCGCGTGCCGGCAACAACCTCGCGATCACAGTCCTCTCCGAGGCGGAGCTGCAGAAGGGCAAGAGCTCGTGGAGGACAACGGCGTCAAGATCAAGAGCGAGCTGGACCGCGGGTTCTGTCACTCGATCTACTTCGAGGACTCGGTCAACCAGATCGCGCTCGAGCTTGCCACCTGGCAGCACGCGCGATCGTCACAGTCAGCCGGCGACGTGGTATCGGCTGGTGATGGCGACGCGGTTGAAGGCGTTCATCACGATGACCAGCCAGGCGACGGCAGATACCTGCTCGGGGGTGAGCACGGCCGCGGCGGCGGCGTAGTCCTCGTCGGGGACGTGTCCGTCCGAGACGCGGGTGATCGCCTCGGTCAGCCGGAGGGCTGCGCGGTCGGTCGCGGAGAAGTAGCCGGTCTCCTCCCACGCGGGCAGCACGGCGATCCGGTCGGGGTTTTCGCCCTTCTTGAGGGCGTCACCGGTGTGCATGCGCAGACAGAACGCGCAGCCGTTGATCTGGGAGGCGCGGATCCTCACCAGCTCGACCAGAAGCGGGTCAAGGCCCGCCGCGGCGGCGTTGGTGTCCGCCTCCGCGGCGACGGCGATGAGGGTCTTGTAGGCGGTCGGGTGCTGCTTGTCGATGCTGACGCGCTGGATGTTGGTCACGGTTTCTCCGATTCGTTTTGTGCGGCCTTGCCGGCGGATAGGTTTTTGCAGATCTGCCCGCTGTAGCCGATTTCGAGTTATCCCTCGGATCGTCGGCCCGGAGTGAGAACCATCGGAAGCCGCCCTGGCTCGGCCCGCGTTCCGAGCCAGGGCGGCGCGCGACGACCGGCGATCGATCGTGCCGACCGGTCAGGTCGGATGGCTACCGGTTCGGCGCAGGAATCCGCTTGCTCGCCTTGGCTGCGAGCTCCTCATCACTGACCATGGTGAGCATCTCGACCCCCGGGGTCATCATCGCGACCACGACGAGGCGGCTCGTTTTGTCGGCGAGCAGGTTTGCGATCGTGTAGTGGATGACGTCGCCCCCCGGTTCCCAGAAAGCCTCTCCCGCCTTGACCGGATAGGGCGCCTCACCCTCGAGTTCGAACAGCATCTCGCCCTCGAGCATGTAGCCGAAAACGGGGCCCGAGTGACGATGGGGAGCGATACCAGGGTCCCCCGGCGGCAGCTCGAGTATCCGGATCATCGCGGAGGAACCCGGCGCGATGAACGGTGGAACGACTTCCAGCAGATCCTTCTGCCTCATGTTGCTGACAGCAGACATTTCATCCTCTCTAGGCTGCGTGTACCTCGTGCCTTCGCCGGGACTTCACTGGGACCCGAAGTCCGGATCACAGGTATCAGCGGTGGAGCACGCAGTACGAACCAGGCGAAATGACCATGGTTCCGATCTCTCAGGCCTTTCGGCCTCGAACAGTGGTGGGTTGCGCGCACCTGCTCGCGACCATGCCCTCGTCGCCTCGTTTTGATCTCTCATCAGGGAGACGAGGTAGCCCCTCGAGGTGTGACAGCTCAGACGTGATTAAGTCCGGGAGTATGGGCGAGCAGAACGTGCCACCAGCGTCGATCAGTCCGGATTGTCGCAGCGACCGCAGGGAGATGACTCGGTGACGGCAGGAAGCTCCACACCGGCGACTGCCGCGGTGACGGCGCTGGTCACCGACCTGGCTCGGCGGCTGGCGAGCGAGGGCCTGCCCGAGCACGCGGCCGACCTGCGCAGCACGCACCCGACCGCGCCGGTCGCGCCTGCGGCGCCGAGCGCCGCCCTGCCTGCCCTACGTAACCTGCCGAAAGCCCTTCGCATCGCGCTGGCGGACCACGTGACCGGACTGGTGCAGGTGCTGAGGTCCGCGCGATGGACGCAGACCACCACGTACGTCAGCAATCCACCTAACGAACGCTTCCTGCCCGGCTACGCGCACTGCACGCTGCTCGGCCCCGCCGCCGCGCTACCCGTGGCCGTCGACCCCGCCAGCCTGGTCACGCTCGGCGTCCTGCTGCTCGGCCCCCACGTGCACTACCCGCCTCACTGGCATCCGGCCGACGAGGTCTACGTGCCGCTCACCAGGGCCCGCTGGTCCACCGACGAATCCCCCTACGTCGCACGCGAACCCGGCACGGTCCTGCACCACGCCCCCACCCAACCGCACGCCATCCACACCGACGCCGTCCCCCTCCTCGCGCTCTACCTCTGGCGCGGCGACCTCCACACACCCGCCCGCCTCATCGACCCACCCCATTGAAACCCGGCATCAACGCTCAACCGGGTGCTACGACGACCCCGACGCCCCTACAACGACTCGACCGAAGAGGACCTGGCCGTCCCCGCCCGAGGGTATGACGGTCGCCGAGGCGGTTGCCGCGGCCGGCGTGACCCTGCCGCGACGGTGGAATGACCGCGCGTTTCGGACCCCGTCAGCGCCCAGTTCGGCATGCTCGCGGGTGAGCAGCCCGGCGAGGTCGAGCTGATCTGGATGTAGCCAAGCCTTGGACTCTGGCGAGGCGGATGGTCCCGCTGCTCAGCTCCCGGCACGGCACCAGCGGGTCTGTCAGGTCGGGCGCTGCTAAGCCAGCCGCCAGCCGCTGCCGTCGCGCCCTTTCGGCAGCGGTGCGCCGAAGCCCACGGCATCCGCATCCGCCAGATCTCCCGGGACCTCGGCCACGCCACTCTCGCCACCACCGAGGCCTACCTCGAACAAGGCCACCACCTCGTCGGCACCGCCGCGCCCACCCTCGCCGACCTCTTCACCGCCGGCGGAACCCCCACCCGTCCCGTCGACGCAGGAGTCCTCCGGTGAGCGCCCGAGCGGACACGAGACCACGGAATAGCCACTGACCAGCCCGCCCGCGGACGGCACGAGGATCGAGGCGGCCGTCCCGTTCGCGGAGCAGCCCAGCAGCGCCGCGGGCTGATACCGGCCAGCCGGTAGAGCAGGCCCCCGGCACCCGGGACTGGGAAATGCCCGTTGGCCGTGACGACGCGGACACCTTCTGCCCGCCAGACTGAACGAGTCCCGTTCAGCCCGGAAGAAGCGACATCATGAACAACCGCCACCACGCCAGCAACAAGTACTGCGGCCAATGCAACCGCTGGCACTGCCAGTGCGACGGGTGTGGCTGGTTCTGGTACAACGCCTCCACGTTCGGCGAAGCGCTCCGGCACATCCGCCTGCACCAGCTCGACCGGGTGTACGCGGAAGCGGTTGCCGGCCCGCGGCGTGCAGCCTAGGGCTTGACGAGGAAGATGCCGGTCATCGATCGACGCTGGCCGTTCGGGGCGAAGACCGCCACTCCATTTCCGTTGTCGACCTCCAGGCGGTAACCGTCGATCGTTCGCAGAACTTCGGAGCCGTCGGGCCGCTGGTGCAGAACACCGCTGGACAGGTCTGTGGGATCGACATTGAGCAGCACGAAGGTCAACCCGGATTCGCAGGGCGCATTCCAGTACACGATGCCGTCGGCACCGACGTGGTAAGGGATGACCGTGTCGAGCTGAACGTTGCCCGGCCCGTCGAACTCGGCGGCGAGCAGCAGCATGCGCACCGTGCCGTCAGCTGTAGGAACGGTCATGGCGTCGCCCTCCGTCGGTCTCGCGCGAGCTGTTAGTTCGCCAGCGCCCTCGGTATCGGCCTGGGCCGCCGGTGATGGGGAGACGGAGCGCATGGTCCAACCCGTTGCACTGCGGAGGCCACCACTCGCACCAGTGCTGTTGAGGAGCCGGGCGGGGCCCGCTGGACGAGGAGCTCGAGCAGGCAGCTGACGCAGGGGACACCGCGCTGGGTCAGAACACGCCGTGGTCACCTGGACCAGGGCATTGTCAGACACGCCCTAGCCGTCACCGCTCCCGCGGGAGGTAGGTCGGCGAGCCGGTTGCTGTGGAATTTCGTAGCCGCTCGGGTCGGCGCCCAACGTGGAGCAGGTAGTCGTAGCGTGGCGATGATGTGGTGTGTGCGTACGACTTCGGGCAGCCGGACGACGGGAAACACTCGCAGACCGCGACCGGTGACGGCCGGATCGACGTCGGCGCGGGATCGCCCAGGTTCTCTCCGATCGGCGGACCCTGCGCAGGGCAGGGTGCGGACGACCGGCCCGCGCGCGCAGGGAGGTCGGCGTTGCTGATCCGGCCGTCGGTTCCGAGCACAGCCAGGATCAGTGACCACGTCATCCCGCTTGTCGGCCGCCGTCCGCTGTCGGGCTTGGCCGGCATCGGGTCGATTCAGCCGGAGACCGGGGAACGGTTTTCGGCTGCACGTGCCGTCGCGGGCTCCCGTCAGTGCGCCGAGAGCGCCGCTCCTTGCCGGCGAGCGGTATTCACATCTCGATGGTCGCGCGGCGCCGCCTCAGGCGGCGTCGGCGGGGGTGAACGCGTGGGTGAAGAGGGCCTGCGCCAGCTTGAGCACGAGGGACTCGATGAGGTTCGCGCCGAGCTTGGCGAGGACGGTGGCGAAGAACTCGGCCATGGTGGTCTCCTCGGGTCACGGGGGCTTCGAGGGGACGAAACCCGCTGCGGGTGAGGGAAAGACGGAATCGGGATTGCGGCCCGGTGAACGCGTTGGGAAATCCGGTGGTTCAGGCGTGGGCGAGGACGCGTTGGGCGGCGGCCTGCGCGACGGTCGCGGTCGCTGCCGCGCCGAGGGCGAGCGCCCATTGGTGCGGCAGCAGCGGGCGGCAGCCGAAGAAGCCGCTGACTCCGGGCGTCTGGACGATCGCCGCGAGGGTCAGCAGGGAGCCGGCGCCGGCCGCGACCACGAGGGGGGTGCGGCCGCGTACGGCGATCGTCTGGCCGAGCTGGGCCGCGACCAGTGTCACCAGCCCAGTGGTGCTGGCTTGCTGGGGCGTGCTGACCGTGCGCGCGGCGAGCCAGCCCGCCAGGGCTGCACCGGCGGTGGTCGACGCGCGGGCGATCAGGTCCTTCGTGAGCACCGCGCCGAGTGAGGCTTCGGGGCCTTCGCGCAGCAGGTCGTCCGCGCTCGCGTGTGGCGGCGGGCGGACGGCGACGGCCATCGCGGGGAGCACGTCGGTCAGCAGGTTGATCAGCAGCAGCTGCCTCGCGTTGAGGGCGTCCCGGGTGCTCAGCAGGCCGGCGCCGACGGTGAAGGCGACTTCGCCGAGGTTGCCGCCCAGCAGGATGGACAGGGCGTCGCGGACCGAGGCCCACATCGCGCGGCCCTCTGCGATGGCGTCGGTGATCGTTTCGATTCGGTCGTCCGTCAGGACCAGGTCCGCGGCCTCACGGGTGGCCGGCGTTGCGGTGGCCCCGAGCGCGATGCCGACGTGCGCGAGCCGGACCGCGGGCGCGTCGTTGGCGCCGTCACCGGTCATCGCGACGACCCGTCCGAGGCCGTTGAGCTGTTGCACGATGCGCGCTTTTTGCGCGGGGCTGACGCGCGCGAACACCGTGACGTCTTCGATGCGGGCGGCGAGCTGCTCGTCGTCGGCGGCGTCGACCTCGGCGCCGGTCATCACCGCCTCGCCGGTGCCGAGGGACAGCTCGGCCGCGATCGCGGCGGCGGTGCTCGGGTGGTCCCCCGTGATCATCGCGACCCGCACACCGGCGTGGCCCAGCTCGGCGATGGCCCGCGCCGCGGTGGGCCGCACGGGGTCGGCGAGGACGAGCAGGCCGCGGAAGGTCAGGTCGTGGATGTCGTCCTCGGTCAACTCGATGCGCTCAGTCTGCTCGGCCCGGTCGATCCCGTCGCGGGGTACCCGGCGCTCGGCCACCGCGAGCACCCGGAATCCCTGTCGTGCCATGCGATCGACGGTGCCGAGCAGGTTGCCGTCCGGCCCCGCGCAGCGGGCGAGGACCGCCTCCGGGGCGCCCTTGACGCTGAGGAGGGGTCCGTCCGGTGTGTCGGCCAGTGCCGCGTGGTAGCCGCGGGTCGGCTCGAACGGCAGCTCGGCGAGCCAGGTCAGCTTTCCCACGCCGCGCCCGGGTTCGACGCCGTGGGTGGCGGCGGCCTCGAGCACGGCTCGGTCGGTGGGGTGCGGCGTCTGTCCCTCCGCTTGCCACGGGCTCGCCCGTACGGCGGCGGCGAGCACGTCACGCAGGTGGAGCGTGAGCTCGTCCGGGCGACGTCCCGTGGTGCCGTCGGAGACCTCGCGCAGACGGATCCGGCCCTCGGTGAGCGTGCCGGTTTTGTCGAAGCAGAGCAGGTCGACCCGGCCCAGTGCCTCGATCGTCGACGGACTGCGGGCGAGCACACCTCGGTGCGCGAGGCGCCGGGCCGAGGCGAGTTCGGCGATCGTGGCGACGAACGGCAGGCCTTCGGGTACCGCGGCCACCGACAGGCCGACGGCCCGGCCGAGCGCTTGGCTGATCGCGTTGCCGCGGGCGAGGTCGGCCAGCAGCAGCGCGGTGCCGGCGCCCAGAGTCACCGGCAGCGTGATGCGGGTCAGCTCGGACAGCCGGGCGGCGACTCCGGTGACCGGGGGCGCTGCTCCGTTCACCTGTGCCGTGCGTCCTGCCTCGGTCCGTTCGCCGGTCGCGACGACGACCGCGGTGCCGTGTCCGGCCGCGACCACGGTGCCGCGGTAGAGCATCGACGAGCGATCTGCGACCGCGTCGGCCGCGCTGGCGGGCACGCTCTTCGTGACGAGCTGCGACTCGCCAGTCACGCTCGACTCATCCACCTCCAGCCCGTAGGCGTCGAGGAGCCGGCAATCGGCGGGTACCGCGTCGCCGGGCCGCAATTCGATTACGTCGCCGGGTACGAGCTGCTCGGCTCGCGCCGTCGTCGAAGTGCCGGCACGGCGCAGCCGGACCTGCGACGCACTCGTGTCGAGCAGGTGGTGCAGCTCGCGGTCGGCGCCGAGCCGCTGGGCACCACCGATGAGCGCGTTCAGGGCGAGCACGCCGATGATCAGCACGGCGTCGGTGATCGAGCCGAGTGTGGCCGACACGCCGGCGCCGGCGGCCAGCGCCGGGGTCAGCGGGCCCGCGAGCTCGTCGGCCGAGGCGCGGGCCAGCCCGAGCCCCTCGGGCTCGGCTCGGCCTTCGGTGCGGCGGCGTTCCGCCGACTCGGCGGCGAGCCCGTCGTCGCTGGTCTTCAGGCGGCTGAGCACGGCCTCGGGTGACATCGCGTGCCACGGCGTGCGGTCGAGCGGGATCGGCTCGGGCCGCCGTCCGGCCTCCGCCCCCGTCCAGGTCCCGGTGGCCAGCGCCAGCAACGTGGCGAAGTGGACCGGGAACGATCCCCGCGAAGCCGCTGTCTCTTGTGGACCGAAACCCCCGAAGAGCGTGCCGAGCGCCGATCCGGCGACGGTGAGTCCCGCGCTGTAGCGGCTGGCGCGGTGGGCGGGCTCGACCGTGTCCAACAGCGTGCACACCTGCGCGAGTCCGGGGCACAGGACGTGCGCGGTCCACGGCACGCTGCGATCGGTGTCGGCCACCCCGAGGCCCACGTCCGCCTCGGCAAGCCCGGCCGGATCAGCCGACACGACCGCGACGACGTGGCCGTCGGCCTGCAGCCTCCGCACCTGCTCGCCCAGTGTGCCCGGCTCCGCCTCGATGACCTCGCCGGCCCGCCGGGCGGCCGCGGTGACGGCCTCGGCCAGCGGGTGGGTCTCGTCCTCCAGTTCAGCCCGCGCCACGATTGTTCCGTCGTGGTGCACGCGGAGCACGTCGCCCCGTGCGTGCACCGTCCACTCGTGAGATCCGCCGCCAGGGTGCTGCGGGTCCGCGAGGTCGTAGAGCGTGCGCAGCACGTCGGCCCGGTCGGCGGCGCCCGTGATCGTGACCTCGCCGACGACCTTGCGGCCGGTGCGCAGCAGCGAAGTGTCGAGCACGACGCGGTCCACCCGGTCCAGACGTCGCAGTGCGGCCGGCTCGAGAACCAGGCACCCGCTCGTGGAGACGTCGGTGCTCACTTGCGCGGCGAACGCCTCGCGGCCGAGCTTCGCCGCGCGCGGCACGGCGGCGAGCAGCACGCCCATGGCCCGGTCCGCGCTGCGGCTGGCCGCGAGCACCCCGGCTGCTCCCGCGAGGCCGAACGCTGCCGTTCCGTTCGCGGTCCGCTCGATCGGCCCCACCGGCAATGGGCGGGGGCGCTGTACCGCCTCGGTCGCCGTGGAGGAATGCCGGTGTACCTCAGTTTCCGGCTCCCACCGTTCCCAGGCGTCGCGGCGGGCGGTCACCTCCCGGCGCAGGCACCACCGGTAGATCGCGTCGGTGGCGAGAGCGACCGGCCGCCGCGCCAGCGTCTGGCTGACTACGCCTCCGGCCGCGAAGACCGTGTCCGTGGCGGAGCGCCCCAGCGCCGATTCCACGCCGGCACGCAGCGCCGGCGTGGAATCGATGAGCGACGCGAGCGCGGGCGCCACCGGCGGCAACGCCCGCCCCGGCAGCAGCCGGCCCAGCGCGGAGTAGGACAGCCCGAGCACGTTGGCACCGACTGCGGCCACTTCACGCAGGACCGGCGCCGGGTTTCCCGGGTGCACGTCGCTCGTCGACGCGCGGCCCTGAAGTGCCCACTCCTTCTCGACCGCGGAGATCACCTCGGCCAGTTCCCGGACCCCGGTCGTCTCCGGGTCGTGGTCGACGACGACCCGGCCGAGCACCGAGTTCAGGATGACGTCCCGAACGCCGGGTTGTTCGCTCAGGCTGCGCACGAGCACCTGCGCTGCCGCCTCGTGGCCCGGCTCGTGCAGGCCGCGCACCTCCAGGTGGGTGCGCTCGCCGGAGGTCCACGAGCGTCGCCCGGGAGCTGCCGCACCGCGCGCGACTGCGGCGATCGGCTCGGCCACCGCGCGGACGAGGCCGAACGGATCGGGCAGACGCACGGGCTACTCGCCGCCGGGCGCGGAATTGCTGTCCTGCTTGCCCGACTTCGCCGCCTCGCCGGACGGTGCCGGTGCCGCGGGCTGCAACCTCGCCGGGGTGGACCCCGTCCGCGATTCTCGCTGCGCGGGCGCGGTTTCTGGCTTCTTCGGCGTGCGACGCTTCGCGGCCGCGGGTTCGGACTTGGCCACGGCGGGTTCGGGCTGCCCGGCCTGTGGTGGTGTGCGCTCCGCCAGCGGATGGTGCGCGCCCGCGATCTCGGGCTGGCCGGCCATCGACGGCCGCTCTCCTGATGTGACCCGCTTCGTCGGCTGGTGTGCACCGGCGGTCTCGGGCTGGCCGGCGGGCCGCACCCGATCCTGGGGTGCTCGCCGCTTTTCGACCGGCTTCACCGGCGCGGTCCGCGCTCCCGGCTCGGCGGCACGCGATTCACGACCGCGTCCTGCCACCGCCGTACCCACTCCGATCGCGATGGCCACCGGCCACTCGATCAGCTCGACCGCGGTCAGCACTCCCAGTGCCCCGTAGTAGACGAGCTGCCGCGGCGGCGGCAGGAACGAACGAGCGGTGTCCAAGGCCGCGCTCATCTCGTGGCGCGCCTGCTTCGGAACCCGGGGCATCCGCACGTCGGGTGCGTGTAACTCGGGGAGCCCAAACGGGAGTTTCACCTTGGCGGTGCGGGACTGCTCCTGCGTTTCGCCGGTCTCGACGGCGTTGGTGGCCATGGCTTCTCCCTTTGCCGATCCACAGCGACCGCGCCCATGTTACGAGCCGCGCAACGTCCACTGAAGGCTCGACGAACGGCCGCGACGACGAGGATTTCAACCCGTGCTTGCGGCCGAACGCCTCCGTGCCCTCGCGTTCGTGACACACGACGTGCGCCCCGGCAGTCGCAACGTTTCCGGCTGGGCCGTCGCCTGCCCTGGGTCGGCGGTGTGGCACGGTCCGGCAATACGAGTGGACCGCGCGGCTGCAATTGAGCCCTGACTGTCACCGATTTCGGGTTGGGGTAGCCGACGGGCTTCCGTGTCGCCGATGCCTTCATGACTGGTTGACAGAGAGCGGGAATGGTGAAAAAGCGACCCTTCAATGCCGAGTGTGGGCGCGGGATGCTGAGCAGCGGGCCCGCAGAAGGGAGACGTGGTTGGTGGATGTGCGGAGGAGTGGCGCGGCTCCGTGAATTGCGCAGGCCCCTCCGCAGACAGTCGCGCACGTGAGTACACCGTTCATCGCCCATTCGTGCTGGCCTTTGTGCTTCGGCTGCAGGAGTCGCTGCCCGAGTTCCGCCGTGGCCAAGCAGTGCTGGGGCTGCCAACCTGTCACTGCCTTCCCGCGCGGCCGGATGCCCGGTAGCCAGCGGAGGATGCCCATGAAGATCGTGGTTATCGGCGGTACAGGTTTGATCGGTTCGAAGCTTGTGACGAAGCTCGGCGAGCACGGCCACCAGGCGGTAGCCGCATCGCCGAACGCCGGCGTCAACACGCTCACCGGCGAAGGACTTTCGGACGCCCTGGCCGGCACGGCGTTGGTGGTCGATGTGGCGAATTCGCCGTCGTTCGAGAATGCCGCGGTGATGGAGTTCTTCGAGACCTCGACCCGCACACTGCTGGCCGCCAGTGGCTGCTTCCGGGTGAAGATCGCGCAGGAGTCGCCGATCGAAAAGTCGTCGATCCCGTATTCACTCGTGCACGCCACGCAGTTCTTCGGATTCGTCGCGCGCATCGCGGACGCGGCCGCCGAGGGTGGCGCGGTCCGGTTGGCACCTGTGCTGTTCCAGCCCATCGCGGGCGACGACGTCGCCCAGGCGGTCGGCTCGACCGCGGGGGGCTCGCCGCTGAACGGGACGGTCGAGATCGCCGGCCCCGAGCAGTCCCGGATGGACGAGTTCTTCCGCGCGGCGCCGGCCGCCCGCAACGATCCGCGTGAGGTGGAGCCAAACCCGCACGCGCGCTACTTCGGAACCGAGCTGAGCGAGCGGACTCTCGTGCCGGCCGGCCTGGCGATCCGAGGCGAGATCCGCAACGCCGAGTGGCCCGGCCGGATTCGGGAGTAACGCCGCCCTGCACCACCCATCCGACACGGAGGTGTTTCTCATGCCGAACATCGATCCGGCGCCGACCGGGCAGAAGCCGCGATCGACCGCCTGGGAGTCGGCGTTCACCACGCTGCAGGAGGTAGAACCGCCTTTCATTCCGGCGGGAGCCCACGTGATGACCGTGGTTGTCGAGTATCCAGCCGGTGATCCCGGTGCGCCGCCGCACCGGCATCCGGGGCCCGCGTTCGGCTACGTGCTGGACGGCGAGATGCTGCTGGAGCTGGAAGGCGAGCCGGAGCGGGTCGTGCATGCCGGAGAGGCGTTCTGGGAGCCGGGTGGCGACGTCATCCACTACCAGGACGGCAACAACCGCGAGGACGTCCCGCTCCGGTTCACCGTCATGATGCTGTGCGAACCCGGCAAGCCGATGCTGGTGCTGGTGGAGGAAGCAGAGCTCGCCCAGCGCAAAGATCGCCGGGCCCCGCGGAGGACCTGACCGGGCCGTCCGACGGGACGGGGTGCCAGGAATGACGGACCCGATCGGCAACACCGGACGCGACGTTCTCGCTCAAGCAGCGCACGGACGAGGGGCTCGCACAGAAGGCGCTGGAAACCGTCATCCGCCGGCGCCACACAACCGGGCGCGTCGCCACCCCGGAGATGCTGCATCTCGCGCTGGCGCAGGACGTCCTCGCCGCGATCGGCTGTAGCGCCTCATCCGACCCGGCCGAACCTTTCTGCGCCCGCGCACCACTATCCGACCGCCGTGAACCTGACGCCGATGCACTTCGGCGAGCTGGCCCTCCAGCACTTCATGTTCCTCGAACGCGCGGAGGGCATGGCGCTCGAAGGTGCGGAACGCATCGACGCGCCCGTGCACAAGGCGGTTCCTCTGATGCCCGCGGGCGACATCATCCCCCAGCTCCAGGACTTCGCCACGCCGTCACGAACAGCTCACCCGAGCGCGTGGCGCGCGCTCGAACCGGCGCAGCGTGCGCTGACCGCCGCGGCGGACTCGCTCGCTGCGCACTTCGCCGGCCGGGGCGCGGTCGGTCGCTTCGCGCCCGGCGGCGGCATGGCAGGTACAACCGCAACGGAGGATGAGCCGATGCACTTCGAGCAGGACGTCAAGCCACTGTTTCGCGAGCAGGACCGCGATGCGATGGCCTTCGCCTTCGACCTCTGGTCTGTCGGCGATGTCTCGGCCCACGCCGACGCCATCCTCGGCCGGCTCGAAGCCGGAGCAATGCCGTGCGACGGAGGATGGCCCGCCGACGAAGAAGTGCTCCTCGTGCGGGAAGTCCGAGCTCGGGCCGGGGGCGCGTTGTGCCTTGCCTCGGGCGTAGCGGGCGTCGAATCCGGTGATCGGGGCGGAGACAGCGAGGGTGTCGCGGCCGCGGGAACTACGAGGCGATGGCGGGGTCGGGGGTCAGGATGCACCCGGCCCGGGGTCGGGCAGATCGAGCTCGCCGTGGCGAGTGGCGAGGGTTTCGGCCAGCTCGACGAGTTTGACGTTGAGGTCTTGGGACGTGCGGCGCAGCAGGTCAAACGCTTCGTCGGCGGACAGGCCGCGGCGCGCCATCAGGATGCCTTTGGCTTGGCCGATGACGTCGCGGGAGTCGATAGCCCGCTCCATGTGGTGGTTCTGGAGCCGGCCTCGGGTGACGGTGTCGACGTGGGCGAGGGCGAGCGAGGCGTGGGTGGCCAGCAGCAGCGCGGCCGCCCGGTCGGGCTCACCGAGCCCACCGGCGCGCCTAGCGTAGACGTTGAGCGCGCCGGATAACCGCGGTGGCTGCGCGTCGGTCAGCAGCGCGGTGGACATCACCGCACCCCAACCACGCTGGGCGGCGGCCGGTCCGAACCGTGGCCACCGTGAGGTGGTGGCCAGGTCCGGGCTGTCGGCGACGGCGGGCCCCGCCGGGTCGGCGGCATCCAGGCACGGCCCTTCATGGAGCCGGTATTGCAGCTGATCGAGTTCGCCGGCGACCGGGTCGGTCTGGATCGGGGTGTGGAACGTCCCGTCCGGGGCGCGCAGCGTGATGCTGACCAGCTCGGCGCCGGGTACCACCCGCAGCGCGGTGTCAGTGACTTGCTGCAGGACGTCGCCGACCGTGTGGGTGTTCAGCAGCGAATAGGTCAGCGTGGCGAACTGCTGGGCCAACGGCCCGAGCGGCGCGCCGTGCTCGGGCGCCGGGCGCCGGGCGACGGCCACGGCCGCGTCGGCGGAGAATTGGAGCTTGTCGCAGGCCCAGTCTTCGTCACTGGGCGATGTGTGTGGCACCTCGGCCCCCTCTCCGCACGGCCACGAGGCCGGCTCGTGACTCGGACCACCCGACTCTCATGATGATGCACTGCAGGGAAGCCCGATGGTGGTGCCGGACACCCGCCGGGCCGACACGTCCATCACCTGTTGCCGCAGCTCATTCACGACGCTGGTCCCGGTGCCGGTGTGAGTGCCGGGCCACGACGTCGCGGGCGGCCTCGATCAGTGGCCGGCCCGAGGCGAACGCCGACGCCCGCAGGCGAACCAGCGCCTCGTCGGTGCTGATGGTCTGCTGAATCGACAGCAGACCGACCGCGATGTTGATGTCCTCGTACGCTGTGGAGCTGCTGATTTGCTGGGCCAGCTCGCGGTCGTCCGACAGGGCCGTCGCGACCAGCTCGACCAGGTCGTGGGCGTCGGCCAGTCCGGCCGGAGGCGTTCCGGTATCGCGCCGGTAGAGGGTCATCGTGCCCAGCGGGAGAGCGGTCGCCGTGGACAGCGGGAACGCGAACACCGCGTCGACCCCGTATTCGCCCGCTGCACCGACGAATCCCGGCCACCGCCCTGCGTGCTCGGACAGTCGGGTGACGGTGACCGGTTGGCCAGTGGTGAACGCGGTGATCGAGGGCCCCTCGCCGGTGATGTATTGCAGCTCCTCGATCCGCTGTCCCCAGGGGTCGGTGGCCGCGAGCTCATGCTGCGTCAGTCCGCGTCCGCGGATGGTGATCACCACCGCGTCGACATCGCGCACCAGGTGCGCGGCCGCTGCCGCGACCGCCCGACTCACTGGTGGGTCGGCCTGACTGGCGGTGTGGGCGAGGTGGCGCCGCAGGACGTTACGTCGAGCCGACAGGGTTGTCTCGCCTGTTGTCGGCAGTGCTGAGCATTCCGCGGCCCGCCGACGGTCCGCCTCGGCATCGGCACGATGTCGGGCAGCGTGCCCTCGGCAGGCGAGCACGTCCCCGATTCCGTGTTCGGCCACACGCTCGAGGACTCGGGCGGCCCGCTCGTGCGCGGCGGCCGCGCGCAGAAAGCCCTGCCGGAGGCTCTCCCGCGCCGTGGCCGCGCGCTCCTGCGCGACCTGAACCCGCTGAGCAGCGCGGGCCGCAGCAGTCCGGCCCGGCTCGGCACGTCCACGGCCGGTCAGGGCCGCTCGACGGGTCGCCAGCTCGCGTGCGCGCGCGCCCGCAGCCTGCCCCCTCGCACGAGCACGCTCCGCTCCCTCTTCTGTCGTGATCACCCTCCCCACATTCCCCCTTCGGCTACGGTTCAATCAGCAGAAGAACGGGCCAGCCTCACGTTCCCGCCAAACGGCGGGGCAAGCGCGTTTCGGGGCTGGCCCGCTGCTCGGGACCGTGTCCAGTCTCGTGGTGGGACCGGCTACGTCGCGATCTGCGCGGCGGGCTCGCGACCCTCCGCCACCGTGGGCGCCACCGCACCGAACGCGGAGAGCCTGGGGTGGGCACCGTGGACACTGGCGCCACGCGTCGTCGTCAGCGTCGCGCGGGCCGGTGGTGCCCTGCCGGCACGCGCAGGGTCGCCCAGACGACCTTGCCGCCGGCCCAGGTGCGGCTGCAGCCCCACGCGCGGGCCAGTTGCGCGACGATCTTGAGCCCGAGGCCGGGTTCCATCGGATCTCGCTGCTCGTCGAGCTCGACGAGGCGGGGGTCGTCGTCGGCGACGGCGATCGTGCAGATGCCGCGGCGGAGATTGAGGCGGACCTGGGGTTCGGAGTGCGTGTGGTGCAGCGCGTTCGTCACGAGCTCGGTGACGATCGTTCCCGCCTGGTCGGTGAGCTCGGGAACGTGCCAGGCCCGCAGCACCTCGCCGGTGAAATCGCGGGCGACCTCGCCGGCCACTTCGGTGCGCGGGAACTGGCGGACGGCGCGCTGCCGCACGGGGTTGCCGAACTCGCGTTCCGCCTCGGCCGCGTCGCGGTGGACGCGGGCGTAGCGGGCGAGGGAGAAACGGGTCGGAGTGCCCGCTGGTGCGGCTGACGCGTGGCGAGGGCGAACGGTACCCCCGGCCAGCTGCCCACCCGCATCGCCACCAGCGCGAAAACACTCAGCCGGGCGTCCTCGGGGAAGGCCAGCTCCGAGACATCGGCGATCAGGCCGTCCGGTGCCTCCGCGGCGGCCTTGAGCAGTCCGTCGCGCACGGTGCGGCGCGACCGCGGGTCGAGCGTGCCGGTGAACACGAGCACCGTCGATCGAGCGCGCCGGACGAGCTCGGTGCGGACCTCGGACATCACCGCCCTCTTTCCGCCCGGACGGGCTGGTTTCTCCCTCCTCGGCGCCCAGATTACCCCGTTCGTTAACTGTCCACTGTGGAATTCCGTGACAGGGCGGGGCCATCAGAGCCGAAGTGGTTTCGCGTGGCGCGAGCGGGGAAACCAAACCATCAGTGACTACGCTCACGCGGAATGTGAGGAGGTGCGAGCCGTGTCGCTCGTCAAGCGCGACCTGGTGGTTGTCGGTGCTTCGGCCGGTGGCATCGAGGCGCTGCGCGCATTGGCAGCGACTCTGCCGCCGGACTTCCCCGCGGCTGTCCTCGTGACCGTCCACCTCGGCATCGGAGCCCGCAGCGCACTTCCGCTGATTCTCGATCGCGCCGGGCCGCTCCCCGCGAAGTCGGCCGAGCACGGGGCGGACCTGGCTCCGGGCACGATTTACGTCGCCTCGCCGGACCGGCACCTGCTGACCGCCGGCGGAAAGATCGTGCTGCCGAGAGGCCCTACGGAGAGTGGCCACCGTCCCGCAGCCAACGCGATGTTCCGCTCGGCCGCGCTGACCGAGGGACCCCGGGTGATCGGCGTCGTCCTCTCTGGGATGCTCGACGACGGGGCGGCCGGGTTGCGGGCGATCGTGGACCGGGGTGGGCTCGCGGTCGTGCAGGACCCGGCGGACGCGTTGTTCGCGGGAATGCCGACGAACGCCCTCGCCGAGGTCGAAACCGAACACGTGCTCCCCGCCGCGGAGATCGGCGCCGCACTGGACAAACTCGCGCGAACACCGGTGGATCCGCCTCCCGTCGCACCGCCATCGGACGCGCTTCGAGCCGAGGACCTGATCGCCCGGGAAGGCGTGGACTTCCAGGCGGTGCGGCCGGGGGAGAGCGGCCCGGCCAGCGGGTACACCTGTCCCGACCGCAACGGCGCGCTGGTCGCGGTCGGGGACGCCCCGGAACGGTACCGCTGCCGCATCGGTCACGCGTGGTCGGCGGAGGCTCTGCTGGGGGCTCAGGACGAGGAGTTCGAACGCGCGCTGTCGATGGCGTTGCGGTCCCTCGACGAGAAGGCCGGCCTCGCGCGCAAGCTTGAGCGTCGCTCCCACGACCGGGGGCACGGGGCGCTCGAAGAGCGGTACTCCCGTTCCGCCGGCGAGGCCGCGGACGCGGCGAAGACTCTGCGCCGCTTTCTGGTGGACTCCGTCGGCGCCGAAACGGAGGAGGAGGTCCGGCCGTGACCGACGGGCCACTCGAGCTGTCGCGGCACCGGCGGACGAGCTCGACGGTGGTGACCGCGACGGGTCACCTGACCGTCGCGGCCTACTCCGAGCTGCGGGACTACCTGCTGAAGTCGGCTGTCGAAGCTCCGGACGGGCTCGTCGCGGACATCAGCGGGCTCGACGTCGACGACTCGATGCTGGTGAGCGTGTTCACCCTGGTGGCCATGCGGATCCGGGAGTGGCCGGCGATCCCGCTCGCCGTCGTGTCCACCTCGGCGGAGCACCGGGCCCTGCTCCGGCGCCGGACCGTCGACCGGTACGCCTCGGTCCACGCCGACACCCAGGAGGCGGAGGCCGGGCTCGACCGGCCCGTCCGGCTCAGAGGGCAGCAGGAGATCGTGCGCTCACCGCGGGCGGCGGCGCACGCGAGATGGTTCGTGAGGGAGAAGTGCGCGGACTGGCGGGTACCGCACCTGGGCGACGACGCCTGCCTGGTCGTCACCGAGCTCGTGGAGAACACGATGGCGCACACGGAGTCGGCGCCGCGCCTCCGGCTGGATCTGCGACGGGAGATTTTCACCGTCGCCGTGGCCGACGACAGCCCCGTGAACGCGCATTTGCGCGAAGGCCTGGGTTTCGCCGATCGTGGCTTCGGCCTGAGGCTCGTTGCCCGGCTCGCGCGGACTTGGGGGAGCAGCCGGACGTGGCAGGGCGGCAAGGTCGTCTGGGCGGTCCTCGCCTCGCCGGCCCGGCCGTGGTGACCCGCGCCGGCGAGTAGCGTGTCGGAGCGTGACGGAACCGAAGCTCAAGCCCAACGGTGAATTCGAGTCGGTCCTCGCGTACCTCAAGGAGTCGCGGGGCTTCGACTTCACGGGTTACAAGCGCAGCAGCCTGATGCGCCGGGTCCGGCGGCGGATGACGCAGATCGGGATCGAGAGCTACGGCGACTACATCGACCAGCTGCAGGTGAACGCCGAAGAGTTCGTCGCGCTCTTCAACACGATTCTGATCAACGTCACCGGGTTCTTCCGCGATCCCGACGCCTGGGAGTACCTGCGCGAACCGGTGGTGCCCGCGATCCTGGCCGAGCGCAGCCCCGAGGAACCGATCCGGGTGTGGAGCGCCGGGCTGGCTGCGGATGAATCCGGCCCGGGCACGAGCCCGGGCGCTCTCTGCGCGTTGTCGTGCTTCTGCCAGCGCGGCGTGTGCTTGGACCACCGCCTCATGATGCCCACGGCCGCTGGTCTCTTCGTAATCCGCGGCGGAGTCCGCGTAGTCAGTGGCCTTCGTCCGCAAGGCGCTGCGGCGGTTCGCCGCGGTCAGCGCGCGTGCGGCGGCGTGCCCAGCCACTTCCGCGGCGGCTGCGCCGGGGTCGTCGGAACTGCTCACCTGTCCACGGTGCCACGGCTCCGCGGGGATGAACACGCATCGGCCGGTCCGATGTGCCTCGGCTCCCCGGATCGGCCGGGGCCGGGGCGACCGGAGGCCGTCGGGTTCTCCGATCAGGCCGGCGCCGGGCGCCTGCCGGCCTGGCACAGCGGGCGGTCGTTGAGTCGGCGTTCGCCTTCGCCCCTGGGCCCACGGTCGTGGCCGGGGCTACCGTGGGTAGTCGAGACCGTGCCGCCGAGGTGGGCTCGCCGGACGTGACGCGGAAGGGGGCGTCGATGACGGTCCGCTGCCGCGCCGACGACGTGCGCCACCTCCGTTCCGCGGTGGATTCGTCCGCTTCGGCTCCGGCGCGGGTGGTGGTTCTCGTCGGCGATCTGGCCGGTCCGGAGCTGGCCCAGGTCGAGGCCCGGTTGCTCGAGTTGGTCGGCCACGACCGGTGGCCGGTGGTGCTGGATCTGTCGCGCGTGTCGCTGCTGAGCGCGGCCGGGGTGCGCATGGTGCTGCGGATCGCGCGGACTCTTGCCGGCTCGGGCCGCGCCAACCGGGTGGTCGCCGCGGACGGTGTGGTGCGTCGGGTGCTGCGCGCGGCTCGTGCCGATGACGTGGTGGAGATCGACAACACGGTCGAGGCCGCCGAGGATGCTCTTCGTGGGCGTCGCGTCGTCGGCGACGGACCGGACGTGCCCACCGAGCAGTTGGCAGAGGACATCGCCGACCTGCGGACGAAGTTGGCGGTACGGCCGCTGGTCGCGCAGGCCCTTGGGCTGCTTCAGGAGCGCTATCGCCTGCCCGACGCGGACGCGGACGCGGCGCAGGCGTTGCTGCGCGACGCGTCGCAGGCCTTGAACGTGCGGCTGGTCGAGGTCGCGGCGACGGTGCTGAAGCTGCCGCGCCCCACCTCGGCGAACGGATCGCGATGGCTCACCGGATCACTGCGGCCTCGGCAACCCGACCTCGGGTTCGCGGTCCGGCGGCACCACGGACGCGCCACCGAAGCCGTGCTCGACGGTGCGGCGCAGCGCTGCCTGAGCGCCGCCGAAGCGGACGCCGCGGACGCCTGGCTCGTCCAGCCCGACGCCATGCTGCGGATGGCCGCCCACACCGGGCTGCCCCGGGTGTACGTCGACCACTTCGAGCGCGCGGCGCTCGCCGAGGCGGCCTGCGCGGTCGTCCTGCGCACCCGGCAGCGCGTCGTGGTGCCCGACGTCGGCGACGACCCGATCTTCGCCGGCACCCTCACCGAGGGCATCGTGCTCGCCGCCGGCTTCCACGCCCTGCAGAGCACCCCGGTCCGCGACCCCGACGACGGACGGGTGCTGGTCGTGCTCTCGACACTGCACCACACCATCGGGCACACTCCCGCGGCGGTCGAGTGCGCCACCCTCGATCACATCGCCGGCGCGACGGCGCGCTGGCTGCGTTGGCAACACGACGACACCCTGCTCGCCGCCGCGGAGCACTGCCATTCCCTCGCCACCGGCGGGTAGCGGCCCCGCCGCGGCCGTGAGCAAGAGACCCGGACGCACCGGTGTTCGACGTGTCACGCCGGCTCCGGGCTCGATGACACCGGTGAAGTGCATCGGGAACATCGTGATCAGCCGGCGGGCGACCGGCGAGACCGGCGGCCGGATAAACAGGGTGACGCCGCGTTCCTTCGCCAGGAAGTAGACCCGTTCCCAGACGCGCAGCCCGTCGAGCTCATCAACGACACCGCGGTCAGATCGGCCAGCGTGCTGATTGTGCCGTGCAGGAGCCCGTCGCGCTGATCGTCGGGCCGGCGGAAAGGAGCCGAGGCTCGTCGGGTCCGTTGCGATTACCTGGTCTGCCGCGGGGTACGTCCACGTCCAGCGTGGTGGCCGTCCGGGCCCCACCGAAGCCCGTTTCACGGGGAGGAGAAGGCCATGTCGACTCACACGCCGTCGCACACCGCAATCGGACGGTCGTCCGCCCAGCTCGCGGCCGGCATCGTCGCCGTTGTTTTCCTGGTGGTCGGCGTGCTGGGGTTCATCCCCGGCGTGACGACCGACTACGACCAGATGGGTCTCGCCGGGCACGGCTCGATGGCCATGCTGTTCGGGGTGTTCATGGTTTCGACCCTGCACAACGTCGTGCACCTGATTTTCGGCGTCGTCGGCCTGGTGTGCAGCCGCACCGCGCACGCGGCGCGGCTGTTCCTGCTGATCGGCGGGGTGGTGTACCTCGTGCTGTGGCTCTACGGGCTGCTCATCGAGCACGGCAGCGACGCGAACTTCGTCCCGGTCAACGGCGCGGACAACTGGCTCCACCTCGGTCTCGGACTCGGCATGATCGCCTTGGGCCTGCTCACCGGACGCGAAGGACGCGCCGTCTCCGCCCCGCACACCGGGGGAGGCGGCCGCTGACAACCACGTGCTGTGGTCAGCCGGTTTCGTCGGTGAGGTGGTGTTGGGCGCCGACGGGTTTGGATTCGGGGGAGCCGCGTTGGCGGAGGT